>JBKJTC010000027.1:0-9859 GCA_046590925.1 Lysobacteraceae bacterium | reverse complement strand
GGCGATCTGCGCAACCGTTACGTCTGGCTGGTGCTGGCGGTGATGGTCGCCTACGGCTGCATCGGCTGGTGGGACGACTGGATCAAGATCGTCAAGCGCGATCCCAACGGCATGCGCTCGCGCACCAAGTACGCGCTGCAGTCTGTATGCGGCCTCGCCGCCGGCCTGTTCCTGTATTTCACCGCGGATGCGCCCGCGGCGACCACGCTCTATATCCCGTTCTTCAAGGAAGTCGCGCTGCCGCTGGTCGGCGTCGGCGGCACCATCTTCTTCGTGTTCATCGCGTATTTCTGGATCGTCGGGTTCTCGAACGCGGTGAATCTCACCGACGGCCTCGACGGTCTGGCGATCATGCCGACGGTATTGGTCGCGTGCGCGCTGGGCGTCTTCGCCTACGCCTCCGGCAATGCGGTGTTCTCCAGTTATCTGCAGATCCCGCCGGTGCCCGGCGCCGGCGAACTGGTGATCATCTGCGCGGCCATCGCCGGCGCTGGCCTGGGCTTCCTGTGGTTCAACACCTATCCGGCGATGGTGTTCATGGGCGACATCGGCGCGCTCGCGCTCGGCGCCGTGCTCGGCTGCATCGCGGTGATCGTGCGCCAGGAACTGGTGCTGGTGCTGATGGGCGGCATCTTCGTCATCGAAACGCTGTCGGTGATGATCCAGGTCGCGTCGTTCAAGCTCACCGGCAAGCGCGTATTCCGGATGGCGCCCATCCACCATCACTTCGAGCTCAAGGGCTGGCCGGAGCCGCGCGTGATCGTGCGCTTCTGGATCATCTCGGTGATTCTGGTCCTGGTCGGTCTCGCCACGTTGAAGATCCGCTGATGCTGAATTGGCTTTCCCTTCCACGTTTCGGTCTTGGCCAGCAGGCGACGCGTCTCGATGCGTTGCCGGGCCGCTACGACCCGTGGTTGCTCGGCGCGTCGATCGCGCTGGCCTGCCTCGGCGTGGTGATGGTCGCGTCCAGTTCGATCGCGATCGGCGAAGGCCTCGATGTCGGCCCCTACTATTTCCTCATCAAGCACCTGATGTTCCTGGTGCTCGGCGCCGGCGTGGCCGGGCTGCTGATGCGCACCGAGCTCAAGAGCATCGAGCAGCAGGACCGGCTGATGCTGGTGCTGTGCTTCGTGCTGCTGATCCTCGTATTCGTTCCGGGCATCGGCAAAACCGTCAACGGCGCCAAGCGCTGGTTGAACTTCGGCATCATGGGTTTCCAGGTGGTGGAAGCGGTGAAGCTGATGTACATCGTCTGGCTCGCCAGCTATCTCGTGCGCTTCCGCGATGAAGTGAATGCGACCTGGGGCGCGATGCTCAAGCCGCTCGGCGTCGCGGTGGTGCTGGTCGCGCTGCTGGTCATGCAGCCCGATTTCGGCTCGCTGTCGCTGATCCTGGCGATCACCGCAGGCATGCTGGTGCTGGGCGGCGTGCACATGCCGCGGATGTTCGGCCCGGTGCTGTTCGGCCTGCCACTGCTGGCGGTCGTCGCGATCGCCGAGCCTTACCGCGTGAGCCGCCTCACCTCGTTCCTCGATCCGTGGAAGGATCCGTTCAACACCGGCTACCAGCTCACCAACGCGTTGATGGCGGTGGGCCGTGGCGAATGGTTCGGCGTGGGTCTCGGCGGCTCGGTGCAGAAACTGGCGTATCTGCCGGAAGCGCATACCGACTTCATCCTCGCGGTGATCGCCGAGGAACTCGGCTTCGTCGGCGTGTGCCTGGTGATCGGCCTGTACGCCGTACTGGTCGGCCGCGCATTCTGGGTGGGCCTGAAGTGCGTCGAGATGCGCCGTCATTTCGCCGGCTACTGCGCGTTCGGCGTGGCGCTGCTGGTCGGGCTGCAGAGCTTCGTGTCGATCGGCGTGAATCTGGGCATGCTGCCGACCAAGGGCCTGACCCTGCCGCTGATTTCCTACGGCGGTTCCAGCGTGCTGGGCACCTGCGCGGCGCTGGGTCTGCTGCTGCGGATTTCCTACGAACTCGACCGCGCCGAGCGTCAGGTCGCGCGCCTGCGCGGCGAAGCGACGCAATCGTCCGCCGGCGTGCCGTCGATGGCGCAGGGCGTGCCGTCCATGGCGCAGCCGCACGCGTCCGGCAGCGGCGCGGCGTCGGGCAGCCATCCGCGGACCACGGGCGTACGTGGCACCAGCCGTCTGCGCGATCGCGTCGAGCCGACATTCGGGAGGAGCGCATGAGCGCTGCCGCATCAGTGTCGAGCACGTCCGTCTCGAGCACGTCCGTGTCGAACACATCCGTTTCCGCTGCGCCGGTGATGATTTTCGCCGGCGGCACCGGCGGCCATATCTTCCCGGGGCTGGCGGTCGCCGCTGCGCTGCGCGCGCGCGATGTGCCGGTGGTGTGGCTCGGCGCCGACGGCGGCATGGAAACGCGACTGGTTTCGCAGCATGGCATCGCGATCGAGACCATCGCCATTTCCGGCCTGCGCGGCAAGGGCATCGGCACGCTGGTGCGTGCGCCGCTGCGTGTGCTGTCCGCGATCCGCGCCGCCGCGCGCGTGCTGCGCAAGCATCGTCCGCGCGCGGTGATCAGCTTCGGCGGCTTCGCGGCCGGGCCGGGCGGCATCGCGGCCGCACTGGCCGGCATTCCGCTGGTGGTGCACGAACAGAATCGCGCGCCGGGCATGACCAATCGCGTCCTGGTGAAGTTCGCGCGACGCGTGCTGACCGGTTTTCCGGATGCGTTTCCGGGCAAGGAAACCGTGGTCGGCAATCCGGTGCGCAGCGTGATCAGCGGTATCCCGACTCCGCGCGAACGGTTCGAAGGCCGCAGCGGCGCCTTGCATCTGCTGGTGCTCGGCGGCAGTCAGGGCGCGCGCGCGCTCAACGAATCGATGCCGCAGGCGCTGCGTCAGCTGCGGGGCCTGGAGATCGAAGTCCGCCACCAGTGCGGCGAGAAGATGCGCGAAGACGCCGAGCGCGCCTATGCCGCTGCCGGCGTCGAAGCATCGGTCGAGCCTTTCATCGCCGACATGGCCGCGGCCTACGCGTGGGCCGATGTCGTCGTCTGCCGCGCCGGTGCGCTCACGCTCGCGGAAGTCTGCGCCGCCGGCGTCGCCAGCGTATTGATTCCGCTGCCGACCGCGGTCGACGACCACCAGACCAAGAACGGGCGGTATCTCGTCGAGCGCGGCGCGGCGATGTTGCTGAAACAGGATGCGACCCTCGCCGAACGCCTCGCGACGACGCTGGGCGAACTCGCCGGCGACGCCGCGAAGCGCCTCGCGATGGCGGACGCCGCGCGTTCGCTCGCCATGCCCGATGCGGCCGACCGCGTCGTCGATGCGGTGCTGCAGGTGGGCACGCAACAGTCAGTGAAAAAACCGGAGCCCCACGCATGATCCGCCGTCTGCTCGACACCAAGGATCTGTCGAAAGCCTTTCCGCGCGTGCATTTCGTCGGCATCGGCGGCGCCGGCATGAGCGGCATCGCCGAAGTCCTGTGCACGCTGGGCTATCAGGTGTCCGGTTCCGACAATGCAGACAACGCGGTCACCCGCCGTCTCGCATCGCTGGGCATCACCGTCTGCCGCGGCCACGCCGCCGCCAATGTGCTCGGCACCGACTGCGTGGTGGTATCCAGCGCGATCAAGCGCGACAACCCCGAGTGGATGGAAGCGCGCGCGCAGCGCATCCCGGTGGTGCCGCGCGCCGAAATGCTGGCCGAACTGATGCGCTTCCGCCGCGGCATCGCCATCGCCGGCACCCACGGCAAGACCACGACCACCTCGCTCACCGCGAGCGTGCTGGGCGAGGGCGGACTGGATCCGACCTTCGTGATCGGCGGTCAGCTGCTCGCGGCCGGCGCCAATGCGCGGCTCGGCAGCGGCGACTGGCTGGCGGCCGAAGCCGATGAGAGCGACGGCAGCTTTCTGCGTCTGAATCCGCAGATCGCGGTCGTCACCAATATCGACGCCGATCATCTCGAAAACTACGGCGGCGACTTCGCGCGCGTACAGGCCGCGTTCTCCGAATTCCTGCACCGCCTGCCGTTCTACGGGCTTGCGGTGCTGTGCATCGACGATCCGGAAGTCGCGGCGCTCGCCGTCGACATGCCGCGTCACGTCATCACGTATGGATTCGCCGCGCATGCCGACGTGCGCGCTGAAGAGGTCGAGCAGTCCGGCGGCGCGATGCGCTTCACCCTGTGCCTGCCCGACGGCACGCGCACGCCGACGACGCTGGCGCTGCCCGGCCGCCACAACGTGCAGAACGCGCTGGCCGCGGCGACCATCGGCTGGCAGCTGGGCGTGGCGCCCGAAGCCATCGCGCGCGCGCTGGAAAAGTTCGCGGGCATCGGCCGCCGGTTCAATCTGCTCGGCGAGCTCACGACCGCGCAGGGCGCGAAAGTACAGCTGGTCGACGACTACGGCCATCATCCGAAAGAACTCGAAGCGGTGTTCGAAGCCGCGCGCGGCGGTTGGCCGGAGCGCCGCCTCGTCGTCGCGTTCCAGCCGCATCGTTACAGCCGCACCCGCGATCTGTTCGACGATTTCGCTGCGGTGCTGTCGAACGTCGATGCGCTGGTGCTGACCGAAGTCTATCCGGCCGGCGAAGCGCCGATCGCCGGCGCCGACGCCAAGTCGCTGGCGCGCAGCATCCGCGCGCGCGGGCGCATCGATCCGGTGGTGGTCGGCAGCGCCGCGGATCTGGCGAGCGTGCTGCCCGACGTGCTGCGCGACGGCGATCTGCTGATGATGATGGGCGCTGGCGATATCGGCGCTGCCGCGCAGCAGATTTCCACGCAGGGATTCACCCACAAAGCTGCAGAGGACGCGAAGCCGTGACCGCATCCATGTCCAGGGCGTCCATTCCCGCGCCGCGCATCGCGGATGCCGCCGCATTCGGCCGGGTCGCCGTGCTGATGGGCGGCACCAGCGCCGAGCGCGAAGTGTCGCTGGAATCGGGCCGCAACGTGCTGGATGCGCTGCGCGCGCGCGGCGTCGATGCGCATGCGGTCGACGGCATCCCGGCGTTGATCGATGCACTGCGCGCTGGCGGATTCGATCGCGTCTTCAATATCCTGCACGGCGGCGACGGCGAGAACGGCGTGCTGCAAGGCGCACTTGACGCGCTCGGCGTGCCATACACCGGCTCGGGCGTGCTCGGCTCGGCGCTGACGCTGGACAAGATCCGCACCAAGCAGGTGTGGGCCAGCGAGGGCTTGCCGACGCCGAAATTTGTGCGTCTGCGCCATGGCGACGACATGACCGCTGCCGCGCGCGCGCTGGGTCTGCCGGTGTTCGTGAAGCCGTCGAGCGAAGGTTCCAGCGTTGGCGTGTTCCGCATCTTGGCCGAAGTGGATCTCGCGCCGGCGGAAACCTTCGCCGCGGGTTACGCCGGTGAGTTGCTGATGGAACAGATGGTGGTCGGCGACGAATTCACCGTCGGCATCTTCGGCGATCTCGCGCTGCCGTCGATCCGCATCGTGCCGGCCGGCGAGTGGTACGACTATCACGCCAAATACATCGCCGACGACACCCAGTACCTTTGCCCAGGCCTCGATGGCGACGACGAGATCGCCATCCGCGACCTCGCGCTGCGCGCGTTCCGCGCCGCCGGCTGCAGCAGTTGGGGCCGCGTCGACGTGATGCGCGATGGCCGCAGCGGGGATCACCTGGAAACCCAGTCGGGCTTTCAGCTGATCGAGATCAACACCGCGCCGGGCATGACCAGTCATTCGCTGGTGCCGAAAGCCGCGCGCCAGATCGGCATCGATTTCGAAACGCTGTGCTGGCTGATTCTCGAAACCACGATAGCGGAGGTGGGCGGCCGATGAATGCCTTCCTGCGACTCGTCGCGTGGCTGCTGGCGCTGGCGCTGGTGATCCTGCCGGTGGTGGCGGTCATCCAGGGCTGGGCGGGCGCCGAGCGTTGGCCGCTGCGCACGCTGCGCGTGGTCGGCGATCTGCAGCGCGTCGACGACCGGCAACTGCAGGCGGCGCTGGTGCCGCACGCGCGGCGCGGGTTCTTCGCCGTGCGTCTGTCGGATGCGCAGGCGTCCGTGGCCAAATTGCCATGGGTCGAACGCGCGGAAGTGCGCAAGCAGTGGCCCGATGTGCTGGTGGTGCATGTGGTCGAACATCGCCCGTTCGCATGGTGGGGCAGCGACCGCCTGCTCTCGGAGCGCGGCCGCATTTTCGCCAGCAAGGGCGTGGCGGTGCCCAAGGGTCTGCCGCGTTTCGACGGGCCGGAATCGCGCAGCGCCGACATCGTCGCGCTCTACAACGAATCGCGGGCGATGTTCGCGCCGGGCGGTCTCGACGTGCGGACGCTGCGCATCGATCGTCGCGGCAGCTGGTCGCTGACGCTGTCCAACGGCGCAGAACTGCTGATCGGACGCGACGACGCCAGGCTGCGGCTCGCGCGTTTCGCTCGACTGCTGCCGCAGATCTCGACGCGGGACGGGCAGCGGCTGGATCGCGCCGATCTTCGTTACACCAATGGTTTCGCGTTGCGGTGGCAGGGGCTCGTTCCCGCGTCCGCCGTTGCGACGCAAGTGCAGGACAAGACATGAACCGCAAGGGCGACAAATCGCTGATCGTCGGCCTCGACATCGGCACATCGAAGGTGGTGGCGCTGGTCGGCGAGTATTCGCCGGGCAATCCCATCGAAGTCATCGGCATCGGCACGCACGAATCGCGCGGGCTGAAGCGCGGCGTCGTGGTCGACATCGAATCCACCGTGCAGTCGATCCAGCGCGCGATCGAGGAAGCCGAGCTGATGGCCGGCTGCGAGATCCGTTCGGTCTACGCGTCGATTTCCGGCAATCACGTGCAGTGCCGCAATTCGCCCGGCATCGTGCCGATCCGCGACGGCGAGGTCAGCTATATGGACCTCGACCGCGTGCTCGAAGCGGCCAAGGCAGTGGCGATCCCGGCCGACCAGAAGATCCTGCATGCCATCCCGCGCGACTACGTGCTGGACGATTCGCAGGAAGGCATCCGCAACCCGGTGGGCATGACCGGCGTGCGTCTCGAGGTGCATGCGCACCTCGTGGTCTGCGCGCAGTCGGCCGCCGCCAACATCAGCAAGTGCGTGCAGCGCTGCGGTCTGCAGGTGGACGATCTGATCTTCTCCGCGCTGGCCTCCAGCACCGCGGTGCTGACCAGCGACGAGCGCGAGCTCGGCGTGGTGCTGGTGGATATCGGCGCCGGCACCACCGACATCGCGGTGTTCGTGCACGGTGCGATCTGCCACACCGCATCGCTGCCGATCGCCGGCGATCACGTGACCAACGACATCGCGCACATGCTGCGCACGCCCACGCCGGAAGCCGAGCAGATCAAGGTCCGCTACGCCTGCGCGCTGGCGCAGCTGGCGACTGCGGAAGAAAGCATCCAGGTGCCGAGCGTCGGCGACCGCCCGCCGCGTCGCCTGCCGCGCCATGCGCTGGCGCAGGCGGTGCAGGGCCGCTACGAGGAAATCTTCGAAATGGTGCAGGCCGAGCTGCGTCGCTCCGGTTTCGAGGAACTGGTCCGCGCCGGCATGGTGCTGACCGGCGGTGCGTCGAAGATGGAAGGCGTGATCGAACTGGCGGAAGAAATGCTGCAGATGCCGGTGCGCGTGGGCATTCCGCAGCACGTCACCGGCTTGGGCGAAGTGGTCGGTAATCCGGTGCATGCGTCGGGCGTGGGTCTGCTGCTGATGGGCAGCCAGATCGAGCATCCGCGCCGCCCGGTGATCCCGGCCGGTCGCGCGGTGGGCCTGTTCAACAAATTGAAGAATTGGTATCGCGGGGAGTTCTAGCGTTTGGCGGGAGATGGATTTCGGCTTGCGGGACGAATGCGATCGAGAGAGATGCAACGGTTTCACTGCAACACACGATCAGACAACAGCAACACTTATAACTAGACGAGGACACGGACATGGCATATTTCGAACTGGTAGAAAAGATGGCGCCGAATGCGGTCATCAAGGTCGTCGGCGTGGGCGGCGGCGGCGGCAACGCGGTCGCGCACATGGTCAACGGCAGCATCGAGGGCGTTGAGTTCATCACCGCCAATACGGATTCGCAGGCGATCAAGAACTGCGGCGCCAAGCTGCAGTTGCAGTTGGGTACCAACGTCACCAAGGGTCTCGGCGCGGGCGCGAATCCGGAAGTCGGCCGCCAGGCGGCGCTGGAAGATCGCGAACGCATCATGGGCGCGCTGCAGGGCGCCGACATGGTGTTCATCACCGCCGGCATGGGCGGCGGCACCGGCACCGGCGCGGCGCCGGTCGTCGCGCAGTTGGCGAAGGAGATGGGCATCCTCACGGTCGCCGTCGTCACAAAACCATTTCCGTTCGAAGGCCGTCGCCGCATGCAGGTGGCGCTGAAAGGCATCGAAGAGCTGTCGCAGCACTGCGATTCGCTGATCACGATCCCGAACGAAAAGCTGATCACGGTGCTGGGTAGGAACGCCACCATGATCCAGGCGTTCCGCGCCGCCAACGACGTGCTGCAGGGCGCGGTGCAGGGTATCGCCGACCTGATCGTGCGTCCGGGCCTGATCAACGTCGACTTCGCCGACGTGCGCACGGTGATGAGCGAGATGGGTCTGGCGATGATGGGCACCGGCACCGCCCGCGGCGACGACCGCGCGCAGGCCGCCGCCGAAGGCGCGATCAACAATCCGCTGCTCGACGACGTCAACCTCGCCGGCGCCAACGGCATTCTGGTCAACATCACCGCCGGTCCGGACTTCACGATGGCCGAGTTCGACGAGGTCGGCCGCACCATCGAGAATTTCGCTTCGGAAGACGCGACCGTGGTCATCGGCACCGTGCTCGACCCCGACATGCAGGACGAGGTGCGGGTGACCGTGGTCGCCACCGGCCTCAACCGCTCGGTGGCGCGTCAGGCCGTCCGCGGCAACGAGCGCGACGAAGCCTTCGCCCCGGTGCGTCGCCCTCAAGTGCAGTTGATCAACACCCAGGGCCGTCGCGACGGCACCACCGGCATGATGGTCGACGAAACCGAGAGCTTCTCGCCGGGCGCCGGCATCGCCGCCAACCTGCGTGGCCGCGGTCACAGCGATGCTTCGACGCCGGCAGCGGCCGATTTCGGCAGCGACAGCAGCTATCTGGATATCCCGGCGTTCCTGCGTCGCCAGGCGGACTGACCGGATCCCATCCTCGTCCCCCGGCCATCCGGCCGGGCAGGGCGATGCAATACAGCGACACTCCGGTTGTCCGCCGGTGTGTCGGCAACGTGTCCTTTCCCGCCGGGCCTGTAAGCCCGGCGGGCTTTTGCCGTAGCGGCCCGGCAGCGCGATGTTGCAGTGCGGGAACAGTCTGTCGCTTCCGTTCAGGTTCAGCGTTCCGCGTGCTAATCTCGCCCTCCGCTACCGCCGAAACCGCTGCATTTCCGCGCTTTCCGGCACCCCGAATTCCTTCCGGCACACGACCGACCATGGCCCAGCAACGCACCCTGCAGAATATGATCCGCGCCACCGGCGTGGGCCTGCACAGCGGAGAGAAGGTCTATCTGACCATGCGCCCGGCGCCGGTCGATACCGGCATCGTGTTCCGTCGCGTCGATCTCGACCCGGTGGCCGAGATCCCGGCCCGTGCCGATTACGTCACCGAAACCATGCTCTGCACCGGCCTGTCGCACGATGGTGGCAAGGCGATGACGGTCGAGCACCTGATGTCCGCGCTCGCAGGGCTCGGTGTCGATAATGCCTACATCGATCTTTCGGCGCCCGAAGTGCCGATCATGGACGGTTCGTCCGGTCCGTTCGTCTTCCTGCTGCAGTCCGCGGGCATCGTCGAGCAGAACGCGCCGAAACGTTTCATCCGCATCCTGAAAACCGTGGAAGTCCGCGACGGCGACAAGATCGCCCGTTTCGAGCCCTACAAC
>JBKJTC010000197.1:0-3707 GCA_046590925.1 Lysobacteraceae bacterium | reverse complement strand
ATGCGCATCTCTCAATGGAACGGACTCAGTGGAACGGACTCGGTGGAACGTGCTCAACGGAACGGAGCATCGGCCGCGCGGCGCTCGGCGATTTCCGCCTCCAGGCGGTCACCGATGGCCAACAGCTGCGACTTGTTCACGATGTTCTGGCCACGCCGGTCGAAGTGGTATTCGTGGATATGCGTTTCAACGATGGAATCAACCGGACAGGATTCCTCGCAGAACCCGCAGTAGATGCATTTGAACAGGTCGATGTCATAACGCGTGGTGCGGCGGGTGCCGTCGGCGCGCTGCTCCGAGTCGATGGTGATCGCCAGCGCCGGACACACCGCTTCGCAGAGTTTGCAGGCGATGCAGCGCTCTTCGCCGTTGGGATAGCGGCGCAGCGCGTGCAGCCCGCGGAAACGCGGCGACTGCGGCGTCTTTTCCATCGGGTACATCAGCGTGTACTTCGGCTTGAACAAATATTTCAACGTCAAGCCAAGGCCCTGGAAAAGTTCCAGCAGCAGCAGGCTCTTGAGGTAGGAAGCGATCCTGGTCATCACACGCCCTTCTCGAACACGCCGAAGAACACCAGCAGTGCGGTAACGAAAATCCACGCGATGGTGATCGGAATGAAGACCTTCCAGCCAAGACGCATGATCTGATCGTAGCGATAGCGCGGGAACGAGGCGCGGAACCAGATGAAGACGCTGGCGAAGAAGAAAACCTTCAGAAACAGCCAAGGCCAGCCGCCTTTCCAGATCCAGTCGACCCACGGCGACACGTCGGCCGTGATCCAACCCTGCAGCGGGCTGAGCCAGCCGCCGAGGAAGAACAGCGCGGTCAGGAAACTGACCAGGATCATGTTGGCGTATTCGGCCAGGAAAAACAGCGAGAACTGCGAACCCGAGTACTCGACCATGTGCCCGGCGACGATTTCGGATTCGCCCTCGACCACGTCGAACGGCGCGCGGTTGGTCTCGGCCACGCCGGACACGAAGTACACGACGAACATCGGCAGCAGCGGGAACCAGAACCACTCGAAGAAACCGGCGTTGCCCGATTGCGCGACCACGATGTCGGTGATGTTGAGACTGCCGGCGGCCATCAGTACGCTGACCAGCGCGAAGCCCATCGCGATCTCGTACGAAACGACCTGCGAGGCCGCGCGCATCGCGCCGAGAAACGCGTATTTGGAATTCGACGCCCAGCCGGCGAGGATCACGCCGTACACGCCCAGCGAGGTCATCGCCAGCAGATACAGCAGGCCGGCGTTGGCGTTCGAAAGGACCAGCCTGGCGTCGAACGGCACCACTGCCCACGCTGCGAGCGCCGGAGCCAGCGCCAGCAGCGGGGCGAGGATGAAGAGCGGCTTGTTCGCGCTGCTCGGCTGGATCACTTCCTTGAAAAGCAGTTTGAACACGTCGGCGAAGGCCTGGAGGAGGCCCCAGCCCACGTACATCGGGCCGTGGCGGACATGCATCCAACCGATGAGCTTGCGTTCCCAGACCACGTAGAAAGCGACGGTGATGATGACCGGCATCATGATCGCGAGGATCTTCAGCACGATCCACAGCAATGCGCCGGTGGTGCCCATCGCGAGCAGCCAGTCGCGCAGCGCGTCGAACAGCATGTTCATGCGGCGGCTCCCGTCGCTGCGACGCCGGTCACGCGGACACGGCCGCCACTCAGCGCAGCGGTCGCACCGTAGCCGGATTCGACCCAGACAGCCCCCTTGGCGACGCGATCATCGACGACGACCTGCAGCGTGGCGGCGCCGACGCCGTTGTCGACCTTCGCCATCGCGCCATCGGCCAGCAAAGCGGCAGCGGCGTCCGCAGGATGCAGCACGATGCGAGGACCGGCGTTGAGGGGATGCGACTGCAGCGCCGACGCGCGACGGGTCACGCCATCGACGCGATAGATCGCCTGCGAAACCGCCAGTTCAAATCCCTCGCCGGTCGCGACAGGTGCAGGCGATGCGGCGACAGACACGGCGCGCGGCGAAACGCTGGCGCGCAGACCTGCGAGATCCGTGAATTCAAAGCCCGTGAATTCAAAACCACCCGCGCCGAGTTCGCCGCCGAGCGCGCGCAGCACGCGCCAGCCCGGACGGGCATCGCCCGGCAGCTTGCCGCCGGCGACCGCACGTTGATCGCGGCCGTCGAGATTGGTCAGCGTGGCGTCGATTTCCGGCAATGCGCCGATCGGCAGGATCACATCGGCGACCGCACGCGTGGAGCGGCAGGCGAAGTGACTGAAGGCCACGACTTTCGCCGCACCCAGTGCCTTCAGCGCGCGCGCCTGATCGGCGAAATCGAGGCCCGGCTCGATGCCGTACAGCACGTATGCCGCACGGGCATCGCCCAGCATCGCCTGCGCATCGCGCGCGGTCGGCAGCACGCCCATCCGGGCGAGGCCGAGCGCATTGGCGCCCTGCGGAATGCGGCACAGTGCGGCGTTGTTCGCAGCTGCGACATCGGCGGCAGCCTTGCGGATCGCGGCGGCGTGTACGCCGTTCTCGGCGACGGCGCCGACGATGACGGCCATGTTCGCGACGTTGTCGAGTTTGAAACCCGCCAGCGCCGACGCCAGCTGCGACGGCGGCACGATGGTTTTCGACGCGATCGGGAATGCGAAATCGAAGTCGACCGGGTTGATGACGTGGATCTTCGTGCCGCGCTTCGATGCCTGCAGCAGGCGCTGATGCAGCAGCGGCAGTTCGTGGCGCAGGTTCGAGCCGACGATGACGATGGCGTCGGCGGTTCCGATCTCCGCGACCGACATCGCGAACTGCGCGGCGACCGCGCCGTCCGACAGATCGTGCTGGGCGATGCGATGGTCGAGGTTGCCTGTGCCCAGCGCGTCGGCGAGACGGGCGAGCAAGGCGCCCTCCTCGTTCGAGGTCGACGGATGCGCAAGCACGCCCAGCGCGTCGCCGCGATTGGCGCGCAGGATCTCGGCAGCCTTGGTCAGGGCTTCTTCCCACGAGGCTTCGCGGAACGAATCGCCATCCGCGCCGTCTTCGACGCGGATCAGCGGTTTGGTCGCACGGTCTTCGGCGTACAGACCCTGGTGCGAATAGCGGTCGCGATCCGACAGCCAGCATTCGTTGACCGCTTCGTTGTCGCGCGGTACCGAGCGCATCACGTCGCCGCGCCGCGCATGCAGGAACAGATTGCTGCCCAGCGCGTCGTGATAGCCGAGCGATTCCTTGGCGATCAGTTCCCACGGGCGGGCGCGGAAGCGGAACACCTTGTTGGTCAGCGCACCGACCGGGCACACATCGATGACGTTGCCGGACAGTTCGGTGGTGAGCGGCTTGCCGTCGTAGGTGCCGATCTGAAGATTCTCGCCGCGCTGCATGCCGCCCAGTTCGTAGGTACCGGCGATGTCGGCGGTGAAGCGGACGCAGCGCGTGCACTGGATGCAACGCGTCATGTCGGTCGCCACCAGTGGGCCCAGGTCTTCGTCGGCAAGCACGCGCTTGCGGTCCTGGTACCGAGAGACCGAACGACCGTAGCCGACCGAGACGTCCTGCAGCTCACACTCGCCTCCCTGGTCGCAGATCGGGCAATCCAGAGGATGGTTGACCAGCAGGAATTCCATCACGTTGCGCTGTGCGTCAAGCGCGCGCCGCGTCTGCGTATAGACCTTCATGCCCTCCATCACCGGCGTAGCGCAGGCTGGCGCCGGCTTCGGCATTTTTTCCACGTCGACCAGGC
>JBKJTC010000164.1:0-5389 GCA_046590925.1 Lysobacteraceae bacterium | reverse complement strand
CAGCGACACCCATTACCCGGAATTGCAGGCGATGGCCGCAGAGCTGTCGGCACTGCGCACCCGCGAGGGCGCGCCGTACCGGTTGTTCGCGCTGCCGTGGCCGAAGCCGGTGTTCGACGACGGCCGCCGTCTCGCCGCCAGCTACGCCAATTTCCTGATCGTCAACGGCGCGGTGCTGATTCCGTCGTATGGCGACGTGGCCGACGCGCGCGCGCAGGAAGTGATGGCCGAGGCCTTCCCGGGCCGCGCCATCGTGCCGGTGCCGTGCCGGCCGCTGATCTGGCAGAACGGCAGCCTGCACTGCATCACGATGCAGTTGCCCGAGGGTGTGCTGGGCTGAGTCCGAACGCCTGCCGTTCCGTCGGGCGTACGATTCCCACGGCAATATTGCGATGGCGGGCCAGGGCCCGCCCTACGACATCTGTTTCGCGAGAGGTTGCGACGCACCATGAAAACCAGAACCCTGCCCGTTGCGCTGATCCAGGAAAAGGCCATCGTCGATCAGGGCCGCGGCAACGCCGAGGCCAATCTGGCGATGATCGAAACCCGCGTCGGCGAAGCCGCGCAGCGCGGCGCGAAGCTGATACTGCTGCAGGAACTGCACAACGGCGCCTACTTCTGCCAGCACGAGTCGGTGGACGAATTCGACCTGGCGGAGCCGATTCCCGGGCCCAGCACCGAACGCCTGGCCGCGCTGGCGAAGCGATACGGCGTGGTACTGGTGAGCTCGCTATTCGAGCGCCGCGCCGCCGGCCTGTACCACAACACCGCGGTGGTCTTCGACGCCGACGGCAGCACTGCCGGCAAGTACCGCAAGATGCATATCCCGGACGATCCGGGCTTCTACGAGAAGTTCTACTTCACGCCCGGCGACCTCGGTTTCGAACCGATCGACACGTCTGTTGGCCGCCTCGGCGTGCTGGTGTGCTGGGACCAGTGGTACCCGGAAGCCGCGCGGCTGATGGCCTTGGCCGGCGCGGAACTGTTGCTGTATCCGACCGCGATCGGCTGGGATCCGGGCGACGAACTGGCCGAGAAAGACCGCCAGCGCGGCGCGTGGATCCTCAGTCACCGCGGTCATGCGGTCGCCAACGGCCTGCCGGTGCTGTCCTGTAACCGTGTGGGCCATGAGCAGTCGCCGCTGGATGCCGCCGGCATCGATTTCTGGGGCAACAGCCATATCCTCGGGCCGCAGGGCGAATTCCTGGCCGAAGCCGGCGCCGAACCGACGATCCTGATGGCCGACGTGGACATGGCGCGCAGCGAACATGTCCGCCGGATCTGGCCGTTCCTGCGCGACCGCCGGATCGATGCCTACGGCGATCTTCTGAAGCGGTATCGCGACTAGTTCCAATCCGCCATTTCCGCACGACCGTTCGTCGCCTGCCGGTTGAAAAGAAACGAACGGTCGTTCTATAAAGGCGTCATGACACCCGCCACCCCCACTTCCAAAGGTGCCGCCACTCGCGACATGATCGTGGAGCGCGCCTACATGATCGCCGCATCGGCAGGACTGGAAGGGCTGTCGATCGGCCCGCTGGCGGACACGGTGGGCATGTCGAAAAGTGGCGTATTCGCCCATTTCGGTTCGCGCGAAGATCTGCAACTGGCGGTGCTGGACGCCGCGGCGCTGCGATTCGGCGAACACACCCTGATCCCGGCGCTCAAGGCTGGCCGCGGCCTGCCCCGGCTGCGGGCGATCTTCGCCAACTGGCTCGACTGGCTGCGCCAGGATCGCGGCGGCTGTCTGCTGCTGACCGCAGTCAGCGAGTACGACGACCGCCCCGGCCCGCTGCGCGACCGGGTGCTGATGCATCACCAGCGCTGGCGCAGCGAACTGGTTCGCGCCATCGGCATGGCGATGGCCGCTGGCGAGTTGCGCGGCGATCTGGACGCCGGGCAATTCTCTTTCGAAATCAACGCCATTGCGCTGGCTGTCCAGCACGACATGGCGATCACCGACATCGACGCCGCCACCGCGCACGGCCAGCGGATGTTCGATCGGCTCCTGCTGGGCTATCTGGTCCAGCCTCAACCCCAGCCCCTGCCCCACCAAGACTGATCGCCTCCCCACGGAGATTCGCCATGGCTTCCGCATTCGCCAGAATTAGCACGACCGTTCGTAATTTATTCATCCTTTACGCTGCGCGCATCGGTTTTCTGATCGGTGTGCGGCTGTTGCCGGAGGCCACCCTTGTGCGCGCCGCAAGGATCTTCAGCACGCCGTTCCGCTCCAGTCGCGAGCGCGCGGCCAGCGCGCCGACCGCGGGCGCGCGCGAAGAGCGACTGACCGTCGACGGCATCGGGATCGCCACCTATCAGTGGGGCGATCCGACGCAGCAGCCTTATGTGCTGTTCGCGCACGGCTGGTCCAGCCATGGCACCCGCATCGCGCCGTGGATCGAACCCTTGCAGGCCGCGGGCTACGCAGTGGTCGCCTTCGACCAGGCCGGACACGGCAAGAGCGGCGGCCATCGCACCACGCTGCCGGATTTCGCCTGCCATCTGCTCGCGGTGGGTCAGCATTACGGTCCAGCGGCGGCGGTGCTCGGCCATTCGCTGGGCGGCGCCGCGGCGGCGGTAGCGCTGGCGCGCGGGCTGGCGGCCGAACGCGCGATCCTGATCGCCCCCGCCGCCGATCCGCTGGCGGCGATGGAGCGCTTCAGCCGCCTGGTGTGGCTGGGCGTCCCCTTCGGACGGCGGCTCGCGATGTTCTTCGAGCGCGAGACGCGGGTGCCGATCGACGACCTGCAAGCGCACCGCAACGCGCCGCTGATCGGCCGCCCGGCGCTGATCGTGCACGACGTGGAGGACCGTGAAGTGCCGTGGTCGGAGGGCGAACGCTATGCGCGGCTGTGGCACGGCGCGCGCATGCTCAGCACCCGCGGCTATGGGCACAACCGCATCGCCGAGCATCCGGACGTGATCGCCGACGCCTTGCGTTTCCTGCGCAGCGAACCGGTGGGCACGCGGATCGTGTCCTCGCCGAATCTGCCCTACGGCTTCGCCTGAGGGCATGGTCATGAGGGCATGGGCATGATCGATGCATCGCAGTCATTGATCGCCGCCAGCGCGGGCATCGTCTTCGCGCTGGGCGGCATCCATCTCTACTACACCTTCTTCGGCAACGCATTCTCGCCGCGCGATGCCGAACTGGAAACGCGGATGAAAGCAGTGTCGCCATTGCTGACCCGCGAGATCACGATGTGGAATGCCTGGATCGGCTTCAACGCCAGTCACAGCTTGGGTGCGATGTTGTTCGGCGCGCTCTACGCTTACATGGCGATCGCACGCCCCGCGGTATTGTTCGGCTCGCCGTTCCTGTTGGCGCTGGGGCTTGCGTTTCTCGCGGCGCTGCTGGCCCTGGCCAGGGTGTACTGGTTCCGCATCCCGTTCCGGGGAATCCTCTGCGCGACCGCAGCCTATTCGGTTGCGCTGGCCCTGCGCTGGGCCTGACAATCCGGCCTGAAGCCGATCGCGGCTCGCCAGGCGCCATTGATGACCGACGACACCGCAGCAGATCTCCCGACCGCGAATGCGCTTCCCGCCGCGACGGATCTTCCCGCTACCCTTGCAGACCAGCCCCACGCCATCGTCGAGCGCGACGGCGTGCGCTACACCTTGCTGGGCACCGCGCACATCTCCAAGACCAGCGTCGATGTGGTGCGGGCGGCCATCGCCAGCGGCGATTACGACACCATCGCGGTCGAACTGGACCCGCAGCGCGCGCAGGCCCTGACCGATCCCGATGCCCTCGCCCGGCTGGATCTGGTGAAAGTGCTGCGCGAAGGCAAGACCGCGGTGTTCGCCGCGAATCTCGGGCTTGCGGCCTATCAGCGCCGGCTCGCCGAACAGCTCGACATCGAGCCCGGCGCGGAACTCAAGGCGGCGGTGCTGGACGCGCGCGAGCGCGGGCTGTCGCTGCACCTGATCGACCGCGACGTGGGCCTGACGTTCAAGCGCGCGATGCAGCGGCTGGGCTGGTGGGGCCGCGCCAAGGTGTCGGGCGGCCTGATGGCATCGCTGTTCTTCGACGAGAAGGTGTCGGACGAACAGATCGAAGGCCTGAAGGAAGGCGACATGCTGGAGTCGAGCTTCAGCGAGTTCGCCGCCGACAGCCCGGCGCTGTACGAGACCGTCATCGCCGAGCGCGATCAATACATGGCCGCGAGGCTGCGCGAGATCCCGGCACAAGGCGCAGGCGCAGCGCGCGAAGTGCTGGCGGTGGTCGGCGCCGGCCATCTGCAGGGGCTTGCGAAGCATCTGGCCGAAGACGACCGCGATCCCGCGGCGCTGCGCCTGCAACTGGAAGCGGTCGCGGAAAAGTCGTCGTTCCCGTGGTTCACCCTGCTGCTCGCCTTCTTCGTGCTGGGCGGCTTCGTCTGGGGATTCTGGCGCGGCGGTTTCGAGGTCGGCAGCGACCTGGTGCTGCAGTGGGTGCTGGTCACCGGCACGCTCGGCGCGATCGGCTGCGCCATCGCCGGCGGCCATCCGCTGGGCATCCTCACCGCGTTCCTCGCCTCGCCGATCACCCCGCTGCATCCGGCGCTGGCCTCGGGCACGTTGAGCGCGCTGGTCGAAGCCTGGGTGCGCAAACCCACCTACGCCGACTTCATGGCCCTGCGCGACGACGTGCAGACCGTGAAAGGCTGGTGGCGCAACCGGGTCGCGCGCACCTTGCTGAATTTCTTCCTGACCAGCCTCGGCACCGCGATCGGTGTGTGGACCGGCGGCGCGAGGATGCTGGCCAAGCTCATGGGATAAGCCAGTCCAAACGGCCGTTGTTCCCGCGCACGTGGGAACCTGCGTGCGTAGGAGGGCCTTCAGGCCCGAGCTTTTGACGTAAAGCCGAGATCGAGCAAATGCTCGGGGCTGAAGCCCCTCCTACAACACCGCACGCCCGCGAGCCTGATGCCCGCAGGTTGCGATCGATCACTCCGCCTTGATCGCCGCCACCGCAGCGGCAGGAACACCGCGCTTGCCGCGCGCCCGCGCAATCACGCGCGAGGTGGCCGAGCCCAGATCGTCCAGCACTGCATAGATCGTCGGCAGGAACAGCAGGCTGACCACGGTCGAGAACGCCAGTCCGCCGGCGATGGCGCGGGCCATCGGGAAGTACGGCGGGCCGTCGCCGGCCATCTTGGTCTGGCCCAGCGCGATCGGCACCATCGCCAGGATCGCGGTGCCCATCGTCATCAGGATCGGGCGCAACCGCTCGCGGCTGCCCTCCACCAGCGCATCGGTGCGCGACATGCCGCGCCGTCGCAGATTGTTGATGTGCTCGATCATCACGATGCCGTTGTTCACCACCACGCCCATCAGCACCAGGATGCCGATGAAGGCCATCGCGTTGAATTCGGTGCCGGTGATCCAGAACAGCCAGAACACA
>JBKJTC010000109.1:0-9603 GCA_046590925.1 Lysobacteraceae bacterium | reverse complement strand
AGGAACACCGGGAAATACAGCTTCAGGAACCCGACCATCTTGTCCATGAACAGGCCGGTGAACATCGGCGCGACCAGCGAGGCGTCGGTCAGCAGCACCGCGCCCAGCGCCGCGATCGGTGCGAACAGGATCACGCTGTAGCCGCGATAGGCCACGAACATCAGGAAGCACAGCGCCGCCAGCACGATCAGAAAGGACATGTGATGGCCGCCATGCAGGAATCCCTGGTTGTGATGAGTACGACTCGTGGTGAGTACGACTTGTGTCGAGTACGACGGAAACGCGATGCCGCGCCTGCGCAAGCAGGGTCGACGAAGGTCGCCAGTGTCGGCAGCCGCCGATGCGCGGCCCATTGTCCGAAGGTACAAGTGCTGCCGCGGGCGGCGATGCCTAGTCTTGCCGCAATGTTCCCGTCGCAGCCGGCCCAACCGGGTATCGGCAGCGTCTCTGTGCATTCGTTGAGCACCACACTTTGCGCTTTACCCTATTGAGGACCAGATCGATGCGTCGTACGAATCCCGTCGCCCTCCCGACCCCGGCCGCGCTGCGTCGCGCCGCCCTGAAGCACAGCAGCCTGAGTCTCGCGGTGGCGCTTGGCCTCTGCGCGCCGTTTGCGTACGCCCAGGAGACGCCCGCCGATGCACAAGCCGAACAGGGCACCCTCGATGCGATCGTGGTCACCGCGCGCAAGCGCGAGGAAACCCTGCAGGACGTGCCGGTCGCGGTCACCGCGTTCACCGCGGACAATCTGGACAGGCTCAACGTCGAAGACCTGAGCGATCTCGACGCGCAGGTGCCGAACCTCACCATCTACGCCGCGCGCGGCTCCAGCAGCACGGTCACCGCCTACATCCGCGGCGTCGGCCAGTCCGATCCGCTGTGGGGCGTCGATCCGGGCGTGGGCATCTATCTCGATGACGTCTATATCGCCCGTCCGCAGGGTGCGCTGCTCGACGTCTTCGACGTGGGCCGCGTCGAAGTCCTGCGCGGTCCGCAGGGAACGCTGTACGGCAAGAACACCATCGGTGGCGCGATCAAGTACGTCTCCAAGCCGCTGCCGGAAGACCTCGACGGTTTCGCTTCGCTCACCGTCGGCAATTACGGCCAGCTCGACGTGAAGGGCGCCATCGGCGGCTCGCTGTTCGGCCAGGACAGCGGCCTGCGCGGACGAATTGCGGTCGCCAGCCTCAATCGCGACGGCTTCGGCGAGAACATCACCAACGACCAGCCGGTCAGCGACAAGGAAATCAACGCTGTTCGCATGAACCTGGGCGCGTATTCGTGGGACGATTTCGACGTGCAGTTCGCGTTCGACTGGATCGACGACAAGTCCGGCGTGCGCGCCGCGCGGATGCTGGCGCCGAACCGCTTCGCGCCGACCTTCGCGCCGATGGACAGCCGTTACGACGTGCGCAACGGCATGCCTAACATCAACAACACCGAGATCAAGGGCGTGTCGGCCACCGTCAACTGGCGTCCGAACGACAGCTGGGCCTTCAAGTACGTGGCCGCCAAGCGCGAGTCGGATACCGAAACCAATATCGACTTCGACACCCTGCCGAACAAGATCGCCGACGTGAAGGCGTTCTACACCGACGAACAGATCACCCACGAACTGCAGGCGAACTACGATGGCGGCGGGCGCGCACGCGGCGTGATCGGCGTGTACAAGTTCGACGGACGCGCCGGCGGGCAGGTGCTGAACAACTTCTTCAATATCGTGTTCGGCGACACCCAGGGCAATGTCTTCACCAACAGTGTCGCGTTGTACGCGGATTGGACCTTCGACCTGACCGATCGCCTGAAGCTGGACGTCGGCGCCCGCTACACCGACGAAGACAAGCGCGCCGACGTGCTCAACCGCTTCTACACCAACGCCACCTACACCACGCTGCGTCCGGTCGCGCCGATCGCCGCCGATTTCGACAAGACCATCAATTTCAAGAACACTTCGCCGAAGGTCTCGCTGGATTACCAGGTCAACGACGACATCATGATCTACGGCCTCGCCACCCGCGGCTTCAAATCGGGCGGCTACAACATCCGCGCGCAGGCCACCGCGGTGCCGCGTTCAGCCGAACCGTTCGACGACGAGCAGGTCGACAGCTACGAGATCGGCAGCAAGATGTCGTTCCTCGACCAGCGCCTGTTCCTGAATGTCTCGGCGTTCCACAACAAGTACAAGGACATCCAGCTGTCGGTGTTCACGTCGTACGACAGCAACGGCGACGGCACCAACGACGCGTTCTTCGGCGATTTCACCAACGCAGGCGAAGGCACGGTCAACGGCGTCGAAGTCGAATACCAGTGGCTGCCGAGCGCGAACTGGCTGCTGTCGGGCAACTTCGCCTGGCTCGACACCAAGTACGATCGCTTCCTGTACCTGGGCGTGGATATCTCCGACGAACAGACCTTCACCAACGCGCCCGAGTTCTCCGGTGCGGTCAATCTGGAATACCGCACCGAACTGGGCAGCATGGGCAACCTCTCCGCTCGCCTCGGTTACAGCTATCAGGACGATGTGGTCGCGACCACCGAAATCGTTCGAAGCGGCGCCGTGCCGATCACCCAGGACGGCTACGGCCTGATCAACGCAGGCGTGATCTGGAAGCCCAACACCACGTGGACGCTGTCGCTGCAGGGCAGCAACCTCGCCGACGAGGAATATCTCACCACCGGCTACAGCCTCAATGCCGCGCTGGGCGTGTTCACCGGTTTCTACGGCCCGCCGCGCCAGTACACGCTCACCGCGCGTTACGATTTCTGATTGCAGCGCAAATCCGTCAAAGATCCCAAACAGCGGCGGACGCAAATCCGCCGCTGTTTTTTGTAGGAGCGCCGGGAGGCGCGAAGCCCGTAAATTGCTGTGATCAATCGAGTCCTCCTCTGTTTGTGGGAGCGACGCGAGTCGCGAAGCCCGCATGGCTGCGGTCACGACGACATCGGCAATCCAAGAGCGTGCGTGGGGCGGTGGATGGCAAATATCGTCGTCAGTGAAGGCGGGCGGGCCTCGCGACTCGCGTCGCTCCCACAAAAGCGCGGCGCCTGCATTCGAGGTGGGCGGATGCCGATCTGCGATATCCTCGCGGTTCGAGCGAGGCCAGTCCGCATCGGGGTTATGTCGAACACCGCCATCCAGCCCAAAGCCATGAGCGCGCAACCATGAGCGCGGCGCGATGCTGAACAGCGGCGTCGTGATCCTTGCCGGGCTTGCGTGGCTGGGCATGATGTTCGCGGTCGCGATCTACGGCGAACGCCGGCCGCAGGCGTTCGCGCGGCGTTGGCCGGACATCTACGCGCTCTCGCTGGCGGTCTACTGCACGTCCTGGACATTCTTCGGCACCGTCACCCAGGCCGCGCGCTACGGCTGGCCGCTGCCGCCGACCTTCATCGGCACCATGCTGCTGTACGTGTTCGGCATCGGCCTGCTGATGCGGCTGGTGCGCCTGGTGCGCGAAAGCAACAGCACCTCGATCGCGGATTTCGTCGCCAGCCGCCTGGGGCAGGACGGCTGGCTGGCGGCCGCGGTCACCTTCGTCGCGGTGCTCGGCATCGTCCCCTACATCGCGCTGCAGTTGAAAGCGGTGGCGATGAGCTTCGCGCTGCTGGTCCGCGACGATGCGGCGCAGGTGCCGGCCTGGCAGGACAGCGCGCTGTACGTGGCGCTGGCGATGGCCGCATTCGCGATGCTGTTCGGCACCCGCAGCGCCAGCGCTGCGGAACACAATCGCGGACTGATCCTGGCGATGGCCTTCGAGGCGTTGCTCAAGCTGGGCGCGATGCTGGCGATCGGGATCTTCGCGTTCGGTCTGCCGGCGGCGCCGTCCGCGACCGAGCTGCTGCGGCCGCAGGCCGGCGATCTGTCCGGATTCGCGCCGCTGGTGCTGCTGGGCGGGCTGGCGATGTTCACGCTGCCGCACCAGTTCCATGTCGGCGCGGTGGAATGCCGCGACGAGCGCCACGTGCTGCGTGCGCGCTGGCTGTTTCCGCTGTATCTGCTGCTGATCGCGATTCCGGTGTTGCCGCTGGCGCGCGCGGGCGATGCGCTGCTCGGGGCGCAGGGCGTGCCGTCGGATCTGTACGTGCTGGCGCTGCCGCTGTCGCAGGGGCGCGAAGACCTGGCGTTGCTCGCGTTCCTCGGTGGCCTGAGTGCCGGCACCGGCATGGTGATCGTCAGCACGGTGACGCTGAGTCTCATGATCGGCAATCACTGGCTCACGCCGCTGTGGCTGCGCGGCGTGTGGGCGCCGCGTCGCCGCCGTGCCGCTGCCGCAGCGTCCGATCAGCCCGACCTGCGCGGCGCGGTGCTGGTGCAACGGCGCATCGGCATCCTCGCCATCGTGCTGCTGGCCTGGGGCTACAGCCGGTTGATCGCCGGCAACGACGCGCTGGCCGATGTCGGCGCGCTGTCGTTCTCGGCGCTGGGCGCGCTGGCGCCCGCACTGGGGTTTGCGCTGTGGCGGCCACAGACGCCGCCGCGCGCGGTGATGCTGGGCATCGCCGCGGCGGTCGCGCTGTGGATGTGGCTGCTGTTGGTGCCGGCGCTGGTGGAAGCGCGCGGGCTCGATACCGTGTGGCTGCGCGAAGGCCCGGGCGGCTGGTCGCTGTTCGCGCCGGACGCGTTCTTCGGCCTGACCGGCTGGAGCCGGCTGGGGCGCGCGGTGACCATGAGCCTGTTCGCCGGCATCGTCGTCACGCTGTTCGCCTCCACGCGCGCCACCGCGTGGTGGCAGGCCGGCCCGCGGCGCATGGGCGCGCGCGGGCTGGCGCTCGATACGCTGCGCGATGCCGGTCGCCGGTTCCTGCCGCGCGAGACCGTCGACGCCGCGCTGCTGGGCGCGCCGGTCGACGGCGCGGTGCCGGCGCTGCAGGAAGCGCGGCTGGAACGCGAACTCGCGGCGGTGCTGGGCTCCGCTTCGGCGCGGCTGCTGCTGGACGCCGCGCGCCGCGAGGCCGGCCGCGATTTCGACACCGTCGCCGCGATCGTCGGCGAAGCCTCGCAGGATCTGCGGTTCAACCAGCGGCTGCTCGAAGCGGCGCTGGAAAACATGAGCCAGGGCATCAGCGTCGTCGATCGCGACCTGCATCTGGTCGCGTGGAACCGCCGCTATGCCGAATTGTTCGGTTATCCAGAATCGCTGCTGCGCGTGGGCGTGCCGGTGGCCGAACTGGTGCGCTACAACCTGCGCCACGGCTGGGGCGCGTATCCGATCGAGGAAGAAGTCGAGAAGCGTCTGCGTCATATGCACGCCGGCACGCCCTACGTCAGCGAGCGCATCTTTCCCGATGGCGATGCGGCCGAGGACGTTGTCGTAGAAATCCGCGGCAACCCGATGCCCGGCGGCGGGTTCGTCGCCACGTTCACCGACGTCACCGCGTTCCGCCGCGCCGAGGCCGAACTGATCCGCAGCAACGAGACGCTGGAACAGCGCGTCGCCGATCGCACCGCGCGGTTGGATCAGGCCCGCGCCGACGCCGAGCGCGCCAACGACGCCAAGAGTCGCTTCCTCGCCGCGATCGGCCACGATCTGCTGCAACCGCTGCACGCGGCGCAGTTGTTCACCGACGCGCTGGTCGAGCAGCTTCCGGCGGCGGCGCAGCGCGCGACCGCGCAGCAGATCCGCGGCGCGCTGGATTCCACCGGCGATCTGCTCTCCGGCCTGCTCGACATGTCGCGGCTGGAGGCCGGCGGGCTGGTGCCGCAGCCGCGCGCGTTTCCGCTGGCCGACGTGCTGGAGCCGCTGGCGTCCGAGTTCCACGCCCTGGCCGCCGAGCGCGGGCTGCGCTTCCGCTACCGCGCCACCCGCGCCTGGGTGCACACAGACCCGCAGTTGCTGCGCCGCGTGCTGCAGAACTTCCTCGCCAATGCGGTGCGCTATACCGAGCGCGGCGGTGTGCTCTTCGGCGTGCGTCACGCGCAAGGCCAACTGCGGATCGAAGTCCACGACACCGGTCCGGGAATCCACGAATCGCAGCAGGCCGCGATCTTCGAGGAGTTCCGGCGCGGCGAGAACGCCGCGGGGCAGGGCCTGGGCCTTGGCCTGGCGATCGCCGACCGGATCGCCAGACTGATCGATGCGCCGCTGCGGCTGCGCAGCCGCATGGATCGCGGCACGATGTTCGCGCTGACATTGCCGGCGGTCGCGGCGCCGCGACAGGATGCCGTGCCCGCAGCCTCCGGCGGACTGGACGGCCTGCGCGTGCTGGCCGTCGACAACGACCCGCAGGCGCTGGCCGCGCTGCGCGCGATTCTCGACGGCTGGCACTGTCGCGTCGACGCTGTGGGCGACGGCGCGCAGGCGGAAGCGTTGCTCGCGAGCGGTGCCGATCCGACGCTGTGGTTGTTCGACTACCACCTCGGCGACAGCCGCCTGGACGACGGCGACACCGGCGTCGCGCTGCAGGCCCGTCTGGCCGAACGTTTCGGCGCGCGCCCGACCTTGATCCTGAGCGCCGACGACAGCGGCGACGTACGCCGCATCGCGCTGGAGCACGGGCTGGGCCTGTTGCCGAAGCCGGTCAAGGCGCTGGCGTTGAAGTCGATGCTGCGGCGTTTGTCGACGGCGCGGACTGTGTGATTTTTTTTAGTGCCCAGCGCGCGGTCGTGTGGTCTGAATGTTTCTGCTGTCGGACAAGAGCAAGAGCAAATCCCCCGTAGCCCCCTTTTTCAAAGGGGGCGAAGCGTTCGGTTCTTTCAGGAGCGCTCGGATCTACAGAAGCGCCCGGATCCTTCAGCAGAAGTGATCCCCCTTTGAAAAAGGGGGGCAGGGGGGATTTGCTTTTGCTCCCATCGCAGCCTTCCGGATAGCGACGCGACAAGCCGATCAGGCCGATCCCTATAATGACGACCCGCAACGGAAGCCTCCCATGCCTTACACCCCGATCGTCGCCACCCTCGGTTACGTGCTGTCGCCCGACCGCAGCCAGGTGCTGCTGATCCATCGCAACGCGCGACCCGACGACCAGCATCTGGGCAAATACAACGGCCTGGGCGGCAAGATCGAACGCGACGAGGACGTGGTCGCGGGCATGCGTCGCGAGATCCACGAAGAAGCCGGCATCGCATGCGACGAACTGCAGCTGCGCGGCACCATCAGCTGGCCCGGCTTCGGCAAACACGGCGAGGACTGGCTGGGGTTCCTGTTCCTGATCACCGCCTACAGCTGCACGCCTTTCGAGACCAATGCCGAAGGCACGCTGGAATGGGTGCCGGTGGATCGCATCCTCGATCTGCCGCTGTGGGACGGCGACCGCCGGTTCCTGCCGCTGGTGTTCGACGACGACCCGCGCAGCTTCCACGGAGTGATGCCATATCGCGACGGGAAGATGGTGTCGTGGATGTATTCGCGGATCTGAGTGGACGGCCTGGGGCTCCGATCCGCGCATAGGGATCGGGGCATGCATCGCGTCCGCCAGGCAGAGAATCGACTATCCTCCGCCGCAGACTTTCGCGCACGCGGCCGTTTGCGGCCGCACCACCCGCCGACAACCGACGCCCTCCGCATGAAGCAGTTCATTCTCACTCTCGTCGCCGTGTTGATCGGCGGATTCCTCGCCCTGCTGAGCTACGACCGGTTCGTCGTAACACCGCGCGATGCTGCGGTGGCCGCCAAAGTCGAAGCCGAAGCGCTGGTCGCGGCGCATGCCACGGCCCAGCTCGATCTGGGCAAGGCGCGTAGCGAGGCGAGAGCGGTCGCGGCCGAAGTCGAGGCGTCGGTGCAACGCAGCGTCGAGAACGCGCGCCAGACCATGGACGCGCAGGCCTCGGAGATGAACCAGCGCGGTCTGGTGGCCGATGCTGTTCAAAGGGCGAGCATGTTCCGGGCCGCGCTGACCGAGTATTACCAGACCTACGGCCGCTGGCCGACGGATGCCGACGAAGCCGGTCTGCCTTCGCCCAGCGAAATGCGCGGAGGCGCGGTGCGCACCGTTACCATCGGTGCTCAGGGCGCGGTTACCATCGCGCTGGACGACCGGTTCGGCGTTGGCAGCGTCGTCATTCTCAAGCCGGATGCGAATGCGGCCTCGGGCATCGTCGACTGGAACTGCGAAGTGAAGGGCGATGCGGCGCTGAAACAGGCGATGCCTCGCTGCAAGGGCTGAGCGGAGCGTTATAGCCGGCCGCCGCTGCGGCTGTCAGCGCGGCGGGACCGCGTCGATCAGTGCCGGCGGACCAGTACCACGGTGATGTTGTCGGAGCCGCCGCCGTCGAGCGCCGCGGCGACCAGACCGTCCACGCATTCCTGCGAGCTGCATTCGGTATGCGACAGCACCTGCGAGATGTTGCCGTCGTCCACTTCCTCGGTCAGCCCGTCGCTGCACAGCAGCAGTTGCATGCCCGGGCGCAGTTCGCCTGCCAGTGTTTCGACGTTGAGATTCTGCGGCTCGGTCACGCCCAGCGCCTGGGTCACCACGTTGCGGTGCGGGTGGGTGCGGGCCTGGTCCACGGTGATCGCGCCCTGCGAAATCAGTTCCTGGACGTAGCTGTGGTCGTGCGACAGCTGGGCGAGCTGACCGTCGCGCCACAGGTAGGCGCGGCTGTCGCCGACCCAGGCCACTTCGAAACGATTGCCCAGGATGCGCAGGGCCACCACGGTGGTGCCCATCGGCAGCGCATCGCTGCGCTGGCGCGAAGCGCGGATGATTTCCTCGTCGGCGGTGCGGATCGCCTGGGCCAGCGACACGCCCTGGCGGATCTCGCGGACGATGGTCTCGCGCGCGAGCGCACTGGCGACTTCGCCGTATTCGTGGCCACCCATGCCGTCGGCAACCAGCCACAGCCCGAGGTCGCTGTCGCCGTAATAGGTGTCCTCGTTCAGCTCACGCCGCAGCCCGGCGTGAGTGAGGTGACCGAATTCGATCATGCAACGGCCATGTGGGAGAGAGTCAGCCATAGTCTCGGACATATACGTAATTGCGGAATGAAACCGGACGCGCCACTAAAAATCAATTGCTTGTATGGACAAGTGCGTGCTGTGCATCAAGTTTGCGACAGCAGGGCCGGTTCCGTCGCCGTCGTCGGTTTTCGATCACAACGTCGGCGACGAGGTGGAACAGGCCAGTGCGTTGCCTGATTTCGATTGCATTGATGCGGCTGGGTCGCGTGGTGTCTGTGGACGCGTTTCGAGACTGTGACCGAGGGCGCGATTGGGGGTTCGCTCGGCATATCCATCTGCCTATCCGGCCAGTGTCTGTGCACTGTCGTTCGGCGGCGCGCGGCATGCCGCGCGAAATCCCGCCTCACCCCTGCGGGCGGCTGCGCCGTGCACATCGGCAATCCTGCCGATGTGTCGAACCGGGGGTTCTCATCAAAGGTTGTGCAACATCTTTTCTGTAAAACTCTACAAGGCGGTTCCGCACGGATGACGGGTTTTACGGTTTGATTGTCAGGTAGATTTTTCCGGTCATCCACTCCTCGTCGAACTCGGCCAGCAGGGCCGACACCAGCCGCAGGCATGAAGCGCTGTTGGGGAAGATCGAAGCCACGCGTGTGCGTCGTTTGAGTTCGCGATTGATGCGCTCCAGTCCATTGGTGGTGCGCAGGCGCACGCGGTGGGCTTGGGGATAGTCGAACACCGCGAAGCCATCGGGCAGGCTGCGCTC
>JBKJTC010000007.1:0-6543 GCA_046590925.1 Lysobacteraceae bacterium | reverse complement strand
TGCTCGGGATGGGCGACAAGTTCGAACTATGGAGCGAGCAGGCGCACCACGCGCAGATCCGCATGACGCTCAGCGATGCGGATCTCGGCGAGGCGCTGCTCGACCTGCAACTGTGATCGCGGGTGGCGCGGGTGCAGTGCCCGCCCACCTTCCGGTGCTGCACTTGCCTGTCATGTACGCGCAGGTCATGGAAGGACTGCGGATTCGGGAGGACGGAACCTATCTGGACGGCACGTTCGGCCGCGGCGGTCATGCGCGCGGCGTGCTTCGACAATTGAATGCCGGAGGTCGGTTGCTGCTGATGGACAAGGACCCCGAAGCGATCCTCGTCGCCGAACGCGAGTTCGGCGCGGATCCGCGCGTGTCGATCCATCGCGGGAGTTTCACCGACCTCGCGCAGTGGACGCTGGCCCAGCAGGGCCTCGACGGCGTGCTGTTCGATCTGGGCGTCTCCTCGCCGCAGTTGGATGTCGCCGAGCGCGGCTTCAGCTTCGGCAAGGACGGTCCTCTGGACATGCGCATGGACCCGGACAGCGGCGAAAGCGCGGTGCAGTGGCTCGCGCGCGCGGACGACCGCGAAATCGCCGACGTGCTGTGGACCTACGGCGAAGAGAAGCAGAGCCGGCGCATCGCCCGCGCCGTCGTCGCCCGTCGCGACGACGTACCGCTGACGCGCACCGCGCAGTTGGCCGATCTCATCGCGTCGGTCGTTCCGCGCGGCGCGCAGAAGATCCATCCGGCGACGCGCAGCTTCCAGGCCATCCGCATCTTCATCAATCGCGAACTCGAAGATCTCGAACGCGGCCTTGATGCCGCGCTGGCGGCGCTGAAGCCCGGCGGCCGGCTCGCGGTGATCAGTTTCCATTCGCTGGAAGACCGCATCGTCAAGCGTTTCATGCTCAAGCACGCCAAGGCGCCGCCGGCCAACCGCCGGATGCCGGTGGAAATCGCGTTCACGCCGACCCTGGCGCTGGTCGGCGGCTCGCAGAAAGCGACCGATGCCGAATTGGCGATGAATTCGCGCGCCCGCAGTGCCGTATTCCGCGTCGCCGAAAAGCTGGGAGCCTCCGCATGAGCCTGCGTCTGATCGTGGCCGTGCTGATCCTCGCCAATCTGATCTCGGCGATCGGCGTCGTCCACGCGCGCTACAGCCATCGCCAGCGGTTCGTCGAACTGTCGCGGCACGAGAAGGCGCGCGACGAGCTCAACATCGAATTCAGCCGCCTGCAGCTGGAGCAGGCGACCTGGGCCGAAAGCAACCGCATCGACCAGATCGCGCGCAGCCGCCTGGGCATGAAGACGCCGGAGCCGGCCGACATCGTGGTGGTGCGCCCATGAGTCGGATGTCGGTGAGCTGGATGACGTCCCTGCGCGAACGCTGGCAGCGCCGCAACGACCGTCGCAGCCCGGCGCCGCGCGGTCGCGCCCGTTTCGATCTGCGCGGCCGGCTGATGCTGGTCACCGGCGCGCTGGGCGTGTGCGGGCTGGCGCTGGTCGCGCGCGCGGTCGACGTACAGCTGGTGCGCAGCGCGTTCTATCAGCAGCAGGGCGACGAACGCTTCCTGCGCGATGTCGAGATCCCGACCAGCCGCGGCATGATCACCGATCGCAACGGCGAACCGCTGGCGGTGTCGACGCCGGTCGAATCGATCTGGGCGAACCCGCAGGAAGTGCTGAAGTCGCCGCGGCGGCTGCCGGGGCTCGCGGCGGCGCTCGGCATCGATGCCGATCAGCTCATCCGCAAGCTGACCCAGCGCTCGGACAAGGAGTTCGTCTATCTCAAGCGCCGGATGAACCCGGCCGAAGCGCGCCGGATCCTCGCGTTGAATATTCCGGGCGTGTTCTCGCAGCGCGAATACCGCCGGTATTACCCGCAGGGCGAGGCGATCGCGCACGTGCTGGGCTTCACCAACATCGACGACAGCGGCCAGGAAGGCCTGGAGCTGGCGTTCGACGAATGGCTGCGCGGCACCGCCGGCATGAAGCGGGTCATCCGTGATCGTCGCGGCCGCACGGTCGAAGAGGTCGATCTGGTCCGCGCCGCCGAACCGGGCAAGAACCTGACCCTGACCATCGACCGCCGGATCCAGTTCCTCGCCTATCGCGAACTCAAGCGCGCGCTGCTGGAAAGCGGCGCCACCAGCGGTTCGGCGGTGGTGCTGGATGTCGCCACAGGCGAAGTGTTGGCGATGGCGAATCTGCCGTCGTTCAATCCGAATGCGGTCGGCCTGGGCAATCGCGATGCGCACCGCAATCGCGCGGTGACCGATCTGATCGAGCCGGGTTCGACGATGAAGCCGCTCACCGTGGCCGCCGCGCTGGAAGCCGGCGTGATCACGCCGAAGACGATGTTCAACACCAATCCCGGCTGGATGCCGAACGGCCGCTACCGCACCACCGATACCCACAACTACGGCATGCTCGACACCACCGGCGTGATCACCAAGAGTTCCAACGTGGGCGCGGCGAAGATCGTGCGCATGCTGCCGAACAAGGATTTTTACGACTTCCTGGTGCGCTTCGGCTACGGCCGCAGCACCGGCAGCGGTTTCCCGGGCGAAAGCCCCGGCCTGCTGCCCAAGCCGTCGCGCTGGAGCGGCACCAGCAAGCAGACCATGTCTTACGGCTACAGCCTGAGCGCCACGCCGCTGCAGATCGCGCATGCCTACGCGACGCTGGGCAACGGCGGCCGGGCCATCGTGCCGACCTTCGTCAAGGGCGAAGTGGGTGAGGCCACGCAGGTGCTCGACGAACGCATTGCGCGCGAAGTGGTGCGGATGATGCAGACCGTGACCGAGCCGGGCGGCACCGCCACCCAGGCCGCGATCCTCGGCTATCACGTCGCCGGCAAGACAGGTACCGCGCGCAAGGCCAGCAACGGCGGTTACTCGCGGCGTTACGTCGCGTTCTTCGCTGGTCTGGTGCCGGTGGACAATCCGCGCTTCTCGATGGCGGTGGTGATCGACGATCCCGATCCGGCGCGCGGCTATTACGGCGGCGTGGTGTCCGCGCCGGTGTTCAAGAACGTGATGGAAGGCGCGCTGCGGCTGATGGATGTGCCGCCGGACGATATCGACACCTGGCTTGCGGCGCAGGCGACGGCCGATGTCAAGCGCAGTCGTCAGGCCGGCATCGTGCCGGCCGCGCTGCCCGTTGCGCCTAACCCTGCCGCAGTGCTGCCCGTTGCGCCGATGCCGGCTGCACTTGTCGAAGCGATCGACGCGCTGCCCGCAGCCGGAGGTGCGCGATGAGTCGTCGCATGCGCCTCGCGGCATCGCTGCCTGATGTCGCCGGGATTCCAGCGGAGATCGAAATCACCGGTCTGGTGCAGGACAGCCGTGCGATCCAGCCGGGCGATGCCTTCGTGGCGATCGCCGGCTTCGGCGCGCATGGCCTGAATTTCATCGCGCAGGCGAAAGCGGCCGGCGCCGTCGCAACGCTCTTCGAGCCGCCGATCCCTGAAGAATTCAAGGCTGCGGCATTCCCGGTGACCGCCAACGACATGCCGATGATCGCCGTGCCGGGTCTGCGCGCGCGCCTCGGCGCGATGGCCGACCGTTTCCACGGCGAACCCTCGCGCACGATGACCACGGTCGGCGTCACCGGCACCAACGGCAAGACCTCGATCGTGCAACTGCTGGCCCAGGCGTGGACGCTCCGCGGTCGCTGCGCCGGCACCATCGGCACGCTCGGTGCCGGTCTTTACGGCGAAGCGGTGCCCACGGGTTTCACCACGCCTCTTGTGCTGCAACTGCACGCACTGCTCGCGCAGCTGCGCGATGCCGGCGCCGATGCGGTGGCGATGGAAGTCAGTTCGCATGCGCGCGACCAGGGCCGCGTCGATGGCGTGCATTTCAAGGTCGGCATGTTCACCAATATGACCCGCGACCATCTCGACTATCACGGCACGATGGACGCTTACGGCGCCGCCAAAGCCAAGCTGTTCGCGTGGCGGGATCTGGACGCTGCGGTGCTGAATCTCGACGATGCGTTCGGTCGCGAACTGCACGCCGGGATCCATGCGCCAGTGCGTGCGATCGGCGTGAGCTCGCGCGGCGCAGAAACGGCGAGTCTGCGCGCCGACGATATCGTGCTCGACCTCGCCGGGCTTTCGTTCTCGCTGCGCATCGATGGCGAAACCCATGCCGTGCGCTCGCCGCTGCTGGGCCGTTTCAACGCCGACAACCTGCTGGCGGTTGCCGGTGCGCTGCACGCGCTGGGCGAAACCGCGGCGGACATCGCGGCCGTGTTGCCGATGCTGCGGCCGGTGCATGGGCGCATGAATCGTCTCGGCGGCGACGGACGCCTGCCGCTGGTGGTGATCGATTACGCGCATACGCCCGACGCGCTGGAACAGGCGCTGACCAGTCTGCGCGCGCATGCCGCGGGTCGGCTGGTGTGCGTGTTCGGCTGCGGCGGTGACCGCGACAGCGGCAAACGTCCGCAGATGGCCGCCATCGCCGAAGCGCGCGCCGATGCGGTGATCGTCACCGACGACAATCCGCGCACCGAGAGCGGCGATGCGATCGTCGCCGATATCGTCGCCGGCTTCGCCAATGCCAGTACGATCGTCATCCGCCGCGATCGCGCCGCCGCCATCGCGCATGCGATCGCCATGGCCGCCGCGAACGATATCGTGCTGATCGCGGGCAAGGGCCACGAGCCGTATCAGGAAATCGACGGCGTGCAATATCCGTTCGACGACACCGCGACCGCGCACGCGGCGCTGGAGGCGCGCGCATGACGCCGCTGCTGCTCTCGCGCATCGCGCAGGCCGTGAACGGACGTCTCGTCGGCGCCGATCTCACTGTCGACGCGTGGGCGACCGACACCCGCAGTCTCGACGCCGATGCGTCCGCCGCTGCGCTGTTCGTCGCGCTGAAGGGCGAGCATTTCGACGGCAACGACTATGTCGCGCAGGCGGCGGCACGCGGCGCGAGCGCCGCGCTGGTCTCGCGTCAGTCGGATGTGTCGATCCCGCAGATCGTGGTCGCGGATACCGAGCGCGCGCTGGCGTCGCTGGCGGCATCGATGCAGCGCACGCGCGCCACGAAGGTGCTGGCGGTGACCGGCAGCAACGGCAAGACCAGCGTGAAGGCGCTGACGTTCGCGATCCTGGAAGCTGCGGTCGCCGCGCAGGGCATGCCCGGCCGCGCCTACACCACGCCCGGCAACCGCAACAACGAGATCGGTTTGCCGCTGGCGGTGCTGGATGCGCCGGAAGACGCGCTGTACGCCATCTACGAAATGGGCGCCGGCAAGCCGGGCGACATCGCCTACCTCACCGACATCGTCCGTCCGGACGTGGCGCTGGTGAACAACATCGCCCCGGCGCACATCGAGCGCATGGGCAGCCTGCTCGGCATCGCCGACACCAAGGCCGCGATCTACGATGCGCTGCCGGCCGACGGCGTGGCCGCGATCAATGCCGATGACGCCTTCGCGCCGTATTTCGCGGAACGCGCCCACGGCCATCGCCTGATCCGCTTCGCGCTGGATGCGAATGCCGATGTGACCGCGCGCGACGTCGTGCTGGACGCGGAAGGCGCGCGCTTTGTGCTGGTCGCGCCGCAGGGCGAAGCGTCGATTGCGCTGGCGATGCCGGGCCGCCACAACGTCCTCAACGCATTGGCGGCGGCATCGCTGGCGCTTGGCGCCGGCATCGAGCTGGCGGTGATCGCGGCCGGCCTCAACGCCGCGCGTCCGGTCGCCGGTCGCCTCAACATCCATCGTCTCGCTGGCGGCGCGATGCTGATCGACGACAGCTACAACGCCAATCCCGGTTCGCTCAATGCCGCGATCGACACGCTCGCGACCGGCGGCGGCGAGCGCTGGCTGGTGCTGGGCGACATGCGCGAACTGGGCGACGACGCGGCCTCGCTGCACGCCGAAGTCGGGCGCCGCGCGAAGGCGTCCGGCATCGCGCGGCTGTACGCACTGGGCGAATTCAGCGCATCGGCGGCGGAGGCGTTCGGCGACGGCGGCCGCGGCTTCGAAAGCCATGCCGCGCTCGCGGACGCGCTGCGCGCCGATACCGCGGCGCACGCGAACGCGGACACATTGCGGGTGCTGATCAAGGGCTCGCGCGGCAGCGCGATGGACCGGATCGTGAATGCGCTGCTCGTGAACGGAACATCCATGAATGACACGCCTGTGAACGACGCGCACGCGGACGACGCGGGCGGGGGAGATGCGCATGTTGCTTGAACTGACCCGCTGGCTGGAGCAACTGCAAAGTCTGTTCGGCCTGTTCGGCTACCTGACTTTCCGTGGCATTCTCGCGGCGCTGACCTCGCTCGCGCTGTCGCTGTGGTGGGGGCCGGCGGTGATCGCGCGCCTCGCCCAGCTCAAGGGCGGCCAGCCGATACGCAAGGATGGCCCGCAGACGCATATCGTGAAGGCAGGTACGCCGACGATGGGCGGCGCGCTGATCCTGCTGACGGTGATCGCATCGGTGATGCTGTGGGGCGATCTGCGCAACCGTTACGTCTGGCTGGTGCTGGCGGTGATGGTCGCCTACGGCTGCATCGGCTGGTGGGACGA
>JBKJTC010000282.1:0-8369 GCA_046590925.1 Lysobacteraceae bacterium | reverse complement strand
GGCGGCGACCGCGAGGGGCTGGTGCGGTCGCTGGTCGCGTATCTGCGCCGGGCGCAGCGCGGTTTCCTCGTGGTGGCACTGGCGATCGGGGCGCTGCTGCTGTGGCTGGCGGGCCATCGGGTCGCACCCACCTTCCATCACGGCTTTCTGTTCGCATTTCTGGCGGTCGCGATCGCGCTGCGCGCCGGCTACATGTTCAACATCGGCGTGGCCAAGGGGCTGGAGAATTTCCGCATCAACGCGATGGTCGCGCTGTTCTCCACGCCGCTGAATCTGGGCATGGTGCTGGTGGTGATCTGGCTGGACCTGCCGGTGGAATGGCTGTTCGGCGTGTTCCTGCTGTCGGGCGTGATGTTCTACGGCATGTCGCGCACCCAGCTGCGCCCGCTGCTGCCGCCGGGCGACGACCGGCCCGCGCTGCCGGAAGATCTGGTGCCGCGCGTGCGCCGGCAGATGTACTACAGCACGCTGATCGTCACGGTAGGCTTCATCGTCTCCAGCGAAATAGAAGTTCTGTTCCTCAACGCCTACGCCGATCCGCACGCCGCAGGCCAATTCAAGGTCGGCTATCAGTTGGCGAGCGGTGCGGCGGCGCTGGTGCCGGGCGTGTTCGGTGCGCTGCTGCTGCCGATGATGGCGAATGCCTTGAGCCAGGGGCGCGAAGTCGCCGGGCATCGTTTCGCGGCGTCCACGGCCTATCTGATGCTGCTCGCGGCGCCGCTGGTGGCGTTCGGCATGGTGCTGTCCGATCCGCTGATCGATCTGCTGTACGGCGCCGAATACGAAGAGGCCTCCACCGTGTTCGCGGTCTGCCTGGCCGGCGTCGCGGTCATCACCTCCGCGCAGGGCGCATCGAGTCTGTTGATCAGCGCCGACCGCCAACGCGCGGTGCTGGCGCTGATTCTGGTCTGCGGGCTGCTGAAGCTGGGTCTGGACGCGTGGTTGATCCATATCGACGGACTGCGCGGCGCGCTGATCGCGTTCGCGGTGGTGGCGGCGGTGAATGTGGTGGCCTACACCACGCTGGCGATCCGCGAATGCGGGGTCTCGCCCGACTGGGGGCGATTGGCGCGCACCGTGCTGGCCAGCGCGCTCGCGGCTGCGCCGCTGCTGCTGGTGCACCACCATCTTCCGGCGTGGGCCGAACTGCTGGTCGGCGGTCTTCTCGCGGGAGCTTTGTACCTGCCGCTGACGCTGGCCCTGGGCTGTTGGACCCGCAACGACATCGCCCATATGCAGCAACTGCACCAGCGCCTGCTGCGCGGGCGCCCGCGTTTCGGCGCACGCCTGCTCGGTTGGGCGCATGCGCGCGCGACGCCCGTGGGGAGCAGGCCATGACCGGTCTGTACGAACCCCTGTTCCGGCGCGTGCTGTATCCGGCCTACGAGTCCGGCCTGCGCCGACGCAAGACACTGGCGTATCTGCGCGAGTACGAACGCGACCAGTGGCGTTCGGCCGACGAACTCGACGCCCTGCAGTGGCGCAAGCTGCAGCGGTTGATCGCCCACTGCTGGGAACAGGTGCCGTTCTACCGGCGTTGGTGGGGCGATGCGGGCGTGACATCCGCCGCCGACATCCGCAACCGCGAGGATTACGCGCGACTGCCGATGCTGACCAAGCCGGTGATCCGGGAGCATGCCGAAGCGATGATCGCGCCCGCGCATCGCGGCGCGCTGTTCTTCAAGACCACCGGCGGTTCCACCGGGGAACCGCTGCGCTTCGGCTACACGCGCGAAAGCTACGAACGCCGGGTCGCGGTGATGTTCCGCGGCTACGGCTGGTCGGGCGCGCACCTCGGCCAGCGCACCGCGTATCTGTGGGGCGCGCCTGTAGCCGCGCCCGCGGGCTTCCATCTGTTCAAGGACAGGCTGTACCACGCGGCTTTCAATCGGCGGATGCTCAATGCCTTCGACATGAACGAGACGCGGATGGCGGAATATGCCGATGCGCTGGACCGCTTCAAGCCCGAGACCATCGTGTCCTATGTCGGGCCGCTGGTGGAACTGGCGCATTGGCTCGAACGCAAGGGCCGCAGCATCCATCGTCCGCAGCGCATCCTCGGCGCCGCTGAAGCCCTGCATCCGCATCAGCGCGAACTGCTGCAGCGCGTGTTCGGCGCGCCGGCCTACGACACCTACGGCTGCCGCGAATTCATGCTGATCGCGGCCGAGTGCGAAGCACGCGATGGTCTGCATCTCAACACCGATCATCTGCACGTCGAATTCGCCGACGGGCCGGATGCGACCGCCCCCAGCGATCTGATCGTCACCGATCTGCACAACGACGGCATGCCGCTGATGCGCTACGTCAACGGCGATCTCGGCACGCCCGGCAAAAAACACTGCGCCTGTGGTCGCTGTCTGCCGAAACTGGCCAAGGTCGACGGACGCAAGCTCGACGCGCTGCGCTTGAGCGACGGTCGTCTGGTGCCGGGCGAATACATCGTCTACGTTTTTCTGGCCATCACGGGCGTGAAGCAATACCAGGTGGTGCAGCGCGAACTGGATGCGCTGCTGGTGCGGCTGGTGGCGGACGCCGGCTACGATCCGGCGGTGCATGCTCTGATCCGCGCCGGCATCCACAAGCTCACCGGCGACGGCGTGCGCATCGAATTCGAGACCGTCGATGCGATCGCGCTCACCGCCAGCGGCAAACGTCGCGTCACCGTATGCGAGCTTCCGGCATGAGCGAGACGCCGCCTCTCGGCATCGTGCCGGCTCTCCACATAGTGCCGGCTCTCCAAATCTTGCATGTGGTCGAGAATCTCGAACGCGGCGGTCTCGAACGCATGGTCATCGATCTGGCCGGCGTGCAGCGCGCGGCCGGGCATCGTTGCCGGGTGATCTGTCTGTTCCAGCCGGGCGCGCTGGCCGGCGAACTGGAAACGCAGGGGATTCGAGTCCAGGCCTGTCGCAAGCGCGGCGGCTTCGATCTCGGCGCGCTGCGCCGCCTGCGTGGCTGGCTGCGCGCGACGCCCGGCGCGGTCGTCCACACCCACAACGCCACCGCGCATTACCACACGGCTGCGGCCGCGATCGGTCTGCCGATCGCGCGGCTGATCAACACCCGCCACGGCATGGGCGCCGCCCAGCCGCGCAGCCGCGGCGAATGGCTGTACCGACGCGCGATGCGTCGCACCGATACCGTCGCCGCAGTCTGCGAGGCCGCGCGCGCGCGCTTCGCGCAGCAGGGCGTATCGCCGCGCGGGCGGCTGCTGTCGGTGCCGAACGGCATCCGCACCGACCGCTTTTCGCCGGCATCGGAAGAACGCCGGGCGGCACTGCGCAGCGATCTGGGGCTCGCATCGGGAACGCGCATCATCGGCACCGTGGGTCGTTTGAACCCAGTGAAGGACCAGGCCACGCTGCTGCGCGCGTTCGCGCGCGTGCATGGCGAGTTCGCCGATACCGCGCTGGTGTTGGTCGGCGACGGCGCATTGCGCGGATCGCTGCAATCGCAGGCCGCCGCGCTGGGCATCGCCGACGCCGTGCGTTTCCTCGGCGACCGCAGCGACGTGCGCGAGCTGCTGCAGGGTTTCGATCTTTTCGCGCTGTCGTCGCTGAGCGAGGGCTATTCGATGGCGCTGCTTGAAGCCTGCGCCAGCGGTCTGCCGATCGTGGCCACCGATGTGGGCGGCAATCGCGAGATCGTGGTCGATGGTCGCAACGGCCGGCTGGTGCCGCCGGCGCGCGACGACGCGCTGGCCGAGGCATTCGCCGCACTGTTGCGCGGCCCCGCGGGCGCTGTCGGCATGGGGCGCACCGGGCGCGACTGGGCGCTGCGCGAGGCATCGATCGAGGCCATGGCCGGGCGTTACGACGTCCTGTACCGGGGTGGGTGAGGCGAACGCATGCGCATCCGATCCGTCATCATGACCATTCCGCCGTTCCTGCATTCCGCGTTTTGCCATCGATTCTGCCCATGGGCCGTACCCGCGCACGGATTGCGTTCTCCTGACTATCCGACGACATGAATCCCCGCCCAAGAAAACTGAAGGTGCTGCGATGGCTGCCCAACCGCTGGGTGCTGACCCGTGGTCCGCGCCGCGGCCGAAGGCTGTATCTGACCTTCGACGACGGTCCACATCCGGACCACACGCCGGCGCTGCTGGCGCTGCTGGCGGCGCATCGCGTCCGCGCGACGTTCTTCCTGATCGGACAGCAGGCCGAGCGTCATCCGGAGCTTGTGCAGCAGATCGTGCGCGGCGGTCATGTGCTGGGCAATCATTCGTGGACGCATCCGCAGTTCGATCGCCTCGGCCTGCCCGAACAGCGCGCGGAAATCGAGCGCATGGACCGGTTCCTGGAGCGTTTCGACGGCGTCGCGCGCCACGATTTCCGGCCGCCGCGCGGGGTGATGCCGCGGCCGATGGTGCTCGACTGCATCCGTCGCGGCCGCCGCATCGCCTACTGGTCCTACGACACGCTCGACTACAGCCAGCGTCCGGCGGAGGAACTGATCGCTTCTGCGCAGCGGTACCCGCCGAAAGCCGGCGAGATCCTGCTGATGCACGACGACAGTGCGCTGTCGCTGCACTTGCTGCAGACGATGCTGCCGGTGTGGGCGGCGGACGGTTTCGCGTTCGAATCGCTGCAGCCGGCATGAGCGCCCGCACGCACGAACACGTCTTCAATCCAACGCATTCAGGGGAACGATCATGAACGGATATCGGCACCGCCGGGGACAGCGTTGAACGCAGTCATGGTCATCGCGTTTTGCGGACTCTTGCTCGCGGCCGCAGTCGCTGCGCTTGTGGTCCGCGACATGCGCAAGCGCAACATGCATCTGTGGCTGGCGCACTACCTGCGCCGCCGCACGCCAGTGGTGAACGATCGTCCGGTGCACGTCATGTTCTGTTTCGTCGACCACTTCGAGCCGATGTGGAAGGGTGCGGATCTGGAGACCCAGCGTCGCCGCGTCGATCGCTGGTGTACTGAATATCGCGCGCTTGCCGGCCGTCACCGCGACGCCGACGGCCGCCCGCCGCAGCACAGTTTCTTCTATCCGGAAGAGGAATACGCCGAGGAACACCTCGACAAGCTCGCGTCGCTGTGTTCCGATGGCTTCGGCGAGATCGAAGTGCATCTGCACCACGACAACGATACCGAACAGAATTTCCGCGTCTCGATCGGCCGCTTCTGCAAGACCCTGCACGAGAAGCACGGCGCGCTGCCGCGCGACCCGGACACAGGCGAACTGAAGTTCGGCTTCATCCACGGCAACTGGTGCCTGGACAATTCCCGCGCCGACGGCCGCTGGTGCGGCATCGACAACGAATTGATCCTGCTGCGCGAACTCGGCTGCTACGCCGACTTCACCCTGCCGTCGGCGCCCAGCGATACCCAGACCGCCACCGTCAACAGCATTTATTACGCCACCGACGATCCGCTGGCGCCGAAATCGCACAACACCGGCGCGCCGGTGAAAGTGGGCGGCGGCACCCGCGGCGACCTGATGATCGTGCAGGGGCCGCTGGCCCTGAACTGGCGCGAGCGGCGCATGGGCGCGATGCCGCGGATCGAGAACGCCGACGTGCGCAAAAACTGCCCGCCCACCGAAGCGCGCGTCGATCTGTGGGTGAAGACCGGGGTGCACGTCGAAGGCCGTCCGGAATGGGTGTTCGTGAAGATCCACACCCATGGCACACAGGAACACGACATCGACACCCTGCTGGGCGAACCGGTGGACGCGATGCATCGTTATCTGGAAAGCCGCTACAACGACGGCAAGCGCCACGTCCTGCACTACGTGACCTCGCGCGAGGCCTACAACATCATCAAGGCCGCCGAAGCCGGCGAGGAAGGCGATCCCGGCCAGTACCGGGATTACCTGCTGCCGCCGCCGCGCTCGTCGTGGGCGGGTGGGCGCAAGGCGCGCGGCGCGTGAGCGAGGCTGTTCCTGCGGCTATCGGTGATGGTGTGGCGAAAGTCAGTGCCATCGCCGGCACGGCGAAAGTGAGCGCCATCGCCGGCACGGCGAAAGTAAGTGTGATCATGCCGGCCTACAACGCTGCCGCGACGCTGCAGGCATCGATGGACTCCGTGTTCGCCCAGACTCACGTCGATGTCGAGCTGCTGGTGATCGACGACTGTTCGAAGGACGCGAGCTGGGACATCGTCCAGGCCATGGCCGCGCGCGAACCGCGGCTGGTGTCGATCCGCATGGCGCGCAACGGCGGCGTCGCTGCCGCACGCAACGCCGGCATCGAAGCCGCCACCGGCACGCATATCGCGTTTCTCGACAGCGACGACCGCTGGCTGCCGGACAAGCTCGCGCAGCAGCTTGCGCACATGCGGGCGACCGATACGCAGATCAGCTACACCGCCTACCGCCGTTTCGACGAGAGCGGCCGCGAACTGTCGATCGTGCGGCCGCCGGCTGAAGTGAGGTACGCCGACATGCTGAAAAGCAATCGCATCGGCAACCTCACCGGGCTCTATGATCGCGCGCTCGGCGACGGTCGCTTCCAGCGCATCGGCCATGAGGATTACGTGTTCTGGCTGGCGATGGTGCGCCGTGCCGGCGTTGCCCGCCGCGTGCCCAATCCCGAGCCGCTGGCCGAATATCTCGTGCGCAGCGGCTCGCTGTCCTCCGACAAGCGCAGGGCCGCACAGTGGCAGTGGAACATCTATCGCAACGTCGAAGGACTCGGCCGCGCGCGCGCGGCGTGGTATTTCGCGCATTACGCGGCGATCGCGGTAAGCAAGCGTCGCTAGAACGACCGGCAGCCGGATTTCTTCATCTTCTTGTGGGAGCGACGCAAGTCGCGACGAAGTGCAGACGGACCTTCCGCAATTCCGCCAGCGTCACGCACGTCGACTTCCGGAAAGACCTCCTCGGGCAGTCGCGACTTGCGTCGCTCCCACAAAAGGACGGTTTTTGTTGGGGAGTGTTTACACCGCCAGCCGCGGCTCGATGATCGCGTTGTCGTTCATCACCCCCGGATCGCCGGTGATGGCCGCAGCGGCGAGGTAAAGCATCTTGCCGACGATCGTGCCTGGGCCGTTCCAGTATTCGGCGCGTTCGATCTCGACGCGGATGAGGATCAGGTTCGGGTCTTCTTTACCCTGCGCGAAGAAGATCGACATCGCTGGGGTCCACAGCGCATCGATGCGCGCCTGATCGTGGATGAGCCGCGCGGGGCCCGAGATGGACACGTAGCTGTTGTCGCTGCGGTCTGCATAGCTCAGGCCGACGTGCGGTTTGGCGCGGATTTCCTGCGCCTTCTCGCTGGTCGCGTCGGTCGCGAACCACAGCACGCCGTCGACGTCGAAATCCAGCGTCTGCAGCGGCCGCGACAGGACGGTGCCGTCGGCGGCGACGGTGTTGAACATCGCGACCTGCGTTTCGGCGATGAGTTTGCGAAGCGTGTCGAACTGCAGATCCTGCGTCTGCATGGGGGCTCTTCTGATCGTGGCGGAGATTCTTGCCTGCGCTGGATGAACCGATCCGCTCGCGGCGGAATGTCGCCGCAGGTTTAACGTACAGGCAACGAATCGATGGTGTCCTGGACGCGAAACGATGCGTGTGCAGGCATGGTGCGATTCGGATCGTGCAGGCCGCGCGATGCCATTCGATGCGCTGTAGGAGCGGCGGGAGCCGCGATCGGCTGCGGGAAATCTTTCCGGAGTTCATCGCGACTTCCGTCGCTCCTACAGGCGCTGCGATTTTCGGCTTGTTTTGTAGGGGCGGCGGGAGCCACGACCGGCTGCGGGAAATCTTTCCGGAGTTCGTCGCGACTTGCGTCGCTTCTACAGGCGCTGCGACTTTCGGCCTGTTCTTGTAGGAGCGGCGGAAGCCGCGATCGGCTGCGGGAAATCTTTCCGGCGTTCGTCGCGACTTGCGTCGCTCCCACAGGGGGCGCGACTTCTGCCGCTCTTGCGCGGGCGGATCAGTCGGGCGGGTCAGCCGCCCTGCGTCAGTCGCGCCAGCTCGTCCGCCTGATGCTCGCGCGCCAAGCGTTCGATCAGGCCGTCGATCTGGCCTTCGATGATGTTCGGCAGGTCGTACAGGGTCAGGCCTTCGACGCGGTGATCGGTGATGCGACCCTGCGGGAAGTTGTAGGTGCGGATGCGCTGGCTGCGGTCGCCGCTGCCCACCTGCAGTTTCCGTTCCTGCGCCTGCGCGGCATCGCGCCGGCTGGTTTCCGCTTCCAACAGCATCGCCTTCAGCCGTTTCATGGCCTTGTCGCGGTTGGCGTGCTGGCTGCGTTCGGTCTGCGATTCCACCACCACGCCGCTGGGCAGGTGGGTGATGCGGATCGCGGAGTCGGTCTTGTTGACGTGCTGGCCGCCGGCACCGCTGGAGCGGAAGGTGTCGACGCGCAGATCGGCGGGATTGATCTCGATCTCGATCTCGTCCGAATCCTC
>JBKJTC010000112.1:0-5763 GCA_046590925.1 Lysobacteraceae bacterium | reverse complement strand
CCCATTCCATGTAGACCGGCGCCGACTTGGCCAGCACCAGGATCTGGTTCTGGATGACCGGGATCAGGATCAGCACCATCGCGACCACCACCAGCACCATCAGCGCGAACACCAGCGCCACCGCGCTGTTGCGCGACAGCCCGCGCCGCTGCAGGCGTTCGACCACCGGATTGCCGAGCCACGCCAGCAGCGCGGCCGCCGCGAACGGGGTCAGCACCGGCGTCAGTACCCAGATCAGGGCGCCTACGCCGATGAACAACAGCGCCCATTGCAGACGCCGGAAAAAACGGGCGATGTCGTCGACCGACTCGGGTTTCATGCCATCCGGGGAATTGGAACCGTCATTCATTCGGTCGCCTCAGCGAAGGTCGAACGTGGGAAGCGTGGATTCGCCGGGTTCGGCGCCCGCCGCGTTTTCGCTGCCGACCAGGATGCCGCGGCTGCCGATCATCTTGCGGAAGCCGGGCAGGCCGCTGATCAGGTCCAACTCCAGCACCAGGCCGTCGGTGCCGGCGCTGATCGGGCGCACTTTGCGCACGACCGAAATGTCCTGCAGATGGCCCATCAGGCGGATGTAATCGTCGGCGCTGTCGATGCCGGTGAAGCGGATCCGGTACGCGCCGGCCGGGCCGGACGCGCCGCTGCTGCGGGCGTAACGGCGGATCAGCGCATCGGCGGTGCCGTCCGCGCCGCCCGACATCGCCGCGCGCGCATCGGCGTTCTCGGTCGACCATTTCGACAGCTCGCGGCCGTTGTCGACGAAGATCCAGTCGGCTTTCCAGCCGGTGCCCTTGCGGTAGAGCTTGCCGATCAACTGCATCGGCGGGCTGTAGCGCGCCGACACGCGGGCGATGGAGCCGGTATCGCCGCGCCAGATCGCGCCGACCGCTGCCTGCTCGGCGGCATTGCCGGAGGGCAGGCCGAGCCGATAGCCGCGTTCGATCGCGCGGTCCAGGGCCGCGCGGGCGGCGTTGCCCTGGCCCAAAGCGACCAGACGCGGGCCCTTGCCGTCGTCGATCGCCAGCCACATCACCGGCTTGGGCCGCGGCTGCGGCCAGATCGGCAGGCCCAGCGCACCGATGACGCCGTCGACCCTCGCCTGGTCGAAACGCACCACCAGCTTGGTCTTGAAGGTCGGCGCGCCGTTCGCGGACACGCCTTGATCCTGGCGGTAGTCGTAACCGGCGACATAGTCCTTGGCGCGGCGCAGTTCCTGGCCCACGCCCGGACGGCCGGTCGCGCTGCGATCGCCGCTGATCTTGGCCAGCACCTGCGCCAGGGCCCGGGCGAAGCCGTTGTTGCGCTCGGCGTCGGTCTGGCTGTTGACCGGAACCTCTGCCTCGTAGATGCCGCTGGCCGCAGCGCGATCGCCTTCGACCCGCTGCGCCTGGGCGACGGGCGCCGACAACGCCAGGGCCAGACACAGCCCCGTCATCCAACGCATTGCGGCCGACCACCGCACCGACCATCCACTCGACTGCCGCATTTTCACGTCCCAACCGTTGTTCTCGGCGGAAATGGTGCCACAAGTAGGGCGGGTCCTGACCCGCCATCCCGACTTTTCCGATCGTTTCGGACATCGGAAGCACGCACATCTGGATCATTACGAGGCGCGATCGGAAAGTTCGCAATGGCAGGCTTGAGCCCGCCCTACTACAATTTCGCCTTTCCAGCGTAGTGCGAGCCGCCGTGACCCAGACCCCGCCCGCCTCCAACGGCCCCGCTTCGGACGCAATGACCTACCGCGATGCCGGCGTCGATATCGACGCGGGCAACGAAGTCGTCGAACGCATCAAACCGCTGGTCAAGCGCAGTTTTCGCCCTGAAGTGATGGGCGGCCTGGGCGGTTTCGGCGCGCTGTTCGACCTGTCCGGCAAGTACAGGGAGCCGGTGCTGGTCTCCGGCACCGACGGCGTGGGCACCAAACTCAAACTCGCGCAGCAGCTCAACCGCCACGACACCATCGGCATCGATCTGGTCGCGATGTGCGTCAACGACGTATTGGTACAGGGCGCTGAGCCGCTGTTTTTCCTCGATTATTTCGCCACCGGCAAGCTCGACGTCGACACCACGGTCGCGGTCGTCGGCGGCATCGCCAAGGGCTGCGAACTGTCCGGCTGCGCGCTGATCGGCGGCGAAACCGCGGAAATGCCCGACATGTACCCGCCCGGCGAATACGACCTTGCCGGTTTCTGCGTGGCAGGCGTCGAGAAATCCAAGATTCTCGACGGTGCCCGGGTGCGGGAAGGCGACGTGCTGATCGGCATCGCTTCCAGCGGCCCGCATTCCAACGGCTATTCGCTGATCCGCAGGATCTACGACCGCACCGGCCGCCCGGCCGACCTGGATCTCGGCGGCACGACGCTGGTGGATGCACTGATGGCACCGACCCGGCTGTACGTCAAACCGATCCTCGAACTGCTCGGCGGCGCCCAAGGCGACAACATCCATGCGATGGCGCACATCACCGGCGGCGGCCTGACCGAGAACATCATCCGCGTGGTGCCCGACGGCCTGGGTCTGGACATCGATGCGTCGAGCTGGCCGCAGCAGCCGGTGTTCGCGTGGCTGCAGCGCGAAGGCGGCGTGTCGAACGAAGAGATGTGGCGCACGTTCAACTGCGGCATCGGCTTCGTGCTGATCGTGCCGCCGGTTGCGTTGGACGCCGTGGGTAGCGAGCTGGAACGCCTTGCTCTGGCGCACTGGCGCATCGGCGAAGTCACCGCTGCCGGTGATGGCGAGCGGGTGCGGATCGCTTGAACGGCGCTTTGCGTTGTCGCTTCGATCCCCCGGGCGTATTCTCCGACCCATGAGCATCCCGGTCGAAAAAATCGCCGAAATGGCCTTGGCATTGTCGAGCGATGCCCGCGCATTGCTCGCCGACCGTCTGGCTGAAAGCCTGGATCCACTGATCGACGACGATATCCGCGAGCTGTGGGCGACCGAAGCGCAACGACGCCTCCACGAACTGCGCTCCGGGGAAGTCGAAGCCATTCCTGGCGCCGAAGCCCTTTCACGGGTACGCAGCCTCGTCAAATGACCGGTTTGGCGTTTCACCCGGATGCGCTCGCAGAGTTCGAGGCCGCGGTCCGTCACTACGAGCAACAGCAAGCCGGCTTGGGCAGGCGCTTCATCGCCAACGCCGAAGCCGCTTTGAACAACATCCACGATGCGCCGACGCGCTGGCCTGAGCTGGCCGCGGACGTGCGTCGTCACCTCATCCGCGTTTTTCCGTATGCGGTGTTGTACGCCATCGAGCCCGACCGGATTCTTGTCCTCGCAGTCATGCACTGCCACCGGGAACCTGGCTATTGGCGCAATCGTATCGAGACAAGGTCATGAACCTCGCGAAGAAAGCCGCGTTCGCGCTCACCGTTTCGATCTTCGCGATCATCTGGATCGCGCCGATCTGGCCGCTCGAACAGGCGCTGCACAGCTCGCTGACCGTCGTCGGCCTGATCTGGCTGGTGTTGCACGATCGCCGCTGGCCGATGCGCAATGCCGACTTCATCGCGATCTGCGGTTTCATCGCCGTGCACTGCATCGCCGCGCGCTGGCTGTATTCGAACGTGCCGTACGACGCCTGGCTGCGCGCCGCGATCGACTGGTCGCCGCAAGCCGCATTCGGCTGGGAACGCAACCATTTCGACAGGTTGATCCATCTGCTGTTCGGGCTGTGCTTCGCGCCGATGCTGGCCGCGCACGCGCGGCAACGCTGGACGTTGAGCGTAATGCATGGATTCGCGCTGGCGGTCCTCGCGATCATGGCGGTCAGCCTGATCTACGAATGGCTGGAATGGGCCATCGCGCTGCTGCTCTCCCCCGATCAGGCCGAGGCCTACAACGGCCAGCAGGGCGATGTCTGGGATGCGCACATGGATATGCTGCTGGCGACGCTGGGCGCGCTGGCCTGCTGGCCGTGGATCGACCGCACACAACCCTGGGTTAAGAGGACAAGCGATGCCTGACGCGCTTCGCATCGCCATCCTCGCGTCGGGTGCCGGCACCAATCTGCAGGCGCTGATCGACGCCATCGCATCGGGCGGACTCGACGCCGAAATCGTCGGCGTGTTTTCCGACAGGCCAAAATCTCAGGCGCTGGAGCGCGCGCGCGACGCCGGCGTGCCGGCGACTGCGCTGTCGCCGAAGTCGTACGACTCACGGACAACGTTCGACGCCGCATTCTTCGCGGCCGTGGATGAAGCGCAGGCCGATCTGATCGTGTGCGCCGGCTACATGCGGCTGATCTCGGCTGCGGAAGTCGAGGCGCGGCCCGGGCGCATGATCAATCTGCATCCGTCGCTGCTGCCCGCATTCAAAGGGCTGCACACCCACCAGCAGGCCGTGGACGCGGGCGTCGCCGAACACGGTGCGAGCGTGCACGTGGTCACCGCCGATCTCGACGGCGGCCCGGTCATTGCCCAGGCGCGCGTGCCGGTTTTGCCGGGCGACGATGCCGACACTCTGGCCGCACGGGTCCGGGAGGTGGAGCATCCCTTGCTGGTCGAAGTGGTAAGACTGCTCGCCGAAGGCCGTCTGTCGCTGCACGACAAACGCATCGACCTGAATGGCAAGCCCCTGCACGCCCCGCTTCAGCTTGGGGCCAACCGGCGGCTTGCATGATGCCGCCCGTCATGCGCCCATTCGCCGCCCTCGTCCTGCTGCTCTGCGTCCTGCTCACGGCAGGCGCGCAGACCGTGCCCGTAGTATCGACAGAGCAGGAACCCGCGGCGGCGCTGGAGCCCTTCGTGGCCCGCTACGAAGCCCGATACCAGACCAAACCTGCCGGCGACGCGACCTTGAAAGTCGTTCGCCTGCAATCCCCGCAGTGGCGCGTGGACCTGGGCATTGAAGGTCGCCGCGGCATGGCCGGCGTGCTCGGTCTGAACGTGCAGCAGAGCACTGTATTCGACGCTGTCGACAGTCTCTATCGCCCCTTGAGCCAGAGCACCGTCCGCAAAGGCCTGTTCCTCGGCCGCAAGACGGTGGGCAGCTACGACTGGGCCAAGGCCAGCGCGCGCTGGCAGGGCGACGTGAAAAAGCGCCATCAGCAGCCTGTCGCGCTGTTGCCGGGCGACATGAGCGGCCTGCTGATCAATCTCGCGATCATCCGCGACGCGCGCCCCGGCGCCATCCTGCGCTATCGTTTCGTCGAGGGTGGCCGCGTCCGCGACCATCAGTATCAGGTCGCCGCGGTACCGGAAACGGTGCAGGTCGGCGAATTGAGCTACTCGACCCTGCGCGTGGCCCGCACCAACGGCGGCAACGACGACACCGTCGTCTGGGTCGCACAAGGCGTACCGACCCCGGTACGCATCCTGCAGCGCGAGAACGGCGAGGATGCCGTCGACCTGCGTCTGATCGAATACCAAGGAACACCATGATGTCCGTCAAATCCTCGCATATCGTCCGCAGCCTGCTGCTGTCCGCCGTTTTCGCCGCGTCCGCGACAGCGGTGCCGGCGCACGCGCTGGAGCCCTTTGCAGCCGATTACGAAGCCAATTACATGGGACTGTCGGCCACCGGCAGCATGACCGTCGAGCCGCAGGGCGGCGATCGGTGGAAATACACGCTGAAGATCAGCAACCAGATGGCGCAGCTGACCCAGACCACGCTGTTCGAGGACAAGAACGGTCAGTGGCGTCCGCTCTCGGGCACCCACGCCTCGCTTCTGCTGATCAAGAAGATCCGCCGCAATGCGGTGTACGACTGGGCCAAGGGCGAAGCGCGCTGGAGCGGCGATGTGAAACCGGAACGCGCCGG
>JBKJTC010000224.1:0-5721 GCA_046590925.1 Lysobacteraceae bacterium | reverse complement strand
CCTGCGGCGGTTCCCTCGGTGGCGCCACAGCCCCGAACCCAGAGAACCCAGATCATGGCACAACGAATTGAACGCGATCCAATGCAAGCGGCGATGGCCGCGCTGCTGTCACAAGGCCTGGATGGCCCAGGCGAGGCCTTGCGTATCCTGGTCGACGAAGCTTGGCTTTGGCCACCCTCGACCAGTCGCACCGCTTCTTGCTTGAATTCGAACGTGTAACGCGCCCGAGTTGTCTTCGTCATGTCGTTCTCCTTGCGTGGATTGAATCACACGGCTAAGGGGTACGTTTCTTGAGGTCAAGGTCTTTGCGCTTACCCCCTTTGAAAAGGGGGTCGACGTCTGCGAAGCAGGCGGGGGGGGGGGGGATTTGGCCGGCAGCGTCATGTAGACGGTGTGCTTTTTCGATGCTTCAGGCGAAAAGCAAATCCCCCCGCCGATCGCTACGCGACCGTCGGCCCCCTTCGTCGAAGGGGGCAACAGCCAACAGCGACGACTTACAGCGACAGCGGCGGCTCAACGACAACGCGAGCGCGATGTCCGTAAACAGGGTTCAGCCGCAGCAATGCCATGATGCGTGCCCTGATGGTTGCCTTCCGCCGGACATGCCCTCCTTCGACACACTCCGATTCGACAACACCTTCCTCGCCGAACTGCCCGGCGACCCCGAAACCGGCGCACGCCTCCGCGAAGTGCGCGGTGCGGTGTGGTCGCGCATGGCGCCCACGCCTGTGGTCGCGCCGCGCACGCTGGCGGTCTCGCGCGAAATGGCCGACACCCTTGGCCTGAGCGAGGCGGAGGTCGCATCGCAAACGTTCGCCCAAGTGTTCAGCGGGAATGCGCTTCTGCCGGGCATGGACCCGTTCGCGACCAACTACGGCGGCCACCAGTTCGGCCACTGGGCCGGGCAGCTCGGCGACGGACGCGCGATCAGTCTCGGCGAAACCGTCAATGCGGCCGGCGAACGCTGGGAACTGCAGCTGAAGGGCGCCGGCCCGACGCCGTATTCGCGCAGCGCCGACGGTCGCGCCGTGCTGCGTTCGTCGATCCGCGAATTCCTGTGCAGCGAAGCCATGCACCATCTCGGCGTGCCGACCACGCGCGCGCTGTCGCTGGTCGCGACCGGCGAGGACGTGGTCCGCGACATGTTCTACGACGGCCATCCGAAGCCCGAACCCGGCGCCGTGGTGTGCCGGGTCGCGCCGTCGTTCCTGCGCTTCGGCCATTTCGAACTGCCGTCGTCGCGCGGGGACGCCGACCTGCTGCGGCAACTGGCGGACTTCGCGATCCGTCGCGATTTCCCGCATCTCGCCGGCAGCGGCGAAGCGCTGTACGCCGACTGGTTCGCCGACATCTGCACGCGCACCGCGCGACTGATGGCGGAATGGATGCGCGTCGGTTTCGTCCACGGGGTGATGAACACCGACAACCTGTCGATCCTCGGGCTGACCATCGACTACGGCCCCTACGGCTGGATCGACGCCTACGACCCGGAGTGGACGCCCAACACCACCGACGCCGGCGGCCGTCGCTACCGCTTCGGCTGGCAGCCGGCGGTGGCGCGCTGGAACCTGGTGCGGCTGGCCCAGGCGATCTCGCCGCTGTTCGCGGGCGGCGAGGCGCTGCAGGCGGGCGTCGACGCCTTCGGTGCCGCGTACACCGTCGCCGATCGCGACAACACCGCGCGCAAACTCGGCCTGGCCGAATGCCGCGACGACGATGTGGTGCTGATCCGGGATCTGCATGGGTTGATGCATGAAGCCGAGGTCGATATGACCCTGTGGTTCCGCGCGCTGATGGATGTGGATGTCGACGCGCCGACGTTGCAGCCGCTGGAGGAGGCTTTCTACGATCCGGCGAAGCGCGAGGCGCATGGCGCGCAGTTCGACGATTGGCTGCAGCGGTATGCGGCGCGCCTGCGCGAGGACGCCTTGCCGGTGGCGGAGAGCCGCGAAAGGATGCGGCTGGCAAATCCTGGATACGTGCTGCGCAACTATCTGGCGCAGGAAGTCATCGACCGCGCCGAGGCCGGGGACACCGCCGGCATCGCCGAGCTTCTGGAGGTGATGCGCCGACCGTACGACGACCAGCCCGGTCACGAACGCTACGCCGCGAAGCGTCCCGACTGGGCGCGCGACCGCGCCGGTTGTTCGATGCTGTCCTGCAGCTCGTAAGCCGCGAAACCCGAAATCAAAGCATGATCCCCGCCAAGGCGGGGATCATGGTCTGGAGCGGAGATCGCGCGGGTCGCCGTTTACTTGCCCTTCTTTTCCTTCTTTTCCGCGCGCTTCTCTTTCAGGGTCTTCTCGGGTTTTTTCTTATCCTGCTTCTTCTGGTCAAGGCCTTTGGACATGGTGCGCTCCGCAGTTTCGAGTAATCGGGCGACAAGCGTACTGCGGGCGGGTGCGGTGGGTAAACCGGCTCGCCCATCCGATCCCGCACGACCCGGCTCGACGCCACCCGGACCCGGGTGCCGACGCGGACCTTTCCCCAGGCTGAATGCAGACGCCGACGCAAGACGCCCATCCCACTTTGGCACTGGCCAAACCGCCTCCGCGCTGTTCTTGCCGGGGGTGATCGCCGAGAATAGCCGCCGGTTCCGCCGCCTTTTCCCCGTCATCCCGGCGCGCCCGTGCGGAGATCGTCCGCGGTCGCGTCCTATCGAAAGGTTTTCCCCCCTGATGGCCCGTATTCTCGTGACCGGCGGCGCCGGTTTCCTGGGGTCGCACTTGTGCGACCGCCTGCTCGATGACGGGCACGACCTGCTGTGCGTCGACAACTACTTCACCGGCAGCAAGCGCAACATCGCCCACCGCCTGGACCATCCGTATTTCGAGCTGATGCGTCACGACGTGACGTTCCCGCTGTACGTCGAGGTCGACCAGATCTACAACCTCGCCTGCCCGGCCTCGCCGGTGCACTACCAGCACGACCCGGTACAGACCACCAAGACCAGCGTGCACGGCGCGATCAACATGCTCGGCCTGGCCAAGCGGCTGAAGGCGCGCATCCTGCAGGCCTCCACCAGCGAGGTCTACGGCGACCCGGAAGTGCATCCGCAGACCGAAGGCTACTGGGGCCGGGTCAATCCCATCGGCATCCGCAGCTGCTACGACGAGGGCAAACGCTGCGCCGAAACCCTGTTCTTCGACTATCACCGCCAGCACGACCTCGACATCAAGGTCGTCCGCATCTTCAACACCTACGGCCCGCGCATGCATCCGAACGACGGCCGGGTGGTGAGCAACTTCATCGTCCAGGCGCTGCGCGGCGAGGACATCACCATCTACGGCGACGGCAGCCAGACCCGCAGTTTCTGCTATGTCGACGACCTGATCGAAGGCTTCGTGCGGATGATGGCCACCCCGCACGGCTTCACCGGGCCGATCAACATCGGCAATCCCGGCGAATTCAGCATGCTCGAACTGGCCGAGAAGGTGCTGGCGCTGGTCGGCGGCCGCTCGAAGCTGGTGTTCCGGCCGCTGCCTTCCGACGACCCGCGTCAGCGCCAGCCCGACATCGCCCTGGCCCGGTCCGAACTGGGCTGGGAGCCGAAAGTCGCGCTGGACGACGGCCTGAAAGAGACCATCGCCTACTTCCGCCGCACCCTGGACGAGGCTGCGGCATGACCGAAACCTCGTTCGCGGTCGTCGTCACCAATTACAACTACCTCACCTTCGTCGCCGAAGCGGTCGACAGCGCACTGGCGCAGAACCGCGCGCCGAAACAGATCGTCATCGTCGACGACGGTTCCACCGACGGCTCGCCCGAATTCCTGCACGAACGCTATGGCCACGATCCGCGGGTCACGCTCGTCTGCGGCGAAAACGGCGGGCAACTGGTGGCGTTCCAGCGCGGTCTGGCGGTGGTCGATGCGGATGTCGCGTGTTTTCTAGACGCCGACGACCGCTGGGAACCCGACTATCTGCAGAAAGTCGCGCTCATCTTCGATGCGAGATCCGATGTCGATTTCGTGTTTTCCGACATCGTCCGTTTCGGAGGCGAGAGTCGCAGGGTCGGCGATGCATCCCATGAGATCGATTATGGCTACACCGCCATCGCCACGTATGCGCTGGCCCACTGGTATGGCGGGCCGACATCGGCATTGTGCGTGCGCACCGCCATGGCGAAGGAATGCGTCGACCTGCCGCCGATGCTTGTGAAACGCTGGCGGCTGTGCGCCGATGCCGCACTGGTCTATGGCGCGAGCGTTCTGGGAGGCCGCAAGGTGTTCGTGCCGACGGGCGCGGTCATGTACCGGGTCCACGGCAACAATGGCTGGTGGTCGAATCGCAGCCAGGTCGCGAGTTACAAGAACCGGATCAGGGCCCGCGAGCTCATCAACCACTACGCGACGCTTGCGGGAATCTGCGACCACACCCTCGAATCGGCGAAATTCGAGTACAGGACGAAAGCGAACACGCCTTCGCACGAAAAAAAGAGGTACATCAATATGGCGATGATGAGTCCAGGGCCTCTCTGGAAGCGGCTCGAAAGAGCGGCGAGCATCTTTTCCGAAAGAAAAAACCGCAAGAAATGAAAAGGCGCCCGGAGTCCGGGCGCCCAGTCAAACAAGTACGGTCAATGCGAGGAATCGAAACGGATCAGGGGCCGCCAATGGGGAACAGTTCGTTTTTGAATCCCTGCTGCGGCCAGTTGCTGGAACTAGCGCAGTTGTACTGCTGAAGCACGGTGCCGTTGGCGCTGGTCCAGGCGTCGAGGCACTTGGCGCTGCGACCGTTCATCCAGCGCGTTTGGGTGTTGAGAACACCGTTGGCCGTCTGGATCCAGTGCTGGCTCGGGTTGTTCGCATCGCAGGGACGCTGGACGATCTTGGCGGCATTCGAGAGGGAATCGTTCTCGACTGCCGCGCACGTGTAGTTCATGGCGTTCTGGAAAAGATAGGAAGCGGCGCCGTTCGGATAGCTGCCGGCAGGAATGAAGTTCCACTGCTGGTGGATCGCTGCATTGCCTTGACAGCCATGCAGCTGCAGGGTGACGGTGTTGGACAAGTCTCCGGCCGCGAAATCGAGGCACTTGTTGTAGGAAACATTGCGGATGAAGCCTTGTCCCAGATTCTGGGCCGAAGCGGGCGCCGAAGCGAGCGATGCGGCAATGGCGGCAGATGCGAGCAGTGTGCTGAGCAGAGCGTTGATTTTCACTGAAACTCCATGAGTGGTTGCAATGCAGATGATGATGCCGACAGTGATGCACCTCTGCGATCTTCGGCCTGATCGCAGTGCAACCAGCTTCTCTGGACCCCGAATTCAGTGGGGTTGCGAGGCGACTGGATAGACGTATTTTATTTCCATCCCTTCTCAGGGATTGAGACCACCTCTTTTGCAGGACGAGTTCGATGAAAGTGCTGCTCACCAATTTCCACGAAGGCGACGGCGGCGGGCACACCACCTACCTGCTGGCGTTGGCGCGTGGGCTTGCGGTCGCGCACGACGTGCATCTGGCCGTGCCGGCGACCAGTCGCCTGTTTCGCGAAGCCTCAGCGCTGGACGGCGTGCGTACCGTGGCGCAGCCGTTTCCGAACGCGATCGCCCAGCTCGCGGCGGCGATGCGCGCGCGCCGGCAGTTGCGCGACTACCTGCGCGCGCATGCGTTCGACATCGTCCACGTCAACGGCTCCACCGATCACCGCATGGTGCTGTCCGCTTGCGCCGGTCTGGCAAGCAGACCGAAGATCGTGCTGACCAAGCACAACTCGAAACCTGC
>JBKJTC010000203.1:0-2907 GCA_046590925.1 Lysobacteraceae bacterium | reverse complement strand
CTGACGCTATTGGAATCCGGCGCCGACCCGCACGCGCCGCCGCCGGCCGACGCCCGCGACCAGCGCAGCCTGACGATGCTGGCCGCGGTACTGCCGGACCTGCGCCTGTTGAGAAGTCTCATCGGCCACGGCATCGACCTCAACGCCACTCACGCGGGCATGACCGCGCTGACCGCCGCCACCCGCGACAGCTGGCACGGCCGTCCGGAAGCGGTGATGACCCTGCTGACCAACGGCGCCGACCCGCGCATCGCCGACAGCGATGGCAACACACCGCTGCATCACGCCGCGCGCAGCTCCGACCCCGGCGTGGCCGCGCTGCTGCGCGATGCCGGCGCCGACATCGACCCGCTCAACCGCGACCGCGCCAGCCCGCTGGCGCTGGCCTGCACCGCCGGCAACTGGCGGCTTGCGCGGTTCCTGCTGGAACGCGGCGCCAAGCCCGACCTGCCCGGCGCGGTGCCGGCGCTGCACGCGGCGGCCGGCGGCGACGAGGACGACCCGGCCGGCGTGCAGCTGTTGCTGAAACATCGCGCCAAGGCCGACGCCCGCGACCCGCGCGGCCGCAGCGCCCTGCACGAGGCCGGATACGCCGGGCATCCGGAAATCATCGGCATCCTGCTTGGCGCGGGTGCCGACATCCATGCCCGCGACGTCGACCGGCGCACACCATTCCTCGAAGCCGCGCGCGGCGGCCGCCTGCCGGCGCTGCAGGCGCTGATCGACGCGCGTCCCGATGCGCACGCGGTGGATGCCGGCGGCCGTCACGCGCTGATCCTGGCGTGCATGGCCGACGCCCCGTCGCCGGCGCTGATCCGTGCCCTGCTCGATCTGGGTCTCGACCCACAGCACGCGGATGCCGACGGCAAACGCGCGATCGACCACGCCGCCGCCGCCGGGCGCTGGGCGCTGGTGTCGGTGATCGATCCGGAATATCAATTGCCCGCCAGCGTCGGCGCCGATGCCGATGCGCCGCTGCCGGATCGCGCGCCCATCGCCCTGCTGCGCGATGCGCTGTACGACGGCCAGACCGACCCGTTGCCGCGGCTGCTGCCATTGGTCACGGCGCAGGATCTCGGCGCGCTGCTGCGCGACGGCACATCGCCCGCCGGGCCGGCGCAGATCGACTGGCTGCTGCGCCACGGTGCGAATCCAGAATTGCGCGACGATGCCGGCGACACGCCGCTGTTCGCGTGGCTCGCACAGGGGCCGGCCGCCGCATTTTCGATCCATGCCCTGCTGCGTCATGGCGTTTCGCCGGCCGGCGCGGGCGGCGTGGCGCGCTTTCTCGCCGCCTGCGTCGCCGCTGACCGCGCCGATCGCGGCCTGGAGAAACTCGCGCTGGAGCTGCTGGAACGCGGCGCCGATCCGTTCGCGGCGAGCGCATCGGGCGATCCGCCGCTGACCCTCGCGGTGCGCCTGGGCTGGACCCAGGTCATCGCCCGGCTGGTCGGCATCGGTGTGGCGCTGGACGCGCGCGACCAGCACGGCATGACCGCGCTGCATCTCGCCGCGGCGCTGCGTCGTGAGCCGATCCTCAAACAACTGATCCTGCACGGCGCCTCGCCCGACGTGCGCGCCGCCGACGGCCAGACGCCGCTGGGCGTAGCGCTGTCCAGCGGTCGCCGCGACTTGGCCGACTGGCTGGACTGGCGGATCTGGCCGCTGCCGGGCCGCGCGCTGCGCCCCACCGATCTGCCGTCCGCGGCGGTGGTCGGCGATGCCGACGCCGTGCGCCGCCTGCTCGATCTGGGCATGCCGATCGACAGCACCGACGCGCAGGGCTGCACCGCACTGCTGCGCGCCTCGGGCGGAGGCCATCGCGCGGTGATCGAACTGCTGCTCGCGCGCGGCGCCGATCCCAAACTCGCCGCGCGCACCGGCGCCACGCCGCTGTCGGCGGCGGTCAGCATGCGTCAGGTCGAGATCGTCGACCGCCTGCTCGCCGCGGGCGCCACGCTGGAGCAGCGCCTGCCCGGCGACGTGACCGTGCTGATGCTCGCCGCCGCGCTGGGCATGCCCGACGCGTGCACGCGTCTGCTCGCTGCCGGCGCCAACATCAACGCCGCCGACGCCCAGGGCCTCACGCCGCTGCACTGCGCGGCGCTGTACGGCTTCACCACCCGCGACCGTCGTCGCCTGGTCGCGCTGCTCGATGCGCTGCTGCTGGCCGGCGCCGACCCGGACACCCAGGCCGCGGGCGGCGTCACGCCCTTGCTGTTGGTACTGGGCGCGCGCGCCGAACCCGGCACCGCCTGCGACGAAGACGTGGTGCTGGCCGGCATCGCGCGGTTGCTCGACGAAGGCGCCAGCCTGCAGGTCCGTGACCCGCGCGGTTTCGGTCCGCTGCATCTGGCGGCGCTGCACGGTCTGCTGCGGGTGACGCAGCAGTTGTTGCACGACGGCGCCGATCCGGAAAGCCGCGATGCGCTGAACCGGACGCCGCGGGAGATCGCGGTGATGCGCGGGTTCGTGGATGTGGCTGCGGAATTCGCGCCGCAGTCGGGGGCCGTTTCGATGGCGCGGTTCCTGAAGAATCGCGAGAGTTGATGTTTCCTCGGCATCCTTGAAGAACCGTCATTCCGGCGGTTTTCAACAGCCGTAGGCTGGTCATGCCGGGATCCCGCCTTCATGCATTTTATTTCTGTCATCCCGAGCGCAGCGAGTGACCTGCTTTATGGATTGGGCGCAGGGATGCGCATCGAAGAAAAGTGCGGTTCAGTAGGATGGGTTGAGCGTAGCGATACCCATCAAAAGAGCAACTGCAGAGCTTCCGCGCGGCGCGCGGGTTACTTTCTTTGTCGCAAAGAAAGTAACCAAAGAAAACTCTCAGTGACGAAGCGAATCTGCCATCGGAGACTTGGCCGGGATTTTTCGATGCGGCATCCTGCCGCGTCGAAAAACGGC
>JBKJTC010000088.1:0-37058 GCA_046590925.1 Lysobacteraceae bacterium | reverse complement strand
ATCACCGAGAAGCGCGTCTATCCCGCGATCGCGGTGAACATGTCCGGCACGCGCCGCGAAGATCTGTTGATCGAACCGGACCTGCTGCAGAAGATCTGGATCCTGCGCAAACTGCTGCACGGCATGGACGAGATCGCGGCGATGGAATTCCTGCTCGACAAGATGAAGACCACCAAGTCGAACGACGAATTCTTCACCTCGATGCGGCGCTGACAGCCCATGTCATCCCGAACCGGCGTAGCCGGTTGGGGGCCTGCTTCACGATCATCGCAACGAACGAACGCCCCGCATCGCGGTAATGCCAGTCAGTTAACGCTGACTGGCATTTTTGCATTCGCGGGATTCTGTTTTTGTAGAGCGGCCTTCAGGCCGCTGATCGCTGGCGGTAAAAGCTTCAGCGGCCTGAAGGCCGCTCTACGGACGGCAGAGATGGCTTAACTGACCGGCATTGCGCATTGCGGGGCGTTTTTTCTTGCCGAACAATCGAATCGCCAGCTACGGCGTCGTCGCTGGACCCTGCGTGCCGTAGGTCGCCTGCCGCGCTTCCTGCAGACGCATGCGCAGATAGTCGTCGCGGCTCATGCCGCCCGGGTAACTCGTCATCGCCATGACTTCCGAGACGATCTGCGCCTCGCGCGCCTTGTAGGCCTGGAACCCGGCGTCCTGGCGCTGCTGTTCCTCGAAGGCCGCCTGCCGCGCGGCGGTCTGTTGCCGATAACGGTCCACCAGCGCCTGCGATTGCCGGATGCGTTCGGCCTGGTCCTGCTCGGCGGCCTCGATCAGGCTCACGCGCAGCACCACGCTCTCGCCCGCCGACAGCTCCCGCGCCTGTTCGCGTTGGTCGATCTCGCGAGCGATGGCCTGCGCCTGCTCGCGCCGCGTGTTCTCGTCCAGCGTGTGCGCTTCGCGCAGGAACCCACGCACGCGCTGCTCGAACGCCATGCGGCTGCGGTACGCCCGGGCTTCCGGCGTCGAAGCCAGCGCCGCCTGCCTGGAATCGGCGGCGGCCGGTGTCGACGCGGGGGGCTGCGTGGACGCGGAAAGGGTGTCGGCGGATGCGTCGTTGCGGTATCGCGACATCCAGAGCGCGAGCGCCGCTACGACCGCGACCGTCAGGCCGATGTGAACGGGTTTGATCTTCATGATGGGCGGCGCAGGGATTCCTGCACAGGCATTCCTCGAACATTCCTGGAACATTCCTGGAATGGGAAGCGTCTCCCGACGGGCCCGCAACGCGGGTCCGCCGGGAAAGCGCATGGGCGATCAGACCAGCTGGTCGACGGTCCAGTACAGCAGGTTGAACGGTTTGGCGCGATCGGCCGCATCGCTGGCTTCGGTGGCGTCCAGCACATTGCCCGAACCCACCAGCACGCTGTCGAGGAAGTTCTTCAACTCCAGGCTCATGGTCTGGATATCGCCGTTCTTGAAATCGACGATGGTGGTGCAGTGGCTTTCGTTCAGCGCGCGATACTGCGGGAAGTAGCCGCCGAAGTTGCCCAGGCCGTTGAGTTTCGCCGACAGCCGCTGGGTGTCGGTGCCCCAGCGCGCGTGGATCAACGCTTCCTTGGCGGCCTGGTTCGGCGCGTTCTGGATATCGGCGAAGAACCGCTCGTACGAATACGAGGAGAAATTCAGATCCTGCCAGAAGTGGGTATGGCCGAAACGGTCGTTCGGATATTTCGCCGACAGCGCGTTGTAGATCGTGCCCAGCTGGTTGAGGTCGAGCTGCGGCATCTGGCCGGCGAGGTAGGGCAGCGGTCCGTTCGGCTTGTTCAGCCCCCACGCCTGGCGCATCAGGCCCTGCAGTGGTGCGGACGGATAGACGTTCGGGTCGCCGCCGAGCGGCGCATCGAACACCGGGCCGGAATCGTCGATCAGGAAGCCGCGGGTCGGCGCCAGATCGCGACGCAGCGGCGCGTAGTTGGTCAGGCTGCCGGCGCCGCCGGCGCTGCAGCCGGTGGACAGCATCTGCGTCGGCCGCTGCACGTTGTCCTTCAGCCAGCTCACCACGGCGCGCACGTTGCGGGTGCCGTTGTGGTGCCAGACCAGCGGCGGCTTCACGCCGGCGGGATCGTTGTAGACCGCCACCTTGTCGCCGCTGTAGATGTCGCCGGTGCAGTAGGGCACGTAGACGATGTTCCACTGCTGGGTCTTGATCGAATCGAACGGGCTGACGCGGGTGACGAACGGACTGACCAGGCTCGCGCCGGGATTGAGCAGGCTCATGTAGTCGTCGGGGATGCCGTTCGGATTACGCGCGCCGCGTACGCCGGTCTGGCCGGTGCAGCTGGCGTAATCCCAGCAGGCGCCGCCGCCTTCCATGTAGATGATGGTGTTGCGGGTGTTCGGCACGCGGTTGAAGAAGAACTTGTACTGCGAACCATTGCCGCAGACCGCGCCGGTTTCGGGCGCGAGCTTGATGGTCTGCCACTCGGTGTAAGCGCCCGGCCTGAAGCCGTCGGCATAGCCGGCCGGATTGGACAGCAGCGGATAGTCGCCGGTGCGTTGCGCAGCGGTGACCTTGTTGTCGGCTTTCGGCGGCGATGCGATGTTCGCCAGTGTCTGCCAGAACGAATAATCGCCTTCTTCCGCATGCAGCGGCGCTGCAATCAGGATCGTGGCGATGGCGGTTGCAAGCACGACAGGCTTGCTGATCGATGCGGTCATGACCTTACCTTCCTTTGGGTGATGGACTGCTTGGGTGACGCACGCAATGGGCGCTGTGTGGCCGGCGACGCCCCCTGCGTCGCGCCGTGCGATGCGGACCTTGCCATGGATCGAGCGTTCGATCCACACCGGCGTGGCGCAGCGGTCAATCATCGCCAGGCGATTCGATCGATCCGGGTACGGCGTCGGACCGGAGATGCCGCATCGCATCATCGCACCCGCCCGCAACGTCGGCGGAATCGTCGGCAACGTGCGGCGCAATCGCGATCGAACCGTATCGATCGAAGCCGATCGCACCGGAATCGAAGCTAGCCGGCATCACGTCCATTGTCGTTGCCCGCCGTGGGCACGAAATGGATCGGCACTTCCGACAGCTTGGCCAGCAGGCGTCGCTCCTCGCGGCTCTCCCATGAGTCGAAGCCGATGTTCTCGATCGGGCGCCATAACGCCACCCAGGCCAGGATCAACAAACCCTCAGCCATCACTTCGCCGTTCGATCCGCCGATGGCTTCGACCCAACGGCGAAGCAACAACGCGATCGCAAGCGTCGCGACACCCGCCGACAGCGCAACGCGGCCGATGCGGCGTCGACGCCGGTGACGTCGCTCGGCCTGCCGATGGGCAAGCGAGAAATGGGTGTGGATGGCGGAAGCGATATCCGCGAGATGCTCGCCCAGCGCGGGTGCATGGATCGCGATGGTCAGCGGCTGGCGCGCGCCGTACTCTCCGGCGCTCTCCAGCAGATAGGCCTCGGCGTTGCGATCAAGCGCCTTGACGTGGAACGGCGCCGGATCCAGGTTGTCGAACAACTGGTCCAGTCGCTGTATGCGCAGATCGATGTCCGGCATCGTGCTTGCCTCCCGTATCGGACGCCCGTGAGGCGGTTCCGCATGTCGAACGCGTACCCTGCAACCTTTCGCGGGCGATATCCCGCAGCAGCCTGCGCTGATCGGCAGGAAACGGAGAGCGCCCACCGCAGTGACGGAGCAGCAGCGCATCATCCTGCGATTCGCCCAGCGCCTGCGCCTGATGTTCATGGCCCTTGGCCCCGCCCGGTCGCAGCTCGGGCTGCAACGCCGTCAGCATGGAGTCCTGCTGCCGCAATCGGCGCAGACGGCGCCGGAAGATGTGCCACGCCTCGTCGTCATCGGGATGCCGCTCGACCCGCCGCCGCGCCTTGTCGGCCCGTCGCCTGCTCCGCATCACCGCCTTGGCGATGTCGTCATCGCTCACGCTCCGCCACGGCAGGCGCAGCAGACGCGCATGCGCGGCTGACAACCGTCGGCGACGGGCATCGAACTGCGGGTCGCGTTGCAGCGCATGTTCCAGCATCACGTCGCGACGCTCCCGCACCGCCATCCCGGCCAGCGGCAGAATGTCGCGCACCGCGGACGGCGCCGAATCGTCCAGCCGTTGCAGCGCCTCGATCAACGCCTGCGCATCGCGCAACGGCGACAACCCGCGGCAAAGCCGGCCCAACTCGTCGTCGAGCCGCTCCTCGCGCCCATCGAATACGCGCGCTCCAAGCGCGAGCGCGGCCCGGGTACGACGGATGCATTTCCTGGCTTCATGGATCCCCGAATGCCGCGCCTCGCCTTCCTGGGCCAGCAGGGCCTGCGCCTGCAGCAACTGTCCGCTGGCGAACGCCATCAGAGGGGACCCGATGGCCGGGTTCTCGTCGGACGAAGTCGTGGAAGCCATGGCAACGCTGTGCGGCATCGAGCTATTCATCCTCATGATGAACGAGCATCATGAGGATCGCCGGAGGTGGCCGACTTGATTGAAGTCAAATGGTCGTAGGGCGCATAAGCCGAAGGCGTCATGCGCCATGAGGCGTCACAGGCGTCGGACGCTTCAAAAGAAAGGTGCATGACGCTTCGCTTACGCACTTACATTTGGGTATACGTCTTACGATATTCATACATGCTTTAAGAAGTCAGCGCAATGACGCTCGCGATCGCAACCGTGGTTGTGTGGCTTGCACTCACCAGCCACCTGGCGATTCCTTGTTCGTCCGCGATCATCACCAGTTTGCGGTGCAACACGACAGTTGGCGCGCCAGTCCGCTGAGACACGACCTCGACATCTGTAAATGCAATGCCATCACCCCAGCCTGTACCAAGTGCTTTCAACACAGCCTCCTTGATGGCGAATCGCGAGGCAAGCCTCTCTATCCTGTCGCCCCCTTCGTCGGCAGTGGTTAATTCCCCCTGCGTAAAGTACCGGTCCAAGAAGTCAACTGCCTTTTCGTTCATTAGACGGGAGAAATCCGCCATGTCGACAACATCCAAGCCGTGTGCGACAACGTTCCCGAAGTTCAATATCTGATGCTTGTCGGTCATGCTATAGCTTCCTGCTGTTGTCAGATGCCAATAACTGTCAGGGCTTGCGTCGGGGTTTTCGTCGGACGATATCAGGTGGCCCGAGAAAGGTAAGGCTCTTGGCATCCTGATCGACAAGTATCTTTCCTCCGCCTGCACTCAGCACTTGGCGCCAGACCTCAAATCCGGCCAAGATCGCACGCTGCCACTCTCCAAGCGACCTTTCTCGCACTTCGAGAAGCGATGTCACGCCTTTGATCGTGCGCAGTAACTTGTAGTCCAAATCGCCGACGCCTTCGAGCCACCGGTGTTCCTTGGCGTAGTCGAACACTAGCGCTGCGACGCCCTCATCTAGGACCTGGGCTCTGCCGCCGTCTTGCACCTCGTCAATCTGTGGAACGCTCCTGCGCTTCCTTTTCAACAGCTTCCGAATTACAGGCGACCAGCCGAGTACGGCGACATACCCGAGATGGAATACGTCGTGAAACCGATAGCCATCAGGGTCATCAGAGTTGTCGGTCAAGTCGTCACCAACCTTCTTGCCGTCGACGTGCATGCGGATCTTTTTGCGCCCATTCACCGCGATCTCGCTCAATTCCACTTCGAAACGTCGAGGCAACTGCTCGTGCTCTTTGAACTCGGCATCGAAAGTAATGGACGCTGTATCCTGCGCTCCCCAGCGGCCCCGGGTCTTTTTCAGGTTCTCTTGCGCGATATCCTCAAGCTTGAGGTCGAACTTTGCAGCGACGTTAGCGACGTACCAGAGCAGGTCGCCCAATTCTTCCGACACACGCTCCCTGAACAGGAGGTGCGAATCACCGTCTCGAAGGTGCTTCTTGTACTCGCTAAGCAACTCGCCGGTCTCACCTGCTAGCCCAAGCAATGGAACTACTAGATCGGCTCCCATATCGCCACTTTTCCGTCGCAAAGGAACACGATCGGTATCCTGTGCTTGTCGCTGGTAGGTGTTCAAGTTCATCACGAGTCTCCTAAGTCCAAGGTTGACTGGGTAGTTGACAAGTTCGCGGTTTTCTTATCCTGCATGGGGTTGATACGGCCCGAAAGATTTGCCTCGATCTTTGAATTGATGCCCCATTTGGGTGGATACCAAGGCAGTTCCAACGGTCCGGTCGGAGAAAACTTTTGTTTTATGCGCGTCCGCCCGGAGATTCCGGCCACGTCGGGGTGAGCGACGCGCGCGTATTTGTCGACTTCACAAAAGAGGTTTTGACAATCTATCAATTGAAGCCGTCGTCCCCAGAGGGACTGAAACTTGATGCCTAGTCGATCGAACTCACGCTCCTGGTTATCAGCCATCAATCTAATCAGCTCCGCTTCGTTGAGACCGGCGCTGTCGGCGAAACACTTTCTCAAGCCATCGCGTGCACCCGGACCGGGAATGACGAAATCCATCTCGGAAAAGTTCGTGACTTCGCTGTAATTGATGTCAGTTACGAACTGGTATGCCAGAAAGTCCCCAATCGTTGGGTAGCTTCGTAACAGCTCAAACGCGGTTTGCATCTTCTTCAACTGCGCCAACTGACCAGCAAGGTCATCACCCATCATTCGCTCCAGCAAGCACAAATGATTTTGATGCTTCGCCGTATGCCCGAAGGCTGAGCCGCCGGGCGGCATGATGTAGGCGGCCGAATAAATCCGTCCCCCTGCCCTCATCGCTTGGCTCAGAACCTTGTCGTAGTGTTCAAATTTGTAGTTCTTGAAGGTGACATCACCGAAACTGTGCTCAAGCAACTTCCAGGTCTCGATCTTATTGAACAGCTTGAACAGCAAAGTACGAAACAGAACCTCTGACGGTGAGTTCGGAAGATCGTCACGGTAAATTACATGCTTGATCAAGTACTGGCTGACACGATCCGAAGCACGATACGCATTTGTAAACTTGTGAACAGAGATTACAGGGTCGGTAGTCCACGGCGCGGGCTTCCCTTTCAATCTTTGGCAGAACACGTTCTGCCTTGCCACAGCGAACCGCCAGTAGCTATCGAATACCGGCGTCACTTTGATCGGAAGTAAATGTGACGGACTGACGATCGGCGCAGAAACGACCATGGGATCACTTTCCAAAGGCTGGCAGCTATTGCTAATTCCAACCCTCACGCTGCAGTCTCGACAACTGAAACCGGTGCCTCTGCTTTCGCTATCAGCGGCTGCAGAGGGAAACTTGCGCGCGCTGCCGCAATCAAAGGTTTCAAATCGGCATCTGACTTGGAAATGCGCTCGAATTTTGCGATGCCGACAACAACATTCATTCTCAGAAGCTTGGTTTTCATTTCGTGGGCCATAAAGGCGCCCAGTTGGGCAATGCCAAGGTAGTTACCATATGCTTTCACGAACAACTGCTGTGTCGCGTAGAAAGCGTTGATTACCAGTCCCTGCGTAGTCGGCTCGAAGCTGACGTGCTGAAGACAGGGAAACTGAAGCTGGGCGTCAGCTACGTGGTCTCGGGCCGGATCAAATACGCTCGCCTGAAACATCGAACGCCGCACGCCTTACCGTCCTTCGAACTGGGTAAGGATCCATTCGAGTTGATTACCATCACAGGGGCCGCGCCCGTACCCAATCATTCGCTCGAAATAGAGACCGCGGCGGTTGTCTCGCGGATTCATCATCTGATATCGAGGAAATGCATCCTTGTAATACCGAAATAGTGCGGCACGATCGCCCTGAGCGACCTGCCACAAGCGTTGTGGAAATATGGTGAACGCCACATCACTCACGCTGCGCATACGTTTGGCCGAAAGCAGCATATCGAGCGCCTCGCGGATTGCCGGCGTTTCTGGAACTGCACCCCGCTCATCGAAGCCGGTCACGCTTAAGATCAAGGGCGATATACGAGGACCGGCATGATCGATGACGTGGAGAACGGCCTTAGCCCAAGCTCGCGAAATGTCAGATTCGTTGACTAGGAGTGGGCCAATCGAATTGGAAAGCTTAGTCATCTGCAGTCTCCTCAAGGTGACGGAATCGAGCCAGCCCAACGTACTGGCGCCGTGCGATACGGACATAGGTTGCCCATGGTGAGCCGGGGATCGCTACCCGCGTGATGCCACACTTCGCCGCGCGGAAAAGTCGCCCGGTAGCCACCTCACGCTCGGGCACGAGCATTGAGGCGTCCACAACCACTCCCGATGGAAGAACCAACAGCGCGTCCTGCTCCATGTCGAGCGTCGGTGAATTCCAGTGCTGATCTACTAGCGTGAGCTGCGTAGAAACGATTTCGCCCAGCAGTTCCGTACGGATCATCTTTGGAGTGATCCGCCCGAGACGATCGCGCTGCGCCTGATTAATCATGTTGATGCCGTAAGCGAGGTGGTTCACCAGCGTCGCCTGGCCTACACCGAAGTTGCAGGCGATCGCGTACATGTCGAGGGCTGTAGCACGGTTCGGGTCCAAGCCGCGTTTCGAAAAAGCTTCCCGCAGTCCAAGCGTTGGCATTAAGACGAAGGCCGCGAAAGCGTCAGCCAAGATCTCGCCCGGAGGACGATTGGGGCTATTAGCCTGATCTTCTCGCAACTCGTCGATGGTCGATCCGTGCCCAAAAACATGGTGCCCCAGTTCGTGAGCGCATGTGAACGCTCTTCTCGCCAAAGGCCTGAGCACAGAGACATGGATGCGCGGTTTCGGCGTCCGATCATACATGCCCTCCATGTTGATATCGTTGAAGCGAACTGCGACGTTGTGTGCCTCGCACAAGCCATAGATGCAGGTGGGACTCTTGAGATCAACGCCCGCCTTCACGCGCGCAGCGATTGAAGCCTGCATGCCTTGCATCACCAAGGCTTTTCGCCCCGTGGCCGAGATGTTCGAGAGCTGAACAATCATTTGCTTCTCCCTCCCACTTCGGTGTCCGAATTGCGCATCGACGCTAGCAGTCGCAGTAGTCGATCTAGGTCATCGGGTTTCAGCTTACTCAGTTCGCGTGCGGCAAGTTGAAGTCGAGGGTCGTTTATCTCAAGCTGCTCGGCTGTTTCGCCAAGTAGCCATGAAACGGTGACATCGTACGTTTCCGCAAATTTTGTCAGTTCTTCTGCAGAAACACGTCGATTGCCGGCTTCGATCTCAGAAACCGTCGGTCGATGCATCTGAAGCAACTTCGCCACCTGACCCTGCGACAGACCTGCAGCCTTTCTCGCTTCCCGCAGGCGTTCCGCGAGCGCCGAGCGCTGAGTTTCCAGGGCATCCTTCATTGTGCGTTCGCCTGTTTGGGTGCAACCACGGCTTGGCCTTCTGAGAGCGCTGCAACCCTTGCCACGATCTCGTCGATCGTCAGCGCAGTGCTGGAACCGTCTTGTCGGAAGATGTTCACATCATTGGCGATGGTGATCCCAAGCTTCGCGCCCAGCATCCCAATGGCCACGGGCCATATTTTGCTATCGAACTCCGGCAGTTCTTCGAGGGGTTTTGTCGCACCGCCAAGCGAAGGGCATTCAAGTTCGCTAGTCGCTTGTATGTGTTGAAGAACTTCCACCAAGGTGGACTGAATCAAAGCAGCATCCATGTAAGCCTCCATTGAGTCAATACGGATAGTAAGAATATCTTACCACCCCTATTGGGTGTCGCGCAAGCGACTCCACGGACGCAAGGCGCTATGCGCAAGGATGCGCCAGAGCAGCATCCAATGGGCGACGTTGCGTCGGATGGTGGACCTTGGCCGTTGCGGTGAAGTCTGTCCTATTCCTCAACGCTTTCCAGATCCCGTTCATCGACGCGCCAAGCATCCCACTCACGCACCATGCGCACGCGACCGCGGCGTTTGATGTCATCGCGATCCACGCCTTCGACCCAGAGGATGGCTTCGTCGCTGTTGAGGCGGCCGCGCAGAATCTTTGGTCGCTGCGGTTGTTCGTCGCGCAGATCCTTCAGGGTTTCCTTCATGCGCTCTTCGTCGTTGTGGGGCAGGCGCCAGCGCGCGTCTTCGCCCATGGATGCGCGCAGCGCGACGATGTCGCCTTTCGCGACCGCCGCGGCGTAGGCGCGATAGGCGGTGCCGGCGGCGTCGCCGCCTGCGGGAAGCGGTGTGCCCGGAGGTTGCGCGATGGCGGCGTCGAAGCGCAGGTCGAAGTCGTAGGTCTTGCCGAAGAAGTCTTCGGGGCCGGTCAGCACCCAGCGGCCGGCGATGCGTGCGTTGGTCTGCGTGTCGAGTTTCAGTTCGCCGTAGCCGGAGGTGTTGAAGGAATCGTCGGGGTCGCGGCGGCGGTAGTGCAGGCCGCATTCGCCGCCGTCGGGTGTGAGGCAGAGGCGGATGGTGCCGCCGCTGCGTTCGCCGAGTTGTTCGCTTGCGGCATCATCGGGATCGAACGCGGCGGCGACTTTCGCGGCGTCGAGCGGGTGGTCGCTGAGATAGATGAAGATGTTGTCTTCGGCCGGGTCCAGGTGTTCTTCGCGGCGTACGGCGATGACATGTTCGACCTTCAGGCCGTTGTCGGCCATGCGGAAATGACCGCTGCCGGTATCGGCTGCGTGGCTCGGGCCTATCGACCCGAACAACGCCAGCGCCAGCATTGCGAATCGTTGCGGTGTCATGGCGGCCCTCTGGTAAACCGATCCCGTCATGAGCGTAACGGGATCGCTATCGGCGGGCGGTCAGCCGCTGCTTTCACAGCATCCTGTAGACCTGTCCGGTCTGTGCGCCTTCGACGCTGCGGCTGAAACCCAGCGCCGCACGCGCGGCCGATACCGGTTCGAAGCCGCGGAAGTAGGGCGCGTAGCCGGACATGGATTCCTGCAGCACGGTCGGGCTGACCGCATTGATGCGGATGCCGCGCGGCAGTTCGAGCGCGGCAGCGCGGACGAAGGCCTCGACTGCGCCGTTCACCAGCGAAGCGGAGGCGCCGTAGCGGATGGGGTCGTCGGTGAGGATGCCGGTGGTGAGCGTGATCGAGCCGCCGTCGTTGAGCAGCGGTGCGGCCAACAGCGCCAGGTTCACCTGACCCATCAGTTTGTCGTTCAGGCCGATGGCCCATTGCTCAGGCGTGAGTTCGAGCAGGGCGCCGAAGGCCACGTTGCCGGCGGCGGAGACCACGGCATCGAGCGGTCCGACCTGGGCGAGGGCGGCGGCGATGCTGGCCCGGTCGGTGAGGTCGACGTGGACGTCGCCGCTGCTGCGGCCGGCAGCGATGAGGTCGTGCCGGGCGCCGAGTTCCTGGGCGACAGCGCGGCCAAGAGTGCCTTGGGCGCCGATCAGAAGAATCTTCATAGGGTCTCCGTTGTTTCCGTGAAGCCGACAATTCGGCGGTATGGAAAGTCTGTGCCTACCCGCCTGGCTTGATTAGCCTGGGAGTTGTGGAAATACTGTTGTGCAATGGAAACAATCTCGACCCGGATCGATCGGATGCTCTGCTTCGCCGCAGTCGCGGAGCTGGCCAGTTTCACGGCTGCAGCGAAGGCACTGGGTTATTCCAAGGCGCACATCAGCCGTCAGGTGGCGGAGCTGGAACGCGAACTCGGTGCCGAACTGCTGATCCGCACCACCCGACGCGTGTCGCTGACGCCGCTGGGTCATCGTTACGCCGAGCAGGCGGCGCGTCTGCGCGCGACCTTCGACGAAGCCCAGCAACTGATCGCCGCAGAGCGCACCGATGTCGCCGGAACGTTGCGGATCACGTCGGCGACGACGTTCGGCGAAATATTCCTGATCGATCTCGTCGCCGCATTCCAACGCGCGCACGACCAGGTCGACGTGGAGCTGGATCTGAGCATCCAGCGCCGCGATCTGCTCGATGGCCATTACGATTTCGGATTTCGCGCGACACGCACGCTGGACGAGCGGCTCGTGGTGCGGTCGGTGGGGCTGGTGCGCGAGATCGCGATCGCCAGTCCATCGTTGCTGGCGGATTCGCACACGCCTCGGCGGCCTTCGGAACTCGCGTCCTTGCCGGCGCTGCGCAACAGTCATTTCCGCGACGATCCGGAATGGGTTTTCGTGCGCGGGCGCGACAGCGAAACCGTGCGCATCCGCACGTCGCTGGCGATCAACAATTTCAACGGCATCCTGCGCGCGGCCGTGCTCGGTGTCGGCATCGGACGTCTGCCGCTGTACATGGTCGTCGACGCGCTCGACGATGGCCGCCTGTGCCGACTGTTGCCGGATTGGGACATCGCGCCGCAGCCGATCTACCTGGTGCATCCGCAGCGGCATCGTCCCACCCTGCTGCAGTCGACGTTCCGCGCGTTCGCGGTCGCGTGGTTCGATGCGCCCGAACGGCAGGCATTGCTGCGCTGAGTGCGGGTGCCGGATCGCACATCACGGACCGATGTCGCCGTACGGTTGCGCAGCAGGGCATTCGAGGCCTCGCCGGAGCTGGGTGCATCCGGCGTTTTCGAATCATCGAAGGCTGGGCATTACGTTCCGCTCACGCCACCCGCTGCACGTTTCGCGTTTCGCTTTCGAGCTGCGGCTTGACCGCGGCGACCTGGGACTGCGCGATCTGCCGCTGCGATTCCTCGGCGGGCACCTTCGCGGCCTCCTGGATCGCGACGCTTGCGGTCCTGTTGAATTCGGAGCGTTCGTCGCCCTGGATCGCGATCAGGCGCGAGCCGTCGCTGCTGGGCACCACCGCGTCGATCTGGCGCAGTCCGCCCTTGTTGGCGGCCAGCGTCAGCGCGGCGGCGATGTTGTCGGATTCGCCGGGCGGTCTGGGGCGCGTGCCGTCGTCCATCGTCGCCAGCGCGGCGAGCGCCTTGCGCATGCCGGCCTCGCTGTTGCCGGTGGTGGGTTGGCGCGCGTCGGTCTCGACCGTGCCGCCGCCTTCGACCAGCGAATAGCTTTTGCCGTTCTTGCTGCGCGACTTCAGTTCCTGGTCGATCATCTGGTCCACCGGCCGCTCCAGCCCGAACTTCTGCGCGATCTTCACCAGCACCTTCGCGAACTCCTCAAGCTGTTCGTCGCCGAGCTTGAGTTTCTCGGCGATCTTGAAGCCGCCTTCGACGATGCCCTTGGAGATGCCCACGCTTACCGCCTGGACGAGTTTCTCCGCGCTGATGTCGGACAGCTTGTTCTGGCCCACGACCTTGCCCACCTCGGCCAGCACATTGCCGCCGATCGCGGTGGCCAGCGGAAACAGCAGGTCTTCGCCGTTCTTGAATTTGTCCAGCACCTTGTCCTTGAAGATCGCGTCGCCCACCACCGCCGACGCGGCTTCCTTCACGGTCGCGGTGATGGCTTCGGTGCCGCTGATGTCGCCGCTGGCGTAGCGCAGGCCGATCGCGGTTTCCTTGATCAGGAATTTCGCGCGCGGGCCGACCACCGGCAGTACGCCGACCAGATCGGCGACCTGGTCGGCGGTCTTGAACTGGCTTTCGCGCAGGTCGTCGACGGTCTTGACCACTTGCTGCGGGGTCTGCGTGCGGAAATCCTTGCTGACGATGCCCAGCAGCTCCTCGGCGCGCTGCACCGACTTGACCATCGCGACGTCGTTCTGTGCGGAACCGTCGCCGTTCTGCGCGTCCTTGATCGCCTTGATGGCATCGGGCGCGTTCTTGAAAACGTAGCCGTAGAAGGCGCCCATGTTATGGACCTGGTTCTTCTTTTCGTACCAGTCCAGCACCGCCTGCAGTTTCTCCAGGCGATCGGGCGCCGTCTCGCGCGCCTGCGCCGGGTCGATGGTGAAATTGCCGGTGACATCCTGTTCGGACAGAATCTTGCCGTTGCCCAGCAGGCTCGCGGCCGGCGTGAGGTGCTTGTCGGTGAGCGTCTTCTCCAGGTCGCGCATGGTCTGCAGGTTCGTCGCATCCAGCACCGGCGGTTTGGCGTCCGCGATGAACTTGATGGACTGCGACAGTTCCGCCAGCGGCTGCACGACAGGTTCGCCCGAGGTCATCGTCGCGATGAGCGTGCGCGCGGCCAGCGCGTCCTGCAGCGCGTGATAGCCCTTGCCGGCCTGTTCGGGATTCAGCCCGGAATCGAGCAGCGTTTCGTAGAGCTTCTGCGCGGCGCGCTTCGACGCCTCTTCGTCGGTAGTGCCGGCTGCGACGGTGTCGGCGAAGAATTTCTGCGCGTCCTGATAACGGCCCGGGCGTTTGTCGTCGATACGCTGGGTCATCATCTCCACGTCCGCGGACATCGACGACAGGCGCCCCGGCGACAACAATCCCGCATCGCGCACGTCGGCCAGCGCTTCGGCGGCGTTGCCGCGATGGAATCCGGCGTCGCGCAGACGCCCCTCATCGATGGCGACGCCGGCCTTGTTGGTGCGGGACAGCGCCGACATCAGCAGTTCGCGCTGTTCGAGCGTGTAGCCCGCTTGGTGCAGCAGCTGGTTCACGCTGCCCTGCCGCGAGGGTTGTTCGTTGAATTCGTTCTTGATGTCGAGCCCGGGCGTCTGCACCGCGCGCGAGAACAGCGCGTGATAGGCGCGCTGCGCGTCTTCGCGTTTGCTGGCGTCGGTCTTCGTTTCGGTGGTCATGGCGATGTCTCTGTCTGGGCGATTTTCGAAAGGGCGGTCGTCGAAAGGGCGATCGTCGAAAGGGCGGTCGAAGCGAGCGACGCGATGGATCGGCTCACAGGATTTCTCGCAGCGCGCTGGCCCACGAATACGAGCCGGGCTGCGCGCCGGTAATCGACGTGCGCTGCGGATCGATATGGATGATCAGCGTGTCGCCGTCGCGCGTGGCGCGGGTGCCGTCGGTGGAAAAGCGGCAGCGCGCCGCGGCGAGCGGTTGCACGGCCTGTTTGCCGGCATCGTTCATGCACAGCGCGGCGAGCGTGCCGACCGCGGCCTGGCAGGCGGCCTGGGTGCGGTCGCGCAGCGGGTCGAACTGCGGATAACTGCTCTTGTCGTAGCCGGCGCGCAGCCGGCCGCCGCATTTGGCGTCGACCTGCGCGGCGGTGCGGTCGATGCCGGTCTGGTACGCGGCCCAGCCGTTCTTCTGGGCCAGGGTGCCTTCGACATCGGCGGCGCGCAGCGGAATGGATGCCATCAGGCAGGAAGCGGTCAGGCCGAACAGGATCAGAGCGGGTTTGAGGAACATGGGCAGCGCCTTTTTGGGGAGTCTGCAGCGGTGGTCGCAGAAAGCGGCCGCCACCCTTCACCGGCGCAATGCAGGCGCCTCCGTTGCGTCAGACGACAGGCTGCGGAGCAGGGCTTCGGCCTCGATCCGCGGGCGGGCGTCGGCCGAAGTCTCCGCGCGCAGCACCGGCAGCGCCTGCGTCAGCAGTTGCCGGGCGCGTGCGGGATCGCCCAGGCGGGCGGCGGCGTGGGCGCGCGAGGCCTGGATCTCGGCGCGGGTCAGCGGGTCGTCGTCGGCGGCGTCCATCCGTGTCAGCGCGAGGCCGAACGCGCGGTCCGCCTCTTCGAAGCGGCCGCGCGCGGCGGCCAGCAGTCCGCGGCGCCGCGCCATGTAGATGAAGGTCGGATGCCCGGCCGGCAGCTGGGCGTCCAGCATCGGCGTGGTCTGGTCCAGGATCGCCTGCGCTTCGTCCAGCGCATCTGCATTCAACAGCACCACGAACATGCTGATCCGGCCGAACGCGTTCTCCAGCGGCGGCGCGGCCTGCAGCCACGGGTCCGACAGCATCCGCCGCGCGGCCCGCAGCGCCGCCGGATGCTGGCCCAGCTCGCTGCGCGCGCGCGCCAGGTTCGACCACGCGATGCTGCGCAGCCGGCGATAGGCCGCGTGGGTGTCGGGCAGCGCATCCAGTGCGGCCTGTGCGCTGGACGCGGCCTGCGCGTAGTCGCCGAGGTGGTACTGCGCGCGGCAGCGGTTGATGTCGATCGACGCGAGCACTGCGGCCTTGTCCGGGCTCAGTCGCGCCTGCGTGGCGCGCGCGCGGTCGAAGTGCGTCAGCGCGTCGCGGTAGCGGCCCAGGTCGGCCAGCATCGTGCCCAGATTGTTGTCGATGGTGGCGGTGACCACGCTGCGTTCGCCGAACAACTGCTGGGCGCGATCGCGCGCGCGCTGCGCATCGGCCAGCGCTGCCTGCGGCTTGCCTTCGATCTGGCGCCAGCGCGACAGCGCCAGCCAGGTTTCGATCCACAGCGGCGACGCTGGCTCCAGTCCGGTTTCGGCCAGCGCGATCAGCGCCTCGCTGCGCTGTGCGCCCTGCGCCGACGCTTCGCCGCTTTCGCTGGCGGCGTCGAGCCGCGCGATGGCCAGTTCGACCGGGAAGCTGGGCTGCGGCGATGCGGTAGCGGCCAACGCCTGCGCTTCGGCCAGCGTGCGTTCGGCCTGTGCGAAGTCGCGCCATTCGATCGCCGCCTTGCCCTGCAGCAGCAGCGCGGTCGCCAGCGCCTGCGGATCGTCGCGACGGCGTCCTTCGCGGAGCGCGCGCATCCGCGCGAACGCGGGTTCGGCGTCCGCGTAGCGTTCGAGGGCGTTCAGCGCCTGACCACGCGCGCCGTGCGCACGCGCCAGCAGGTCGTCGTCGCGGCCGTCGCGCAGCCGCTGCGTCGACCGTGGCTCGGCGAGCAGCCGCAGCGCCTCGTCGGCGGATTTGAGCGCCGGCTCCGGGTCGCCGATCGCGACGTAGATTTCCGCCACTGCGACGATCGAGGCGATGGTGCGCCACGCCGGATCCAGCGCGCGCGGGTCGCCGCTGTCGCGCAGCCGCTCGCGTTCGCGCTGCAGCAGCGCTTCGATGCGCGCCTGCGCCTGCGGGTTGCCGCCCGGCGACAGCGCCACCAGCAGCGACGACTGCAGATCCTGCGCCAGCAGCGCGTTCTTCTCCGCCGCCAACGCCCGCGTGCGTTCCACCGACAGCTGCAGCACGAAGGCCAACGCCAGCAGCGCCGCGGCTCCCGCGCCGAGCAGCGGCCAGCGATTGCGCCGGCAGAATTTCCCGCCGCGTACCCACCACGCCTGCCTCGAGGCGGCCAGCATCCGGCCTTCGAGAAACTGTTCGACGTCCATGCGCAGCGCCGCGACGGAAGCGTAGCGGTCGTCGGGATCGTGCGCGGTGGCGCGGGCGACCAGCCGCGACAGATCGCCGTGGAGTGCGCGGCGGATCGCGGGATCAGCGAACGGATCGCCGGTCGCCGCGTCGCGCGCCCGCCGCGACAGCGCGCCGTCGCTCAGCATCTCGACCAGCAGCAGGCCGGCCATGTAGACATCGGTCGCGGTGGTCGGCGCGCGGCCGTCGCGCAGTTCCGGCGCGGCGTAGATCGGCGTGAATGCGGCGGTGCGTTCGCCGCGGTGCTCACCCGCCTCACTGTCGTCCAGCGCCCGGCCGATGCCGAAGTCGATCAGCGCGGTCGAGCCGTCTGCGCGCACCAGCACGTTCGAGGGTTTGAGATCGAGGTGCAGGATCAGCCGCTGATGGGCGTGCTCGACCGCCAGGCAGATCTGCCGGAACAGTTGCAGCCGTTCGCGCTGCGACGACCGCCGCTCGGCCAGATAGCGCAGCAGCGGTTCGCCTTCGACGTATTCCATGACGAAGTAGGGCGTGCCGTCGTCGGTTTCGCCGCCGTCGATCAGCCCGGCGATGCCGCGATGGTTCAGCGCCGCCAGCAGCGCGCGCTCGCGCGCGGCGCGGCGCCTCAGGGCCGCGGTGGAGGCGCCGTGCAGTCGCTTCAGCGCGACCCGCTGCGCGCGGCCGTCGATGTCGCGTTCGGCCAGCCACACGCCGGCCATACCGCCTTGGCCCAGTTCGCCGATCAGCCGATAGCGGCCGATGCGCTGCGGTCCGGCGTCGTCCGAGGACAGCGCCGCCAGCAGCGCCGGGCGCAGCGGATTGTCGGTCGCGTCGTCGTTGGCCAGCAGGGCGTCGACGGTGTCGCGGATGGTCGGATCCTGCTCGGCCGTCCGCAGCCACGCCGCGCGCGCCTCCGGCGGCAGCGACAGCGCGGCATGGAAGAGGGTTTCGATTCTGGAAAGGGCGTCGGTCATCGGAAGGCATCCTGCGCGGCGCCGGAAAGCGTCCGCCTACCTGCAGGTCGTCGTGGCATGGCGCGACCCGTCACCGCCGGTCGACGACCGTGTCCCGATCCTGCGGTGCGGTTCCCGACAGCCGGATCTTCAGCCAGGCACGGGAGAAGCGCAGGTCGCGTTCGACGGTGCTCAGACTCAGGCCCAGCGTGGCGGCGATCTCGGTCTGTTCCAGGCCGACGATCAGCGCCAGCTCGGCGATCCGGCATTTGCGCGGATCCAGCGCCTCGAGTTCGGTCAGCGCATGCTCCACGTCCAGCCAGTGTTCCGCACTGGCGCTGGCGACCCCGGCGACGGTGATCTGCAGCGCATCCAGCGACGTGACCTCGCCGCTGCCGCGCTTGTCGGCGTCGCGGCGGCGCACCAGATCGATCAGGGTGTGGCGCAGCGCGGCCGCGGCGATCTTGAACAACTGCCGGCGGTCCTCGGCGTCGATCGGACTCTGGATCAACTTCATCAGCGCTTCGTGGACCAGCTCGGTCGGATCGACGACCGGCCGCGCCTGGTCGCGCAGCCGGTTGGCGGCGATGCGCTTGAGCTGGGAATAGATCGCCGCGGCCAGCTGGTCGCGGGCGCCGGCATCGCCGGCTTTCCAGCGGACCAGCAGTGCGGTGACGTCGCCGGTGTCGCGGCCCATGTCGCGGCCCGTGCCGTGGTGCGTGTCGGGATCGGGATGGACGGTGCTGGCGTGGGGTTCGCTCACCGGCCGAACCATATCAGGTCTCCCGCGGCGCCCGACAGCCGGTGCCGGGCCGAGAACGCCGGGATGCGGATGCAGTGTCCTGCCTTCGACCGCACACCGCGATTGCGGGGGTGTGCGGTGCGCGGTTACTGTCCCTGCCGGAGGTGCGCATGCACGGTGATGGTCTGCAATTGGCGTTGGTGTTCCTGCTCGCGGCGGTGGTCGCGGTGCCGCTGTTCAAGCGCTTCGGCCTGGGCGCGGTGCTGGGCTATCTGGCTGCGGGCGTGATGCTGGGGCCGTTCGGGGTGAAAGTGATCCGCGACGCGGAGCCGGTGCTGGCCGCCAGCGAGATAGGCGTGGTGATGATGCTGTTCGTCATCGGCCTGGAGTTGTCGCCGGCTCGACTGATGGTGATGCGCCGGCCGGTATTCGGCGCGGGTGGTCTGCAGGTTGCGCTGACCGGCGCGGTTTTGGGCGGGCTGGGCCTGGCCTACGGGCTGGGCTGGAAGGCGGCGCTGGTGGTCGGGCTGGCGCTGGCGCTGTCGTCTACTGCGGTCAGTCTGCAGCTGCTGTCCGAGCGCAAGGCGATGAACACCGCGCACGGGCGCTTGGCGTTCGCGATCCTGCTGTTCCAGGATCTGGCCGCGATTCCGCTGCTCGCGGCGATTCCGCTGCTTGGCGCCGCCGCGGCCGCCGGCACCGATCCGGTGTGGAAGGACGTGCTGAAGGCGGTCGCGGGGATCGTCGCGCTGGTGATCGGCGGCCGCTATCTGCTGCGCCATCTGTTCCGCCTCGCTGCGCGCATCGGGGTGCCGGAGATGCTCACCGCCAGCGCGCTGTTCGCGGTGTTGGGCGCGGGCTGGCTGATGCATCTGGTCGGTCTGAGCATGGGGCTGGGCGCGTTCCTCGCCGGCGTGCTGCTGGCGGATTCCGAATTCCGCCACGAGATCGAATCGCAGATCGATCCGTTCAAGGGTCTGCTGCTGGGCCTGTTCTTCATGGCCGTGGGCATGAGCATCGATCTGAACCTGATCGCCGCCGAGCCCGGGACCATCGTGCTGGGCGCGGTCGGATTGCTGGCGATCAAATCGCTGCTGCTGTTCGGCATCGGCCTGCGCCCGGGCAAGCTGGGTTGGCAGGACGCGCTGCAGCTGGGCATGGTGCTGGCGCTGGGCGGCGAGTTCGCGTTCGTGGTGCTGTCCGAAGCGGTGAAGGCGAATCTGATCGACGCCGCGCTGCAGAATCGGCTGGTGGCCATCGTCGGCCTGTCGATGGCGCTGACGCCATTGCTGTTGATCGCGCTTGCGCGGCTGCTGCGCGCGTTTCCCGATACGGTGCCCGGGCGCGTTTTCGATGCGATCCCGGACGGGCATCCGCAGGTGATCCTGGCCGGCTTCGGGCGTTTCGGCCAGATCGTCGCACGCATGCTGGTGGCGCAGAAGATCCCGTTCGTGGCGCTGGAGACCGATCCGGAGCAACTCGACACGGTGCGCCGGTTCGGCAATGTCGCCTATTACGGCGATCCGTCGCGGCCGGATCTGCTGCGTTCCGCGGGCACCGGCCACGCGAGCATCTTCATCAACGCCATCGACAACGCCGAGGCCAGCCTGCGTGTGACCCGCGTCGTGCGCCGGCTGTATCCCGGGCTGAAAGTCTTCGCCCGCGCCCATGATCGCCGGCATGCGTGGCAGTTGATGGACCTCGGCGCCGACGTGACCCGCGAAACCTTCGCATCGGGTCTGGAAATGGGTCGCGACGTGCTGATCGCGCTGGGCATGTCGCCGGAGCATGCACAGCAGCGCACGCTGAAGTTCCGCGAGCACGACGAGGCGCTGCTGGAAAGCGCGAAGCAGGCGCGCGGCGAGCTGGAGCTGTTGTTCGAGGCGGATACCGAGAACGACGGCGCGCCCGCTCCGGAGCGCTGAGCGCCGACAATGCCATCGTAGGAGGCGCTTTGTAGGAGGGCCTTCAGGCCCGAGCTTTCGCCTGATCGGATTTGCCGCAGAAAAGCTCGGGGCTGAAGCCCCTCCTACAAAACCGTTCCTGCGAAAAGGTCAGGGCCTCGGTCTGGCGAACGTCTTGCCGAAGAAATCGCCGGCGTTCCACGTCGGCCGCGTCGCCGCATCGCCCACCAGCTGGCCGATCCGCGCATTGAGTTTCGCCAGCCGCAGCGCGTCGCCGTAGGCGATCGGCAGCGTGGCCTCGTCGCTGGGCTGGTGATAGTGTTCGCGCATGAATTTGCGCAGCGCCAGTTTCGGATCGCGCACGCCGTCGGCGGAGATCGCGCCGCCGTTCAGATATACCGCCGGAATGCCGGCGCGGATGAAGGCGTACTGGTCGCTGCGCACGAACACCACGTCTTCCGGGAACGGATCCGGCGACAGGGCCACGCCGACCGCTGTCGCCGCGGTGTCCAGCGTCGATTTCAGCGACGAGTGCTCGATGCCGATCGGCACGACATCCTTGCTCGGCGCCAGCAGCACCGGCATGTCCATGTTGACGTTCGCGACCAGCGATTCGAGCGGCACGGTGGGATGGGTCGCGAACCATTCCGCGCCGAGCAGGCCCTTTTCTTCGGCGGTCAGGGCGATGAACAGCAGCGAACGTTTCGGCGCGGTCTTCTCCGCGTGCAGGATGCGCGCGGCCTCGAACATGATCGCGACGCCCAGCGCGTTGTCGAGCGCGCCGTTGTAGATGCTGTCGTCGACGCCGTTCACGTCCTTCACCGGCGTACCGATGCCGATGTGGTCCAGATGCGCGGTGTAGGCGATGTGCTCGGCGGCGAGCGCGGCGTCGCTGCCGGGCAGTCTGGCGACCACGTTGCGCGATGTCAGCGGCTCGATCCGGGTGCGTCCGGCCAGCGACAGCGTGCCCGGCAGATCGAAGCCCTTGAGTTCGCCGTCCTGGGCCGCCTTGAACAGCGCGGCCGCGGGCTGCGGGCCGTCGGCGAAGATCAGATCGGCCGCGGCGGCGCTCACGGTGGCCGCCGCGCGCAGCTGCGGGAAGGTCTGCAGCGGTTTGCCGTCGGCGCCGCGCAGGCGCATGCCCGAGCGCTGCCAGTTGTCGGCGCTGCGCACCCACGGCGAACTCACTTCGTCCGCGACCGTGTTCACGAACACCACGCCGACGGCGCCGCGTTCGGCGAGCACCCGCAGCTTCTCGCGGCTGGCGCTGTAGTACGCGCGGCGGTCGTTGTCGAAGCGCGCCGGCGCGCCGGAAAACAGCACCGCGATCTTGCCGCGTACGTCCAGCCCGGCGAAATCGTCGTGTTTCAGCTCCGGCGCGTGCACGCCCTGGCCGACGAAGATCGCTGGCGCTTCCAGCGCGTGTTCGGCGGCGTCGAAGTTGAGCGTCGGCAGGAACTGTTCGCGGAAGCGCAGCGCGATCTCGCGGCCGTTGCGCTTCACCGTCAGCGCCGCGCCGTCGGCTTCGCGGGTGGCCTTGAGCAGCGGCACCGCCTGGAAATACGTGCCGTCGTCGCCGGCCGGCTGCAGGCCGATCTCGCGCATGCGCTGGGCGGCGTATTCGGCGGCGAGGTCGTAACCGCGGGTGCCGGTTTCGCGGCCTTCCAGCTTGTCGTCGGCGAGATGGTTCACGTCGGCGGCGATGCGTTTCTCGTCGGCGCTCAGCGGTGCGGACGCGACCGGCGGCGGCGCAGAGACGCCGAGCGCGGGCGTGGCCGGTTCGGCGTCCTGCTGGCAGGCGGCGAGGGTCGCGAACAGCAGCAGCGCGGCAAGACGGGCCATCGATGGGTTCCGGAGCATGGTGATGGCGGAAGCTAGCACCGGTGCGCGATGCGGACAATGGACGCTGGTCATGCCGGCACTGACGTAACATCGACGCACTCGTCCGCCGGGAGGCCCGCATGTCGTCGACCGCCATCTCCACATCCGCCATCGCCACGCCGCCGTCCCCGCCCGAACGCAAGCTGCTGCTGGCCATCGTCGTCGTCGCGCTGGTCGTCTCCGGCATCGCGCCCAAGGACCGGCTGACGTGGTTCCTGGAGGTGATCTGGGTGATCGTCGCCATCCCGCTCATCGCCTGGAAGTGGCGGACATTTCCGCTGACGCGGCTGCTGTGCTGGCTGCTGGTCGCGCATGCGCTGGTGCTGATCCACGGCGGCGCCTACACCTATGCGGAAACGCCGATCGGGTTCTGGATGCGCGACACCGGCATCGCGATGGGGCTGGAGGTGACGCGCAACCCGTGGGATCGCGTCGGCCATCTGATGCAGGGTTTCGTGCCGGCGATCCTCGCGCGCGAGCTGTTTCTGCGCTGCACGCCGCTGCGTCGCGGCGGCTGGCTGTTCTATCTGGTGCTGGCGGCGTGCCTGAGCTTCAGCGCGTTCTTCGAGTTGATCGAATGGTGGTCGGCGTTGATCTACGGCGCCGATGCCGATGCCTTCCTGGCCACACAGGGCGACCAGTGGGACACGCAGTGGGATATGTTCCTGTGCCTCGTCGGCGCCATGCTGTCGCTGTTGCTCTGGCCGCGCCTGCACGATCGCCAGTTGGGCGTGCGCGCGTAGATTCGGCGCACGCACGGGCCGAAACGATGAAGGCCGCCCGGAGGCGGCCTTCATGCGACACGACATCACTCGGACCGCTGCGCTCGAATCAGAAGCGGTATTCGAACGCTGCGGTGGTGGTGGTGAACTTGGAATCGGTATCGAACAGGTCCGACTTGAAACGATCGATATTGATGCTCACGCCCATCTTTTCGTTGAAGTCGTAGCCGGCGCCGATGCCGTAGTACGGCTGGTTCTCGCCGTCGTCGACGATGCCGAAGCCGTCGATGTCGACGTTCAGATCGATGCGGCTGATGCCGGCGCGGCCGCTGATGAAGAAGCCTTCGTGGGTGTTGCTGCCGAAGTTCTTCTTGGCGATGGCGCCGACGCCGAACGCGGTGGCTTCGACCGAAGCGAAGTCGTCGGAATCGCGGCCGAGGTGGGTGTAGAAGCCTTCGACGCCGAAGTTGGCGTTGAAGAAATAGCCGCCGCGCAGGCTGTAGCCGATTTCGTTGCCGTCGGTGTTGTCGACTTCGAGGTTGCTGTTGCCGGCTTCGACGCGATAGAAACCGGCGCTGCCTTCAGCGGCGAAAGCCGGGGCGGCGAAGGATGCGGCCGCAAGGACGGCGGTGAGCAGAAGGGTCTGCTTCATGGAATGACTCCCTGTGTTGTCTGTGGTGTGTCGATCGAATGCGCGCTGTATCGGATCGGCGCGAAGCCCCGAATGGGGGCGCTACCGTAATGACAGAACCCGGTGCTGTCAATTTCGATCGAAAGAGGCGCCAATCGATTGGCATTCGATTGATTCGGCCTATCAAACATCGGTCGCCGGTCGAACGGGCCGGACACCTGCCCGTCGCCGCGGTTCCGAGCCGACAAGCCCGATCCGACAAGGGTTTATGGCGGGCACGAAAAAGGCGGGTTTCCCCGCCTTCTCGAATCGCATCGCTGCGAATGTGACGCTGGCTCAGAACCGGCCGACCGCTGCCGGATCCTTGGAAGCGGGAACTGCGCCATTGCCGGTGTTGTTGGTGGTGGCGACGGCGGAGCCACCGTCGACCCAATAACCGCCATCGTATTCGGTGTGGACGGTGCCTTCGCTGTCGGTGTAGGTGCGCACCACGAATTTGTCGACATAACGCGGCTTGGTGCTGCCGATGTCGGTGTACTCATGAGTGTGATAAGCGTCGCAGTAAGACGGCATCTGGTTGCTGATCTCGTACTGGCCGTCGATCCCGGTCCAGCGGCGCAGGGTCTGGTTGAGCGAAGCGGCGTCGCAGCGGCCGGCGCCGTTGCCGATGGCTTCGACCAGCGAACCCATCTGCGGGCTGTCGTCGGACGCCGGGCACATCTTCAGGAAGTTGATGCGCGCCTGGATGGTCTTCCACGGCTTGCTGAGATTGATGCTGAAGTACTTGCGCAGCGCCGAGGCGCATTCGCTCGGCGGACCGCCGGTGGACAGGCAGATGATGGCTTCGCAGGCCGAGCCCTCATCGCCGCTGAGCATCTGGCCCTGCTGCTGCTGGGTGATCTGGTCGACCATGCCCTGCATTTCGCTGGACAGCTCGGTGCTGCCCTGCGGATTGTAGTCGGCCGGCTTCTGCGACGCGGCGCCGCTGTCGTAACGGGCGTCGGGGGTCGACGGATCGAAGCCTTCGGGCAGCTGGGACGCGGCGTTGGGATCGTACTGGCTGTTGTTGCCGGGATCCTGGGCGCTGGCCGTCGCGGCGCACGCCATCAGCATGGCCATCAGGGCAACCGATATCGCGGTCTTCTTCATCTGACTTCACTCCGGTAGTCATTTCGCATGGGGGAAGCGGCCCTTACGGCAGCTCCGAATCTTGTGTACTTCCGGCCCGGCGATGCCGGACGTGGTCCCTCGGTGCCCCTGTTTGATCGACGCTCCGCAATCCGGACCTCGCGGTCGGGTGTGCGGCAGAAGCTCCCCGTTCAGATTAACGGAGTCTTCCGAGGTTTTGCAAAAACATTCCGTGACGGCACAAAAGCCGGCTGGAAACCGCCCGCCGGGGGCGATTCTACGTGTAACGACCTGATTCGTAAGCCATATCGCCTGTCGGCGCCAATGCCGCAAGGCCGTCTATAGCGTCGCCGGGTGCGAACCGCCTGTCGGAAGATCGGCCAGATGGGTGGCATCGGGGCCTGAATCCACCTTGTCGGGCTCAGCCGGGCCCGGGTTGATCGGGTCCACGGCGCGGCGACTCCTGGGGGCTGGATTCCGGAAGATGCGGTTCATGGCCAAGTCGCTCATGAGCGGCCTGGTCATGGTCGGGCAGCTGACCGGATGGCCCGCGCCGCGCGAACGGCAGCAACACGCCGCGCTCCTCGCGGGGGCGATGCCACAGCACCGGCACGTCGTCGGGTTTGGGCAGTTCCAGCTCGGCCGCTTCGCTGTCGGCCTCGTCTTCCAGCTCCCAGCTGTAGCGCTTGCGCGGCGGCAGCGGGTCGGCATGGCGGAACAGGAAGGCGGACAGCCCGCCGCCCAGGGCGCCGCCGAGATGCGACTGCCAGGACACGCCGGGCTCCTGCGGCAACACGGTCAGCAGCATCCCGCCGTAGAGGAAGAACGCGATCATCGCCGCGGCGATCGACGGCCGGTCCCGGCGCAGCAGACCCAGCATGAACACCAGGAACATCAGGCCGTGGGTCAGGCCGCTGGCGCCGAGGTGGTGGCTGCCGGGTTCGCCCAGCAGCCAGGCGCCCAGGCCCGAGCCCAGCCAGAAGATCGGCAGCGCGCGGACGGTGGCCTTCGGGTAGACGCTGCCGGCGAGAGTGCCCAGCAGCAGCAGCGACGCGGCGTTCGCGGCGATGTGCTGGAACGACCCATGCAGCAGCGGCGCGGTCAGGAGGCCCCAAAGCCCCTGCGCGCTCAGCGCGGTGACCGTGAACGGGCGGTAGTCCTCGCCCTGTTGCAGGGCGAACACCACCGCCAGCAGCAGCACGAAGCCCAGACTGGCGTTGAGCGCCCGCAGCAGGCGCCGCCGGTCGGCGGCGCGCTGGGTGGGGGTGTCGGGGAGGTCTTCCGGGGTGTGCAGGTCCATGGGAAGTCTGTGGTGCCTTGGGCAGCCGCGATCAAGGCCGACCAAGTCCGGGTGGGACTTCCACGCTGGAACGCTGTGGGGCGGCAATCGTGCCGATGAGCGTTGTGCTCACAGGAACGTGCCCAGTATGTCCAAGAGCCCCCAGAACCAGTCCCAGACCGAACCCGTCTTCGCGCCGAGACTCATCGTCAGCCACCTCAGCAGCGCCGCGACCGCAAGGGTCGCGACGCCGCCGCTGAACAGCCACAGCAGGCCGATGCCGAGCGTCATGCCGACGCGCCTGCGCTCACGACGCGGCCGGCGGGCGGGCCGGCCGCATCAGACTCAGCGCGACCGTCACGGTGAGGATGGCCGCCACCACGCCCAGCGAGACCAGCACCGGAATCTTGTAGACATCGATCAACAGCATCTTCGCGCCGATGAAGATCAGCACCGCCGCCAGACCGTAGGGCAGCAGGTGGAAACGGTCGGCCATGCCGGCCAGCAGGAAGAACATCGCGCGCAGGCCCAGTACCGCGAACACGTTCGAGGTCAGCACGATGAACGGGTCTTTGGTGATCGCGAAGATCGCCGGAATCGAATCCACCGCGAAGATCAGATCGGTCACGGCGATCAGCACGATCACCACGAACAGCGGCGTATACCAGCGTTTGCCATCGATCTTCACGGTGAAATCGTTGCCGTGATAATCCCTGGTCAGCGGCAAGTGTCCGCGCATCCACTTCAGCGCCGGGTTCTTTTCCAGATCTGGCGATTTGCCCGCCGCGACCAGCATCTTGATGCCGGTCAGCACCAGGAAGATGCCGAACACGTACAGGATCCAGTGGAACTTCGTGATCAGGATCGCACCGGCGAAAATCATGATCGCCCTGAGTACGATCGCGCCCAGAATGCCGATGATCAGCACTTTCTGGCGCTGCAGTTCTGGCACCGCGAAATAGGTGAACAGCATCAGGAACACGAAGATGTTGTCGACCGCCAGCGATTTCTCGACCAGATAGCCGGTCAGGAATTCCAGCGCGACCCGGTTGCCGGTCTCTGCGCCGGCCTGCCCGGTGATGTACCACCACAGCCACGCGTTGAAGGCCAGCGCAAGGCCGACCCATCCGATGCTCCAGAACAGCGCTTCCTTGAACGTGACTCTGTGCGGCCCGCCGTGGCGCATCAGCACCAGATCGACGAGCAGGGCGACGACGACGAGCGCGGCGAACACGCTCCATAACAACGGACTACCGATGGTGGTCATGCAGAACTCTCCTGTCGGAAACGAAAACGCCCAACCGCGAGGCTGGGCGTCTGCTTCCGATCAGAGGATCGGGCGGCGCATGGGTGGACCATGCGCTTGAACGGGACGGACCTTCGCCAGGCGGCGAAGGTCCCGCTCGCAGCCGCTGGCACCAGGTGCCTTGACGACTGCCGCCGGGCCGGAGCCGGGCGCGAACCCGAACTCGTAATGACGACCGCGACGAATGGGAGCTACTCCCCTTCAGAACCGGCGATGCTCCGGGAAAGGCCCGCGGCTGTCAATCGCCACTACAATGGAAACATGAACGAAAACAACGCCCAGACCGCGCTTCCGCCCAGCCTTCCGCAGATCCATCTCAAGAACAGCTGGACCTCCCGCCACCCGTGGATCTTCCAGAAACTGGTCGAGAAACCCACCCAGCGGCCGAAGCCGGGCAGCCTGGTCGATGTGATCGGCAACGACGGTGTCTGGACCGCGCGCGGCTTCTACAACGGCCATTCGCGGATCTCGCTGCGCCTGCTGGAACGCGATCCCGACATCGACGTCGACGCCGCATGGTTCTCGCGCAAAATCGCCGAAGCGGTGAGTCTGCGCCGCGATGTGTTGAAACTCGACGCGGTGAGCAATGCGTGGCGAGTGGTCCACAGCGAGGGCGACGGGCTCAGCGGTCTGGTCGTCGACCGCTATGACGATCTGCTGGTGGTCGAATACTTCAGCGCCGGCATGTTCCGCTATCGCGAATGGATCTACGCCGCGCTGCGGGAACAGTTCCCAGGCTGTCGTTTCCACGCCTTCGCCGATGAGCACGTGCAGAAACAGGAAAGCTTCGATTTCCGCGGCACGGAGCCGGCCGCGCCCGCCATCATCACCGAGTACGGCATCAAGTTCCGCGCCGATCCGGCCGGCGCGCACAAGACCGGCTTCTTCGCCGACCAGCGCGAGAACCGCGAATGGTTGTCGCACCAGTGCGGGGGCAAGCGCGTGCTCGATCTGTGCTGCAACACCGGCGGTTTCGGCGTGTACGCCGCCGCGCGCGGCGCCAGCGAAGTGGTCGGCGTGGACATCGACGAGAACGTGCTGGAGATCGCCAAGGCCAACGCCAAATTGAACATGCCGTTCGAGAGCGGCGTCCGCCCGCGTTTCGTGCAGGCCGACCTCTTCCCTTGGCTGCGCGATGCGGCCAATGCCGGCGAACAGTTCGATGTCGTCGTCCTCGATCCGGCGAAGATGACCCGCGACCGCGAACAGATCATCCCGGCGCTGAAGAAATACCTCGACATGAACAAGCTGGCGATGGGCGTGGTGAAACCCGGCGGCCTGTTCGCGACCTTCTCCTGCACAGGCCTGGTCAGCGAGGAACAGTTCCTCGACGCCGTGCGCCGCGCCGCGTACTACGCCGGCCGCACCGTGCAGGTGCTGAAAGTCGCCGGCGCCGGCGCCGACCACCCGTGGCTGACCGACGTGCAGGAAAGCCGCTATCTGAAGGCGGTGTTCTGCCGCGTGGTGGATTGAGCGACGCCGCGGATCTCAATCCCCGCCGCAACCGCCGCCGCCGTCTCCACCGTCGCCCCCATCTCCACCGCCGCCATCGCTGTCGCCCAGGCCGTCGGTGGTGCCGTCGAAGGACGTGTCGCGCATGTCGGTGGCGCATTGCGAACCGCAGCCGCCACCGCCGCTGTCATCGTTCTTCTCGCGCAGACCGTGGCAGTCCAGCGCGTAGGTGAAGCCGTCGGTCAGTCCCAGCTTCGCATCCAGCGCGAACAGCAGCGGCAGTCGCGTCGGGTTGCGCGCGTCGATGCCTTCCAGCTTGCAGGTATGCCACCACACCCGGCGCAGGCCGACGTTGCGTTCGTAGTTGCGCGACAGCGCCACCGCCGGCGTGTGGTGCAGGAACCGCCCGAACGCCTTGCTGCAGAACTGGTCGTAGTGGCGGGTGTGGAGGATGAACTCATGCCAGAGCTCGTCGGCCGCCTGCGAGGGCATCGACACCGGTTTTCCGCCGCCCAGCAGATAAGCGGCGAAGAAATCGCGCAGCGCGCGGTCGATCAGCGGATAGTGCTCCGGCGCGATGTCCGGCCGTTGCTTGCGCAGTTTGTCGCGTATCCCGGGCGGCAGCCGCGCCTCGCGGATGTAGCGCATGCGCTGTACGCGCCGACGCCAGAGCCAGAACACCGACGCAGCGCTCGCGCCGACCAACACCAGCAACCCCGTTCCTATCGACAACATTCGGTCGAGCCCCTTGGAAGGTTGGCGCCACGATAATGGCTGAAAATGACAGAAAAATGACAATTGAAACATCGACGTCACGCCGCTGTCGTCTCGCTTGACCCCGCGGGTACACTGACGCCATGCCCGATACCGATCTTATGTTGATCCTGCTGCTGGTCGCCGTTGCGGCCGTCCTTGTCCTGCTGGTCGTATTGCTGCTGCGCAAGCCCGACGCCGCGCTGGACCGCCTGCGCGGACGGGTGGAGCAAGCGTTGCGAGACGAGCAGCGCGCCGGGCGCGGCGAACTGCGTCAGCAACTCGACAGTCTGGAACTCGGCCAAGCGCAGCGGATCGAGGGTTTCGGCCGCAGCCTCGCCGACCTGACCCTGCGCACCGACGCGCGCCTGGACGAGCTGCGCGCCGCGCTGAACGACGACGCGCAGAAGGCGCGCATCGAATTGGCGGGCGGGCAGAAACAGTTCGCCGACGGCTTGGGCGCGCAGCTGCGCGAACTCACCGACCGCAACGAACAGCGGCTCACCGAACTGCGCGTGACCCTGGAACAGAAACTGCGCGAGCTGCAGACCGGGAACGAGGCGAAGCTCGAACAGATGCGCGCGACCGTCGACGAGAAGCTGCAGTCGACGCTGGAAACGCGGCTCACCGAAAGCTTCGGCAACGTCGCGCAGATGCTGGTGCAGGTGCATCAGGGGCTGGGCGACATGAACAAGCTGGCGTCGGATGTCGGCGGCCTGCAGCGCGTGCTCAACAACGTGAAATCGCGCGGTGTCTTCGGCGAAGTGCAGCTTGCCGCGCTTCTGGAACAGGTGTTCGCGCCGGATCAGTACGCGGCCAACGTCAAGACCGTGCCCGGCAGCGACGCCAGCGTCGAATTCGCGGTGCGCTTCCCCGGCTCCGAACCCGGCGTGCCGGTGTGGCTGCCGATCGACGCCAAATTCCCGCGCGAGGATTACGAACGCCTGCTGGACGCGCAGGAGTCGGGCGATGTGGATGCGGCCCGCCAGGCCGGCGACGCGCTGGAGCGCGAGGTGCGCAAGCAGGCCAGAAACATCCGCGAAAAATACGTCGCGCCGCCGCACACCACCGAATTCGCGATCCTGTTCCTGCCGACCGAAGGCCTGTATGCCGAGGTGCTGCGTCGCCCGGGGCTGGTGGAAGCGCTGCAGCGCGATCAGCGCATCGCGGTGGCCGGCCCCACCACGCTGCTGGCCCTGATGACCAGTTTCCAGATGGGTTTCCGCACGCTCGCCATCCAGGAGCGATCCAGCGAAGTGTGGCGCACGCTGGGCGCGGTGAAGACCGAGTTCGCCAAGTTCGGCACGGTGCTGGACGGCGTCAAGAAGAAACTCGACGAAGCCAGCAACAAGATCGAGGAAACCAGCGTGCGTTCGCGCGCGCTGGGCCGAAAGTTGCGTGAGGTCGAAGCGCTGCCCGCGGGCGAAGCGCAGAAGCTATTGGGAGATATTTCAGTCGATGCTGCGGGTGAGGATGATTCTGCTGACAACCGTTGATCGCGGATTTTCATCGCAATTCGTAGGGCGGGCTCAAGCCCGCCGCCATGGGTTATCCGTTCGCCACGCACCTACGAACACAAATTATTCCGATCATTGTTTGACTCGATCCGAGGCATCGCAATGGCGGGCTTGAGCCCGCCCTACGCCCGCCCTACGGCGAACCCGGAATCACCGGAATCGCGTTGATCGGCACCGTGGGATTGTCTTCGTTCTCGCGCAGATATTCGGGCAGGGATTCGTCGGTGTTTTCGTCGCGCTCGCCGAAGATCTGGTACTGCCTCCGCTGCATCCACGCATCGCGCACCAGCGCGTAATCGTCGGTCGCGCCTTCGCGCATCTTGTCCACGGCCATCAACTGGGTGCGCACGTCGACCAGTTGCAGGCCCTGCAGGAACACCCGCGCCGTGTCCGCTTCGATGCCGCGGATCGGCGACAGCGGCGAATCGCCGGCCATGCCCAGCGCGTCGCGGATGGTGCGCGGGCCGAACAGCGGCAGTTCGACGTAGCGCGATCGCTTCCAGCCCCAGATGCCGAGCGTCTGCCCGAAATCCTCGCTCTTGTTCGGCAGCTTCGCCGAAGTGGCCGGGTCGAACACGCCGCCGATGCCGAGGGTGCTGTTGAGCAGGAACCGGCCCATCGCCTGGCTGGCCTGCTTGGGCTTGCCCTGCAGCAGCGCGTTGACGGCGCTGACCGGCTGGCCGAGGTTGTTGAAGAAGTTGCCGACGCCCAGCCGCACCGGGCGCGGTACCACGGCGATGTAGGCCTTCGCCAACGGCTTCGCCACACCGCGGTCGACCGCTTCGTTGAAGCGATGCACGCGGCGATTCATTTTTTCCCACGGATCGTAGGCCTGCGGCAGGGTGGCGGGCGCGGGCAGGGTGGGATCGGCGATCGGATCGTATTCCGGCGGGAGTTCGCCATTGCCGTAGAGCGCGGCGTAATCCAGCTCGGCCTGGGTCGGCGGCAGTGCCGATGTCGATGCCGTTGGCGCTTCAGCGGTGGCTTGGGTGCCTTGCGCGTCTGGGCTGCTGTCCTGCGCCGCAAGAGCGGCATCGGCAGGCGCTTGCGCGGGGGCGGTTTCGGTGGCGGCGGCGTCGGCCGCGTCTGCGGCCGGCGCTTCGATCACGGTGACCGTCGGCTGGGCGTCGGTGGCGGTCTTGTGCGCGCAGCCGCTGGCGAGCAATGCGGCGAGGACAAGAGCGGCCCGGGGGAGGAGGCGCGAGGTCGTCATGGGTCGAGTGTAGCCGGAGAAAGTGGGGTGGGGAGCCTGTCGGTACAGGCCGGAAGATACGTCAGTCGCGGACGAACGCCAGGCCGTGGCCCAGTCGATACGCCGCACGAAGTTCGGCGAAGCCTTCGGGACTGCCGTCGATCGCGACCGTACCGCACCGCGAGGCCAGCAGCGAAACCAGCGCCAGACCGGCGCTGTCGATGCGTTCGACCGCGGTCAGATCGATGCGCTGCACGCCGTCCAGTGCGGCCGGCACCTGCGGCCAAAGCGCGGCGATGCCGCCGCGCAGCAGCGCGCCGCCGAAACGCAGGGTTTCGCCGGTGCGCGTAATGGTCACTGGGCCGGTGATGCCGGAAGACGGGCTGGCGGGCTGCGCGGAAGCGGTCACTGGCCCGCATCCGCCTTCAGCTGGCCGTTGCGCAGTTCGGTGGCGACCTGCTTGATCGTCTTGCGCTGCAGTTCGGCGTCGAACTGGTTGCGGAAGGTCTGCACGTAGGACACGCCTTCGACCATCACGTCGTAGACCTTCCACTGGTTGCCGATCTTGCGCATGAAATAGGTCACCGGAATCGATTCGCCGCCCTGGCGCAGGAATTCGCTGGAGACCTTCACGCCCTGGCCCTGGGCCAGGGCGCTTTCCGACTTCACCCGCACCCGCAGCTGGGTGTTGAAATCCAGCAGCGACGAACCGTAACGCTGCATCAGATTGTCGGCCAGCGCATCGGCGAAGAGTTTCACGTCCTGGTCGGCGGCGCCGCGGGCGTGCCGGCCCAGCACCAGACGCGCGGCGTAGTCGCGGTCGAACATCGCGTTGAATTCGGTGCTGATGAACTGGCGCAGCGCGACGCGATTCTTGCTGAACTCGGCGCGGCGTTTTTCCAGGGTGGTGAGCACGCGCTGGCTGTTGTTGAGCACCAGCTGGCTGGGCGTGCCGTGCATCGAGGCCGATACAGGCGCCGCCGCCGTGCGCGTCTGGGCGAAGGTGGGGACCGCCGCGGCGAACACGGCAGCGCCGATGAAAGCGGCGCCGATGAAAGCAGGCAGATGACGGATGTTCATGGTCATGGCGTGGGGTCTTGTGCGGGGGAGGGGGTGTCGGAAGACGGGTTGGAGTCGTCGCCGGCCGGCTTGGTTCCGGTACCGCCGAAAATGTATTTGCCGACCATCTGGATCAGGTCGACCGCGGGCGTGGTGAAGGCGATCTCGTCGCCCGCCTTCAACGTTTCCACCGCCCCGCCGGGCTGCAGGCCGACATAGCTTTCGCCGAGCAGGCCGCCGGTGAGGATGCTGGCCGAGGTGTCGATCGACAGATCCTTGTAGCGGCTGTCGATGTCGAGGATGGCCACGGCGTCGAGTTTCACCGGATCCAGCTCGATCGAGGCGACCTTGCCGATGGCGACGCCGCCGATCTTCACCGGCGCCATCGGCCGCAGTTGGCCGAGGTTGGTGAACCGGGCCTTGAGTTCGTAGCTGTCGTCGCCGAAGCCGAACTTGCCGTTGGTGGAGGCGATGGCCAGCACCAGCAGCGAGGCCAGGGCGAGCAGCAGAAAGGCGCCGACGGCGAATTCGAGGCGTGGGCCGCGTGCACTCATGATGGGGATACCTTGGTTGAAAGCGTGTGTTTGGGGAACGGGTGTCCGGAACGCGCGGCGCGCATCGCGATCACCGGAACAGGAAGGCGGACAGCACGAAATTGAACATCAGCACCAGCAGCGAGGCGTTCACCACCGCGCGGGTGGTGGCGACCGAGGTGCCTTCGATGGTCGGCTCGGCGTGGAAGCCCGCGTACGACGCCACCAGCGCCGCGGTGCCGCCGAAGACGGCCGATTTCAGGAACGCCGGCAGGAAGTCGTCGTAGACATCCACCGAGTCCTTCATCACCTGCCAGAAACTGCCGTTGTCGATGCCCAGCACCTGCACCGCCTGGAACCAGCTGGCGGAGATGGCCAGACTGCAGAAGAACGCAGTGAGCAGCGGCACCGTCAGCACCGCCGCCCAGAACCGCGGCGCGACCGCCTTGCCGACCGGGTCGATGCCCATCAACCCGAGCGCGGTGATCTGATCGGTGGCGCGCATCAATCCCAGCTCGGCGGCGATGGAGCTGCCGGCGCGGCCGATGAACAGCAGTGCGGTGAGCACCGGCGCGAGTTCGCGATACATGCCGATGCCAACGGCGGCGCTGACCTGATTGGTCGCGCCGTACGTCAGCAGGACGCGATAGCCCAGCAGAGTGACCGAAAGGCCGACGAACGCGCCGCCAACGGCGATGATCGGCAGCGAACGCGCGCCGATCTTGTAGATCTCGCGGGTGAGCTCGTACCAGAAATCGCGGTTCGGCCTGGTGGCGCGGAACACCGACATCGAGAACATGCCGGCGCGGCCGATGCTGCGGATGGTGTCGACGAAGGCCATCACGCAGCCTCCGTGCGTGCGATGGCGTCGAAGGGAATGGGGCCGTCGGGTTCGCCCTTGAGGAATTGGCGGATCAGCGGGTCGCTGGTGGTTTCCAGTTCCGACGGCGTGCCGTCGAACACCAGAGTGCCGTTGGCGATGACCACCGCGCGGTCGGCGATGGGCAGGGTTTCGTGGACGTGGTGGGTAACGATGAGGCTGGTCAGGCCCAGGCTGTCGTTGAGCCGCGAGATCAGACTCATGATCACGCCGCTGGCGATCGGGTCGAGTCCGGTCAGCGGTTCGTCGTAAATCATGATTGGCGGGTCCAGCGCCAGCGCGCGGGCCAGTGCGACGCGGCGGGCCATGCCGCCGGAGAGTTCGCGCGGATACAGATCGGCGGCGGCGCGCAGGCCGACCGCATGCAGCTTCATTTCGACCAGGTGGCGAATGACGTCCCTGGGCAGATCGGTGTGGGTACGCAGCGGCAGGGCGACGTTTTCGGCGGCGGTGAGATCGGTCAGCAGGCCGTTGCCCTGCAGCAGCACGCCGATGCTCTTGCGCAGCTCCAGCAGCTCGCGCTTGCGCCGCGGCACCGGCTGGCCCAGCACTTCGACCGTGCCGGCGGCGGGGTCGAGTTCGCCGGTCAGCGCCGACAGCAGGGTGGATTTGCCGCAGCCCGAAGGCCCGAGGATGGCGGTGACGCTGCCCCGCGGCACGCTGAGATCGATGTCGCGCAGGATCGTGCGCGCGCCGCGATCGAGGCGGAGGCCGGTGACACGGACGGCGGCGGAAGCGTTGGGCATCGGGTCTTCTAGGGGAGGCGGGGTGCGGCATTGGATGGCCGCAAACCCGGCGAGGATGGCGACTGGCGCCTGAATCCATCGGGAGTGGTGGACGTTCGGGGGCCTGCGGGGGCGCCATTGTCCCCGGCCGGGGCGCGCTTGTCTGCGTCGGCGACAGCCGTGGAGCATTCCATCGATGCCCGCGCCGGGCTTGTGCGCGCCATCGGCTGCGGCGAGGATGTCGCCTGCTGCCGGATCGCGCAGCGCAGGCTGGGGAGCCGTGCTACATGGAATTGCTGACGCTGGAACACTTCGCCGGGTGCGTGAACGAGACGTTCCTCGCCGCGATCAATGACATGGATCTGGAGTTCGTGCTGGTCGAAGCGCGGCCGTTGCCGACCCACGCGCAGAACGCGATGCGCCAGCCGTTTTCGCTGCTGTTCCGCAACACCGCGGCGTTCCTGTTCCCGCAGCAGATCTATGCGATGCGCCACCCGCGGCTGGGCGAGACCGGGATTTTCCTGGTGCCGGTGGCGCAGGAGCAGGCCGGGTTCCTGTATCAGGCGGTGTTCAACTGACCGGTTTCGATGCCGGGCGTCCGGGATCGAGCTTTTTGTAGAGGGTGCTTCAGCGCGCTGCTGCTTTTCTCAAGGCAGGTAGCGGACTGAAGTCCGCTCTACATGTTGACGGCAGCCAGTTCACGGCAACCAGCGCATCGGGCGATGCGTGCCCTCGTTGCCCTCGGCGACGAAACCCAGACGCTCGTACAGCCGGCGCGCGCCGGGATTGGACTGCTGCACATGCAGGCGCATGCCGCGGCCCAGCGCCGCGGCGTCCTGCTGGCTCTGGCGGATCAGCGCGGTGCCCACGCCGCTGCCGCGCAGGGCGGGAAACAGACTGATGTCGACCAGCAGATGCGCGGGCGCCACGCGCTGCAGGTAATAGCGGCCGACCGGGCCGCGTTCGGTGTGTTCGATGGCGAGGAAGTCGGCGTCGCCGAAATGCTTCAGATAGTGCTGGTGCTGCAGACCGAACTGCTGATCCAGAAAACTGCGTTTCGCGATCTCAGGCCACGGCACCGGCGCCATCTCCTCGGCGCGCGTGCTGGCGTACAGGTCGCGCAGCCATGGCAGGTCGTCGTCGTGCGCGGCGCGCAAAGAAAACCCGCGCTCGATGAGGAGCGCGGGAGTGGTCATGCGGTCGGCGCGTTCCCGGGGGAAGCGCGCCGACGTTTGCGGTGTCGCCATCGTCACGTCAGGGGAACGACGGGAAGATGCCCTGCAGCGCGATGCAGAAGTTCACGCCGAGATACGGTTGCTGGTTCTGGTGGGGCTGCCCGCCGCCCTGGTTCGGTTGGATCATGTTCGGAGCAAAGGTGGTGTTGAGCGGCGCTGCGATGAAGTTCTTCGACGCCGTGGAGGACGCCAGGAACGAAAGCCCGCCATTGGCGACCGGCGAACTCGAACCGCTGCCCGTCGCGGTCTGCGAATACGCATTGACGCCATGGGTGTGCGGCGGAATCTGTCCATTCGTCAAGGTGACGG
>JBKJTC010000195.1:0-7273 GCA_046590925.1 Lysobacteraceae bacterium | reverse complement strand
GGCGACGGCAGCGTGGTCAACGGCGAACCGATCCGCGATGCGCTGCTATCGCCCGGCGACCAGATCGTGTTCGATGTGCACCATCGGTTCGTGATCGAAGCGCCTGCCAGTAATACGTCGCAGCTGACCCGTGTGGCGGCGGCCGAGGATGCTGCCGAAGCCCTGCCGGCCCCGCGCCGTCGCGGCCGGCGCCTGCCGTGGCTGTTGCTGGCGGCGGCGCTGCTGGCATCGGTGATCGCCGCGCTATTGCTATTGGGCGGCGATTGACGGTGTCGCCGCCGAAACCCGTTTACGCCACCACTTCCAGAGCCGCCAGCCCAGCAACAGGGCGAGGATGCCGGCATACAGCGCCGGCTCGCGGATGTCGGATTTCACCAGCCACCAGAAGTGCAGCACGGCCAGCACGCCGATGGCGTAGACCAGCTTGTGCAACAGCCCCCAGCGCCGGCCGAGACGCCGGATCCAGCCCTGCGTCGAGGTGATGGCCAGCGGCACCAGCAGCAGCCAGGCGGCGAAGCCGACGGTGATGTAGGGGCGCTTGGCGATTTCCTCGAAGATCTGCAGCCAGTAGCCGCGCAGGTCCAGGCCCAGATAGGCCGCGAAATGCAGGGTGGCGTACGCGAAGGCGTACAGGCCGAGCATGCGCCGGAAGCGCAGCACCACGGTCTGGCCCGTCAACTGCCGCAGCGGCGTGACCGCGAGCGCGATCATCAGGAAGCGCAGCGCCCAGATCCCGAGCCGATGCTCCACTTCGGCCACGGGATCGGCGCCGAGCGCATCGCTGCCGGTGTTGAACACGTCCCAGAACTGCCAGGCCAGGATCGCCAGGGGCGTCAGGCAGAGGGCGTGGACGAGGGCTTTGGCGGCGATGAGGCGGGGAGAGCTTTTCGGCATGAGGCGCAACATCTCTATCTGTAGAGCGGCCTTCAGGCCGCTGCTTTGGGCGGGCGAACGGCCAGCGGGCTTAAACCCGCGGGCTTCTGTCATCCAGAACGAATGTGAGGGATGCGCTGTTGTTCCAGCGGCCTGAAGGCCGCTCTACAAAAACAGGCTTGTCAGAACCACTTCTTCAGATCGAGACCCTTGTACATCCCCGCGACCTGTTCGGCGTAGCCGTTGAACATCTTGGTCGGGATGCGCTCGGCGAACAGCTTGCTGGCGGTGCCGCTGATCCGGCGCTCGCTTTTCTGGCTCCAGCGCGGATGGTCCACGTTCGGGTTGACGTTGCTGAAGAAGCCGTATTCCGACGGCTGCAGATCGTTCCAGGCGGTCGGCGGCATCTTCTCGACGAAGGTAATGCCGATGATCGATTTGATGCTCTTGAAACCGTATTTCCACGGCACGATCAGCCGCACCGGGGCGCCGTTCTGCTGCGGCATCGGCTTGCCGTACAGGCCGGTGGCCAGCAGCGTCAGCGGGTGCATGGCTTCGTCGATGCGCAGGCCTTCGCGGTACGGCCAGTCGATCGAGTCGTAGCGCACGCCGGGCATCTGCTTCGGGTCGGCCAGGCTGGTGAAGGCTACAAACTTGGCTTTCGAAGTGGGCTGGAACTGCTTCAGCACGTCGCCCAGCGGCACGCCCAGCCACGGGATCACCATCGACCAGCCCTCGACGCAGCGCAGGCGGTAGATGCGTTCCTCCGGTTTCAGGCCCTTGAGCAGATCGGTCAGATCCAGTTTGCCGGGCTTGGCGCATTCGCCGGATACCGAAATGGTCCATGGCTTGGTGCGCAGGGTCTTGGCGGCCTGCGAGGGATCGGCCTTGCCGGTGCCGAACTCGTAGAAGTTGTTGTAGGTGGTCACGTCCTCCAGCCGGGTCAGCTCCTCTGCGGTCCGGAAGCCCGATTTCAGCTGCGCCGGGCTGACCTTGATCTTTGGGGGTGGGGGAGGCTCGGCCTCGGCGCAGCCCGACAGGGCCAGGGCCGGGGCGGCGGCCAGCAGGCCGATCAGGCGGCGGCGGTCGCGATAGATCGCTTCGTCGGTGATCTCGGAAGCCGGGATGCGCAGGGCGTCGCGCAGGGACGAGGGGAGGGGCATGGGCGTGTCCGTCGAGCAGAGGGGTCCGACTATAAGACGGTCGAAGTAAGCATTCGGTTGCGCGGCATCTGTAAATTTCTTTTCGGCATCCCGGCGCCTCCCAAAACGATGCTGCGCTGCGGCATACTCGGCGGCCCCCTCTTACCCACGGAATCTCCGATGTCGCGCGCCTTCAACTTCAGTGCCGGTCCCGCCACCCTGCCCGAGACCGTCCTCCGCCAGGCCCAGGACGAGATGCTGGAGTGGCGCGATTCGGGCGCGTCCATCGTCGAACACAGCCACCGCGGCCCGGAGTTCATTCAAGTCGCGGCCGAGGCCGAGGCCGACCTGCGCACGCTGATGTCGATTCCCGACGATTACGCGGTGCTGTTCCTCGGCGGCGGCGCCACCACCCAGCAGGCGCTGATCCCGCTGAATTTCGCAGCGCCGGGCCAGGCCGTCGACTACGTGGTCAGCGGTCACTGGGGCAAAACCGCGATCAAGCAGGCCAAACCGTATGTCGATTTGCGCGTGGCCGCGACCAGCGAGGCCGGCGGTTTCCGCGACGTGCCGGCGCGCGACAGCTGGCAGCTGTCGGCCGATGCGGCGTACGTCCACATCACTGCGAACGAAACCATCCACGGCGTCGAATTCCGCGAGACTCCGGACGTGGGTAACGTGCCGCTGGTCGCCGATTTCAGCTCCAGCATCGCGTCGGAGCCGGTCGACATCTCCAAGTACGGCGTGATCTACGCCGGCGCGCAGAAGAACCTCGGCCCGGTCGGCATTACCGTGGTGATCGTGCGTCGTGACCTGCTGGAGCGCGCCGGTCAGCCGCGCGCCGACATCTTCAATTACGCCTCGCATCTCAAGGGCGAGTCCATGCTCAATACGCCGCCGACCTGGAACTGGTACATGCTCGGCCTCAACGTGAAGTGGATGCTGGCCGAAGGCGGCGTCGCCGAATTCGCCCGCCGCAGCGCCGAGAAATCCGCGCTGTTGTATTCGGCGATCGACGGCTCCGGCGGCTATTACCGCAACGAAGTCGCCGCCGCCGCGCGTTCGCGCATGAACGTGCCGTTCTTCCTGCACGACGAAGCCCTGGACAAGCCCTTCCTGTCCGAAGCCAAGGCCGCCGGCCTGATGGCGCTGAAGGGACACCGCGCGCTCGGCGGCATGCGCGCCTCGATCTACAACGCGATGCCGGTCGAAGGCGTGAAGGCATTGGCGGATTTCATGCGGGAGTTCCAGCAACGCCATGGCTGAACAACGCAAGCCCGGCGGCACCGCGAAGCCGGTCAAACGGCCCGTCAAGCCAGCCGCGAAAGCTGAGGCCAAGCCGACGGCGAAGGCCGCCAAGCCCAAAGCCGCGAAAACGCAGGCCGTGGCCAAGGGGTCGGTGGAAATTCCCCTCGACGCCCAGGGCAAACCCGATCTGCTGTCGGTGCGCGCGCAGATCGACGGCATCGATCACGAGATCCAGAGCCTGATCGCCGAACGCGCGCTGTGGGCGCATCAGGTCGGCAGGGCCAAAGGCAAGCTCGCGGCGGCGGTCGATTACTACCGCCCCGAGCGCGAGGCGCAGGTGCTGCGCCGCGTGGTCGATCGCAACGAAGGTCCGCTGTCGGACGAAGTGCTGGTGCGGCTGTTCCGGGAAATCATGTCCGCCTGCCTGGCCCAGCAGGAGCCGCTGAAAGTCGGCTTCCTCGGCCCCGAAGGCACGTTCTCGCAGCAGGCGGTCTACAAGCACTTCGGTCACTCGGCCAAAGCGCTGCCGCTGGCGACGGTGGAAGAAGTCTTCGACGAAGTCGCCGCCGGCCACGCCGATTTCGGCGTGGTGCCGGTGGAGAACTCCGGCACCGGCACCATCCAGTCCACGCTCGATCTGTTTCTGGCTTCGAATCAGAATGCATCGCCGCTGATGATCTGCGGCGAAGTGGAACTGCGCGTTCACCAGTACCTGCTGTCGCGCACGGGCCATATCGAAGATATCGAGCGCGTGTATTCGCACGCCTTGTCGCTGGCGCAGTGCAAGTCGTGGCTGCGGCAGAACCTGCCGAAGGTCGAGAAACACTCGGTGGTCAGTAACGCCGAGGCCGCGCGCCGCGCGCGCAACGCCGACGACGCCGCGGCCATCGCCGGCGAGAACGCGGCCCACGCCTACGGCCTGAAAGTGGTGGCCGGCCCGATCGAAGACCGTGCCGACAACACCACCCGCTTCCTGGTGATCGGTCGCGCCTCGTTCCCGACTTCGGGCAACGACCGCACCTCGCTGCTGGTGTTCATCCGCGACCAGCCCGGCGCGCTGTACAAGATTCTCGAACCGCTGGCGCGGCGTTCGATCAGCATGAACCGCATCGAATCCCGGCCCGCGCACGGCAAGCTGTGGCAGTACGCGTTCTTCATCGACGTCAGCGGCCACGCCGACGAGTCGCCGCTGAAGGATGCGCTGGCCGAGATCGACGAGTTCGCCGGCGACGTGCGCGTGCTGGGGTCTTATCCGGTGGCGGTGCCGTAACCCTGCGCATCCGAAACCGAAATCGGGCAATGGCGGATGATCGGGCGGACGATCGGACAAATGATCGGGCAAATGATGTCCATGTCATCCCGAATCCCCGGCTTCATCGGGGTGAGGGACCTGCTTTCGTTCCGCGACATCCTCACAGCAGGTCCCTCCCCCCGCCTGCGCGGGGGCTAAAGGCAAATGGCTCGGGATGACAACGGGCGCCGCTGCGGGTTTTCGACATCAAATTCTTGAATGCATCCGGCCTTGAAATGGTCATCGGCAATCTTCAATGAAACACACCGATCAAACGTCCGAAAATTTCTTCTCCGCGCTCGCCCAACCCGGCATCCAGCGCCTGCGCGCCTACGATCCCGGCCACGATCTGGTCGCGTTCCGGCGCCGGTTCAAAGATCAGCACTTGATCGAACTCGGCTCGAACGAAAACCCGTACGGCCCCAGCGCGAAAGCCAAGGAAGCCGTGCTCGGCGTGATCCACGACAGCTTCCGCTATCCCGATCCGCTCGGCGCCGATCTCAAGCGCGCGCTCGCCGCCAAGCATGACGTCGATCCCGCATCGATCCTGCTCGGCAACGGCTCGCATGAGCTGCTGATGCAGTTCGCCCAGGTATTCGCCGGGCCCGGCGTCGATGTGGTGGCGTCGCAGTTCGGTTTCGCGGTGTACGCCATCGCCGCGCAGGCCGCGGGCGCGACGCTGCGGGCTGCGCCGTGCAACGCGGACGATCACGCGATGCCGCGCGGTCACGATCTCGACGTGATCGCAACTGCGATCACCGATGCGACGCGGCTGGTCTATCTGGCCAATCCCAACAATCCGACCGGCACCTGGTATGCGGCCGATGCGTTCGCCGCGTTCATGGCGCGCATTCCGGCGAACGTCGTGGTGGTCGTCGACGAGGCCTACGCCGAATTCGTCGCTGCGCCGGAGTGGGCGTCCGCGCTCACATTGCAAAAGCAATATCCGAACCTCATCGTCGCCCGCACCTTCAGCAAGGCCTATGCGCTGGCGGGGCTGCGCGTCGGCTACGCCATCGCCCATCCCGGCCTGATCGCGGTGATCGAGCGCGTGCGCGAAAGTTTCAACGTCAACAGCGCCGGGCTGGCCGCCGCCGAAGCCGCGCTGGGCGACGACGAACACCTCGCCTGGGTGATCGCGCGCAACGCCGAGCAGCGCGAAACGCTGGCGTCCGCGCTGCGCTCACGTGGTCTGATGGTGTTCCCGTCGCAGACCAATTTCCTGCTCGCGCAGTTCGCAGCGCCGGGCGACAACGCGCGCGTCGCGAAGATCGAAGCGGCGCTGTGCGAGATCGGCATCGTGCTGCGGCCGATGATCGGTTACGGCCTCGGCCACTGCCTGCGCATCACCGTCGGCAACGCCGACGAAAACCGGCGCCTGCTGGCCGGCCTCGACAAGGTACTGGCATGAGCGGCATGAAGGTATGGATATGAGCAAACAAGACTGGATCGTCGGCGCGGGTGCGCCGCTGCAGGGCCGCATCCGCGTGCCCGGCGACAAGTCGGTCTCGCACCGCGCGATCATGCTCGCGTCGCTGGCCGAAGGTGTGTCGCGGATCGATGGTTTCCTCGAAGGCGAGGACACCCGCGCCACGGCGGCGGTCTTCCAGCAGTTGGGCGTGAAGATCGAAGCGCCGTCGTCGCAGTCGCGGATCGTGCACGGCGTCGGCCTGCGCGGCCTGCGCGCCAGCGCCGATGCGCTGGACTGCGGCAATGCCGGCACCGGCATGCGCCTGCTCGCGGGCGTGCTGGCGGGGCAGGCGTTCGACACCATGCTCATCGGCGACGCGTCGCTGTCGAAGCGGCCGATGCGGCGGGTGATCGATCCGCTGACGACGATGGGCGCGATCATCGACAGCGAGACCGGCGGCCTGCCGCCGCTGCGCATCCGCGGCGGTGCGGCGCTGCACGGGATCGACTACGAACTGCCGGTCGCGAGCGCCCAGGTGAAGTCGGCGCTGCTGCTGGCCGGGCTGTACGCCGACGGAGACACCACCGTGCGCGAGCCGCATCCCACCCGCGATTACACCGAACGCATGTTGTCGGCGTTTGGCTGGCCGATCGAATTCTCGCCCGGCATCGCCCGCGTGCGCGGCGGCGCGGACGGGCGCCACGCGCTGCGCGCGACCGACGTATCGGTGCCGGCGGATTTCTCGTCGGCGGCATTTTTTCTGGTGGCGGCCAGCGTGATTCCCGGCTCCGATCTCACCCTCGAAGCGGTCGGCATGAACCCGCGCCGCACCGGCCTGCTGCAGGCGCTGCGGATGATGGGCGCCGATATCGACGAAAGCCATGCGCGCAACCAGGGCGGCGAAGCCGTCGCCGATCTGCGCGTGCACGCGGCGCAGTTGCGGGGCATCGAGGTGCCCGAGACGCTGGTGCCGGACATGATCGACGAATTCCCGGCGCTGTTCGTGGCCGCGGCCTGCGCCAGCGGCAGCACCCGCGTCAGCGGCGCCGCCGAACTGCGGGTGAAGGAATCCGACCGCCTCGCCACGATGTCGGCCGCGCTGCGGGCGCTGGGCATCCGCGTCGACGAATCCGACGACGGCGCGGTCATTCATGGCTGCGAATCCGGCAGCAGCCCCTTCGCTGTCGACTCGCAGTCGCCCGTCGTCATCGACAGTCACGGCGACCACCGCATCGCGATGGCCGCCGCCATCGCCGGCCAGCGCTGCCGGGGCGAATTCAGGATCGGCGATATCGCGAACGTGGCGAC
>JBKJTC010000126.1:0-19799 GCA_046590925.1 Lysobacteraceae bacterium | reverse complement strand
GCTTCTCCCACAACCCCATCTTCGCCTGCTTCGACACGCCCTTCTCCCTGCATGAAAGTCATGCAAGGATGCAGCGGTGATGGAGTCCTGAGAATGTGGGGTGGGCGGACGCTTACCGTAGAAGCCCCTCCATGCCACTTGCAACGCTGCTTTCCGGGAACACTCAGGCCTTGGCAGGGTTGGCCGTCACGGCGTCGCTTAGCGTCACAGATCACCCGGGCCACATTTGCCGCAGCGGGCAGGTTGCCGGACTTGTTCGCACGCGCGTATGCAGTCAGAAATTCCGGTGCGGTCATTGCAGACGGGCGGACGGGATTGGCATGCCTCGGATCGAAGTCATTCGCGCCCGCGTGCGCCTGCGATGCGTAGGGTAATTCCGGTGGGGCCGGACTTGTTCCCGCGCGCACGCCCGCGCACTTGGCAAAACTGTCAGGACTCACACGCACGCGCGTACTGTTCACGGCATCCGAAGTCCTACGCGCGCGGGCGTACATGTCGCACAATTCCGGGACGCTTGCCGAAGTCTTGGGCTTGTCTACTTCGCTCTTCTTTAGCCCGGTAAGTCGCGCCCATTCCGCGACTATGGCATCGATCACGGCGCTATTCGTCGCCGACGCGGTGCCGGGTCGTGATTGCGCCCGCATGGCCTCTATCGCGTCCCTAGCGGCCTTGCCGGGCATGTAATCGATGCGGACCATGCGCGCCCGTCGCTGCCGTTGCATCGCTGCGAGGTGTTCGCGGTCTTTAGATAAATAGCCGTCAGTCATGTGTCGGGTTCCTTTGTTGGGAGCGCGGGAGAGTTAGCCCCGCTTTTCGATGCCAGCACCACGGGCAGGCTGTGACGGTATCCGGTGCATTGCCCACAGCAGCACGGGGCCGCATACCGCGCACGCTACGGGGCGAGTCCGTCGCCTGCGGCCATCCGTTGACGGCGTGCCAGCGCGCGCAGCATCGCGGCCGGGGTGTGCTGCGATATGCAATCCAGCGAGTAGGCGAATCATGGTCATGGGCGCATCTCTTCGCCGGCTTCATCGCCATAGATGCCCTCGGAACCCATAGATGCCCTCTCTGTGTGTGGGCATCTATGGTCGGGCAGGGCATCTATGCGGCCCGGCAATGCCCATTGCACGCAGCTGCCCTTGCCGAATCCGGACCGCTTAGGCTTGATTCCCAGCCGTTCGCGGGCCGTCCGCACTGCTTTGACCGGCAGGCCGCACTGCCTTCCGAGCTTTTGGACTTCGGTTGCCGGCACCGGGCCATCGGCCAGCGTTTCCCGTAGCCAGTCCATCGCCTCATCCGTGGCCGTGCGCTCGCTGTCATCTGATTCCGCAGCGGCCAACACGGCGCGCGCGCTGCCGTTGATTGCCTCGCCCCAGATGACGCGGGATGCTTCGATGCCGGGATAGCCGGGCAAAGGCTCTTGCCGCAGGTCATAGGCGAAGCCGCTACCGTCCGGGCCGATGTTCGACTTGGCCCGTAGCAGCACGCGCCGTTCGGGCCGGTCGTCGTCGGCGTCCTGTTTCGCAGCGACCCATACCATCCGAGCAAGCGCAGCGAACGCCAGCGAGCCGGTAATGCGTTCGACAGGATCGCGCCCGCCTGTCCCCTTGGAAAAATGCGTCACGCCAAGCAAGGCGCAGCGCAGCTCGCCGGCAAGATCTACCAACGGTTGCAGCCCCCGGCGAACTTCCGCGTTCTTGTGCGAGTCGCCAGCGATAGCCGAAACGATGGGATCGATCACCATCAATCGCACGTCGGGCAATCCGCGTAGGGCGTCGCGCAATGCGTCCATATCGCGCGCAGGGTCAAATGCGTAGGACTGCCCCTGATCGATTACGCCACTGACCACATGCACCCGCCGCAGATCGGCCCCCGCAGCGCGCAGGCGCGGGTTCAACGTGTCGGCGTTGTCATCCTCGCCCGACCAGATCACGACGTTACCAGTGCAAGACCGGCTGCCGTCCGGCCATCGCCCGCCGCTGGATACCGTCGCACCAAGCGCAAGCGCGACGGTCGTTTTTCCAGTACCGGGCGCGCCGCCGATCAAATGCATCTTTCCGGCCGCAAGCCATCCCGGCCACAGCCAATCGACGGGAATAGGTTCAACGTCACAACCCGCCGCAGGGTCACGCGGGGGGCGCTGGCGTTTGCAGCCGGTAGCGGCTCTGGTGCGGGTTGACGCGCAAGGGCGAGCACGTCGCTAGCGGTAGCGTTCGGATTCAACGCCAACCAATCGACGCAATCGCCCTTGTCGGGCAGTGCAAGCGGTGCCAGGTATAGCCAATCGATCACCGCAGCGATGCCGCGTAGCTTGGCCGTTACTGTTTCGGCATAACGAAGGCCTGCCGGGTCGCTATCCCGCCAGATGACGACATGCCGGCCCTGTAGAGCCGTCCAGTCCGCAGCATCGGCGCTGTCGGCGCTGCCGCTGGTCGTCGCGGTAAGGCCAAGGCCGGCGAGCACGTCGGCGCATGTCTCGCCTTCCACAACGAACGCCACGCCATCGCCTGCCAGAAAGGGAAGGCGATAGAGCGGCTTTCCGTTCGTTGGTGCTGTCGGTTCGCCGGTCACGAATGCGCGGCCGTCGTGGTGCATAGGCCTAATCCACTTTTCGCCGTTTGGATGTTTCAAACGGATGCGATAGAACAGCGGCACGTCGTCCGCGTCGCGGTACACGTGCAAGCCCGCCAGTGCGTAACCCTTGGCGGTCATTGATACTGTCAACCTGCGCGCGGCTTCTTTTGGAGTTTCATCGGCAACTGTCATGTGCCACCCCTGCCAAGTCCCGCACCGCATCGGCGAATTCCAAGCCGGTCAAGCGCATGTGAAAGGCGAGTAAGTCGCCATGACCGCAGCCGGCGAAACAGCGCCAGCCACCACGCGGGGAATCGAGATTCACCGACAGCGAAGCGGTGCCGTCGTCGTGTAACGGGCAGCGGCCTTGTGCCCAGCCGTTGCCGTGGCGTTGCCCGAGCTTGTCGATACGCTTGCGGTAGTAGGTTTCGGGATCGGGCAGGCGTTCACGCCAGTTCGGCGGCAGGCGGTCCCCTTGCCAGCCGGTGCGTGCCCGGTTAGGTTTGCGCTGGCTGTTGCTTTGTCCAATTGCGGCAGTGCTTCCCGAACCCCTACGCCTGCCAGCGTGGGGGTTCACTTTTTCGTGGCGGCTCATCGTTTCGCGCCTTGATCGCGCGCAGCGATCCGGCTAGCAATCCATACGTCAACTTCCGCAGAGTTCCAAGCACTACAACGTTGACTTAGCTTCAGATTCTTTGGGAATTCTCCGCAGGCAATCATGCGATAAATCGTGGATCGCGCGAGCCCAGTGCGTGCTTTTACTTGCGGGAGGCGTTCGAGTGTGATTCCGCCAAGCGGCGGCGATTCTGGTGTGTTACGGGTCATTTGCGGTTCCGTCTACGCGGGCCGCTACCGGCGGTAGTGGCCACTGCACGATGCAGTGGGCCTAAAGTGCTCGCCCACCTGTACACGGAATAGCCGCAGTTCACTGCGGGGAGTGGGGGACGGGAACCCTTCAAGCGCCAGCTAAATATCTGAAGAACAAGCGATTTAGTGGGTGACGGGAACCTACTTTCGCGGGCCGGACGGCAAGCCGTCGGCGCGGAGCATGGTCGCCATGACTTGCGCATTTCGGTCTGCGACACCTTGCGCCTTCAGCCACTTCACTACGGCATCGTTCGTCGGGGCAGTTGATGGCTCCGTAGGGTCATACAGCGCCCAAAACTTATTTCCCGCAACTGCCAAATTCCGCAATAGCTCGGTTTCATGGTTACCCCATGGCCAGCGCGTAGCGGAAGATTCCTCAGTCACTTCCATCGCTTGTGCGCGATTGCGCACAGCATCTAAGAGAGTGGGCGGGAAAGTGTCGAAACGCGATGCAGCCCATTCGACGGCAATAGCCGGGACGTAATGACGCCCGGTGCCATACATCGTTGCTGCCGTGTCGGCATCATGGCGAGGAACGAATATAAGAGTTTTGGAAAGGGTGCCGCGCCGTATGTCGTCGTTTGCCCGATTGATGGCTATGGTATGAAAATCACCGCTGCGGGCTTTCCCGGGGTCGCCAGGTTTACCGCGTTCTTCAGGGACCAAGCCACAGCACAATGTGGCGAATTCGATTTCGCTCCATAGGTCTTTTTTTGCCCAATGTGGCCAGTAAGTTTCACGCATCGCATGACATTGTGCGGCAAACTCACGTTCCTTACTGGCGGCCTCTTTATTGGCATCGTCAACGAGTTGTTGCAGCGCCGTCGTATCCATTGCCTCGAATTCTGCACGACTGTTCTCAATGCTGTTGTCGCGCGCCCCATTTGCTTCGCCTATCGAACTTGCCAAGGTTGGTGGGGGCGCAGGCGCCAGTGAACCAAATTTGCGGCGTAGCAGAAAGTCGATTAATTCTTTCCGATTGACGATTTTGAACACAGCACACCTCTCGTCCTGCAAAAAAGGTTGGCCCCAGCGCCGGCAGGCTTCCGGCGCCTTCACTGTAGGCGTAGGCGCACAACGAGCTTAGAGAGTCGTTATGGGATGCCGCAAGCCGGCTCAATTGTCGCCAGCAGCTTCCCGCAATGCTTTGGCCGTCTCTAACGCGAACTCGCATAGATACGCCGTGCTGCCATCCGTCCCGGCTTCGATCGATCCCGCCAGCACGCGGCGCACCGCGTCCTCTAGGTCGCTTGCCTCACGTGTGGCCGTGCGGCTGTCCAATCCTGCGGACACAGCCAACAGGCGCATGCCCTCCGCTGGAATCTCCCGAAAGCCGGTGTCTACGGTGGTCGGGCGGTCGTCTGATAATCTGCTGTGAGCCATGATCGTTCCTCGTTGAACGGTGGTGGTTAGGCCGGTCCGGGGTGTCTCAACCACCCCGGCCGGCCGCTTATTACCGGCTGTCGCCGGATGCTTTGCGCTTCATCGGCAAGACCTTGCCGGTGGTGTCGCGTAACTGGTCCAGATACTCCGCCCATGCCGCCATCATCTTGCGGCGCTCGGGCAGGTGGGCCGTGCGGTTGTATGCGCGGCCGTTCGGGTCGCGGACCGCGTGCGCCAGCTGGTGTTCGATGTAGTCGGGCCGGATATGCAGCACTTCATCCAAGACGGTGCGCGCCATCGCGCGGAACCCGTGGCCGGTCATTTCGTCTTTCGCGAATCCCATGCGCCGCAGAGCGGACAGCACGGCGTTGTTACTCATCGGCCGCGATGCGCTGCGCGCGCTGGGGAACACGTACCGGCTGCGCCCGGTGAGGGCGTGCAATTCGGACAGGATCGCGACCGCCTGCGGCGCCAGCGGGACCAGATGTGGTTCGCGGGTTTTCATCTTGTCGGCGGGGATGTTCCATTCCGCCGCGTCCAGATCGATTTCGGCCCATTCCGCCTGCCGGAGTTCGCCGGGGCGCACGAACAGCAGCGGGGCGAGCCGCAGTGCGCATTTAGTGACGAACCCGCCCTGATAGCCCTCGATTGCCCGCAGCAGCCCGCCAATCGCCGCAGGCTCCAGAATGGCCGCGTGATGGCTTTGCTTGACCGGAGGCAGGGCACCGCGCAGGTCGGTCGCAGGGTTGCGTTCGGCGCGGCCGGTGACGATGGCATAGCGGAACACCTGCCCGCAGTTCTGCAGGGCACGGTGCGCGGTTTCGGTCGCGCCCCGGTCGGTGATCCGGTTGACGGTGGCGAGCAATTCTTTGGCGGTGATATCGGCGACCGGGCGTTTGCCCAGCCACGGGAATACGTCGCGTTCCAGCCGTTGGATGATCTTGTCGGCGTGCGAAGCAACCCAAGTTGGCGAGTGCTTGGCGAACCACTCCCGGGCGATCACTTCAAAGCTGTTGCCGGCCTTGTCGTCGCCTGCGGCCTTTTCAGCCTTGCGGTGTTCGCCCGGGTCAACGCCTGCCGCCAGCAGCTTGCGGGCCGCGTCGCGCTTGTCGCGTGCGTTGGCGAGGCTGGTATCGGGGTAGGTGCCCAGCGATATCCGCTTTTCCTTGCCGTCGAAACGGTATTTGAGCCGCCACCACTTGCCCCCGGCCGGGGAGAGTTCCAGATACAGACCGCCGCCATCGGGAAGACGCTGTGCTTTTTCCGTGGGCTTGGCTTTGCGGATGGCGGTATCGGTGAGGGGCATTTGGGGGCAACTCCAACCCGGCATGGGTCTGTTGCCCCCATTGTTGCCCCCAGTTGCCCCCGGATTGCAATAGCCCCCACGGGATGTCTGCGGACATAAAAAAGGCCGGAACCCTTGTTTTTATTGGGGATTCCGGCCTTTCTGGGACTGCGTTGGAGCTTGTATTGGTGGAGGTGGGGGGAATCGAACCCCCGTCCGAAAGCGCGCGATCTCCGGTACTACATGCTTAGCTCGTTGTTGATTCTCGTACGACGGCAACACAACGTGCGAGGCACGCCGTCGTCCACACCCGCTAAGTTCACTGCCGGTTGGCGGGTCGCCGCCGGCAGCTGTTCCGTGATAATGACCCTACATCCACGAGCACGGGCACAAGTGGGTTCGGGGCTTACGCCTTAAGCGGCGAGAGCGTAGTTGTCGTCGTTGGCAACTAAATTTTGCAGCTGGATTAACGAGGAAAGCTACCCCCTCGGCATGCACCAGTGGACGTTGCTACTCCCGTCGAAGCCTGTGCACCCCCGGGGAAGTCATACCACTGACCGAGCCAGTATGGGGGCGGGGAAGAGCGTGGGCAAGCTCGCCTGTGGCAGCGTGTTCAATGCGGCGCGTTCAGGCGTCGCGATTGTGGCGGCGCATCGTGCGCTGCTTCTCTCTGGCCCAGTCGCGGTCCTTGGCGGCGTCGCGCTTGTCGTGGTCCTGCTTGCCCTTGGCGAGGGCGATTTCCAGTTTGACCTTGTTGCCTTTCCAGTACAGCGCGGTAGGGACGATGGTGTAGCCCTCGCGCTGCACCTTGCCGATCAGCTGGTCGATCTCGCGCCGGTGCAGCAGCAGCTTGCGGGTGCGGCGGTCGTTGGCGACGACGTGCGTCGATGCCTGGATCAACGGGGTGAACTGGGCACCGATCAGGAACAGCTCGCCATGCTGGACCAGGGCGTAGCCGTCGATGATGTTGGCGCGACCGGCGCGAATCGATTTGAGCTCCCAACCCTGCAGGGCGAGGCCGGCCTCGTGGCGCTGCTCCAGGTGGTATTCGTGCCTGGCGCGTTTGTTCAAGGCGATGGTCTTGGTGACCGGCGCAGGCTTGCCTGCCTTGTCGCCCGCCTTTGCCTTATCCTTTCCGACTTTCTGCTTGCTCATTGCGGCATTGTCCCTGAAGCGGGGCGGGCTGGCGAGTCGGGGCGAGCCATCAGCGAATCAGTCTGCGAGTCGAACGCCCCATGCCGGTCATCCAACGCTCCGCCCTGGTCGAACATTCCGCCGCGAAAATGTTCGCGCTTGTCAACGATATCGCCGCGTATCCGCGTCGTTTCGATTGGTGCGAGGCGGCGGAAGTGATGGAAGCGGATGATGCGCGGGTGGTGGCGCGGCTGGATCTGGGGCTGGGCGCGCTGAGCACCTGGTTTACCACCGAAAACACGCTCTCGCCGCCGCATCACATCGACATGGTGCTGCGCGACGGGCCGTTCCGGAAGCTGAGCGGGCGCTGGCAGTTCCACGCGCTGGAGGAGTGCGCCTGCAAGGTCACGCTGACCCTGGATTTCGAATCGAGCAACAAGCTGCTGGGACCGGCGTTCGCGCTGGGCTTCCAGAGCCTTGCGGACCGGATGGTCGACGATTTCGTGCGCGTGGCCGATCGCGGGGAAGACTGAAGCGATTCCCGGAGATGATGCGTATCGAAGTGATCCGCGCCTGGCCGCGTCGGCATGAATCCGTGATGCTGGCGCTGCGCGAAGGCGCGACCGTTGCCGATGCCCTGTCTGCGGCAGCGTTCCCGCAGCAGGAAACGACCGCCGCGGTGGCGATTCATGGCGAAACGGTCGCGCTGGATCAGCAACTGCGGGACGGCGACCGCGTGGAGCTGCTGAGGCCGCTGCTGCTGGATCCCAAGGAAGCCCGGCGGCGTCGCGCCGGGAAGTGACGTCCGCTCAGCGGCGGCGCTTTTTCTTGTCTTTGGCGAGGTTCGGGCCGAACTGGCGACGCGCGTTCGCGGCGAGTTCGTTGTCCTGCTCGGCGAAATATTCGCCTTCCCACTTGCTCACCACGTCGTTCTCGAAAAACACCGTGAAGTTCTTGATCTCGGTGGTGCCCCGACGGTCGGTGCGCTGCGTGGCGGTGTAATCCCAGCGATTCTGGTTGAACGGGTCGGAGATCGCCGGCGTGCCGATCAGCGTGATCACGTCCTGTTTGCTCATGCCGGCCTGCAGCTGGTCGGCTGCGGTTTTCTCGATCAGATTGCCCTGATAGATCGGCTGTTTGTAGAGGATGCCGCAGCCGCTGGTCGCAAGCGCGATGGCGAGAACGAGCAGTGGAGTACGGAGCGAACGGCGGGTGATGTTGAGCATGAGGCAGCCGGCTGAAGGAAGGTGTCGCGCCCGGCGATGATACACTGCCCCCCGGCACAGTCGGCAGTCCGGCAGTGCGTCGTCGTTCATCGCGGGTTGGATGCCCCTCGTTCAACACTCACGGAACGCATGCTATGGAAACGAGAGACCTCCGCAAACTCGGCCTCAAGGTGACCCACCCGCGCATGCGGGTGCTGGAGTTGCTGGAACAGACCCGGCCGCGGCACATGACCGCGGAGGACATCTACCGCAAGCTGGTGGACGACGGCGACGAAATCGGCCTAGCCACGGTTTACCGGGTCTTGACCCAGTTCGAGGCAGCCGGACTGGTGCTGAAGCACAATTTCGAGGGCGGCCACGCCGTCTATGAGCTGGATCGCGGCGATCACCACGATCACATGGTCGATATCGAGAGCGGCAAGATCATCGAGTTCGAAAGCCCGGAAATCGAGGAATTGCAGCGCAAGATCGCGGCCGAATACGGCTACGACATCGAAGAGCACGCGCTGGTGCTGTACGTCCGGAAGAAGAAGTAGGGTGGGCCTTGGCCCACCATTGCGACTTTTCAGCTCGCACTTTTATTGATCGATACAGTTTCGATCATCGTCCGGCGCAATTGCAGACATTGCAAGGTCGGGCCAGGCCCCGACCTACACGACATTCTCCAGCAACCGCTTCGCCGCGGCGCGTGCTTCCTTGCTGACTTCCACGCCGCCCAACATCCGGGCGAGTTCTTCCTGACGCTCCTTCGGCCCAAGCCGCTGCACCGCGCTCTGGGTCATGCCGGCCGCTTCGGCCTTGCTGACGCGGTAGTGGGCGTGGCCCTGGGCGGCGACCTGCGGCTGATGGGTGACGCATAGCACCTGACGCTTTTCGCCCAGCGCCCGCAGTTTCTGGCCGACGATCTCGGCGACCGCGCCGCCGATGCCGGAGTCCACTTCGTCGAACACCATCGTCGGCACGGCATCCAGACCCAGTGCGGCGACTTCGATCGCCAGCGACACCCGCGACAGTTCGCCGCCGGAGGCGACCTTGCGCAGCGAGCGCGGCGGCTGCCCGGCGTTCGCCGAGACCCGGAATTCCACCCGCTCCGCGCCCAACGGGTCGGGGCGTTCGGCCTCGTTGGCTTCCAGCGCGATCTCGAAGCGGCCGCCGCCCATGCCCAGTTCGGCGATCAGGTCGGTGGTGGCCTGCGACAGCGATGCCGCCGAGGCGCGGCGGATGGCCGTCAGCGCGCTTGCGGCCTCGCGCCAGCCCGCCGTGGCCTTGGCGACCTCGCCGTCCAGCGTGGCCAGGCGGGTGCCGGCGTTGCGCAGCGCGTCGAGTTCGGTCGCGAGCCGGTCGCGGACTTCGAATAATGTTTCCGGGGCGACGCGGTGCTTGCGGCCCAGTTCGTGCAGGCGGCCCAGCCGCTGCTCCAGCGTCTCGAACTGGTCCGGGTCGAGGTCGAGATCGTCGCGGATGCGCTGCAGCAGGCGGGTGGCCTCGTCGATCTGGATCGCGGCGGCGTCGGGCATGCCGTCGACTTCGCCCAGCCGCGGCTCATCGTTGCGGGCGCGGGCGATGTCGCCGCGCAGGTGTAGGAGGGTCTGCAGCAGCGACGGGGTTTCGTCGCCGCCCAGCCGGTCCAGGCCGCGCTCGCAGGTCTCGATCAGCCCGGCGGCGTTGGCGTGGCGGCGGTGGTCGGCGAACAAGCCGGCGATGGATGCGGGTTCCAGGGTCTCGCGATCGAGTTCCCTCCACTGGTGTTCCAGCAGTTCGATCCGGTCGGAGACATCGCCGGTCTTCGACAGCGTATCGCGTTCGCGCAGCAGCGCGGACCAGGTCGCAGCGGCTTCGCGGACCGCGGCCAGCGCCGGCTGGTGGCGGCCGAAGGCGTCGAGCAGATCGAGCTGGCTGGCGCGCGACAACAGCGCCTGATGTTCGTGCTGGCCGTGGATCTCGACCAGCATCCCGGCCAGTTGCGCCAGTTGGGTCACTGTGACCGGCCGGCCGTTGATCCAGGCCCGCGAGCCGCCGTCGGAACGCAGGGTGCGCCGCAGTTGGCAGGCAGCCTCGTCGTCGCGGCCTTCGTCCAGCATTTCCTGTTCCCGCAGCCAGGCCAGCGCTTCGGGACGGTCGGAAAGATCGAATTCGGCGTTCAGCTCGGCGCGTTCGGCGCCGTGGCGGACCATGCCGCTGTCGGCGCGCAGGCCGGACAGGAAGCCCAGGGCGTCGACCAGCAGCGATTTCCCGGCGCCGGTTTCGCCCGAGATCACGGTCATGCCGTGGCCGAACTCCAGCTCGGTGGAGGAGACGACAGCGAAATCGCGAATGGAGAGGTGGGTCAGCATGGGGCGGAATTGTGCCTCAAAGTCTGTCGTTCCGACGCCCGGCGAGCGTCTGGGGAGAGTAGCGGGGGCGTTGTCGCGTGCGGCGCGGTACTTCAGCGCGACTGCGTCTCACCGGCCGAGACTGCGCACGAGCTCTTGCGCCTGCCGACGACTGGGCCTATATCAGTGCGCATGCATCGTCCCACCGACTCCCTTCTCGATCCGCGCGCGCGGCTGCTGCTGCGGTCGCTGATCTCGCGCTACATCCGCGATGGCGAGCCCGTGGGGTCGCAGACCTTGGCCCGTCACGCGGGGCTGGATGTCAGCCCGGCCACGATCCGCAACATCCTGGCCGAGCTGGAGGACGTGGGCCTGCTGTCGGCGCCGCACACCTCGGCCGGTCGCGTGCCGACCTCGCAGGGCTACCGGGTGTTCGTCGACAGCCTGCTGCAGATCCAGCCGCTGGCCGACGGCGAGGTGTCGCGGCTGCGCTCGGAACTGGCGCCGGGCGCGGGCACCCAGAGCCTGCTGGGCAGCGCCTCGGAGCTGGTGTCGGCGATGACCCATTTCGTTGGCGTGGTCAGCGTGCCCAAGCGCGAGCAGTTCGCGTTCAAGCACGTCGATTTCGTGCCGCTGGAGGGCCAGCGGGTGCTGGCGATCCTGGTGTTCGCCGACAACGACGTGCAGAACCGCATCCTCCACGCCCGCCGCAACTACGAGCCGGGTGAGCTGGAGCGCATCGCCCAGCATCTGAACACCCACTACGCCGGCCGCCCGCTGGCGGAGGCGAGGGCGATGCTGCTGACCGAACTGCGCAGCGCCAAGCAGGAAATGGAAACGCTGATGGCGCAGGCGCTGGAACTGGCCGACCAGGCGCTGGCCAGCGACGCCGAGGACATGCTGGTGGCCGGGCAGACCCGGCTGATCGGGGTGCAGGATCTGTCCAACCTCGACCGCTTGCGCGAGCTGTTCGAAGCCTTCGCCAGCAAGCGCGAGATCCTGCAGGTGCTCGAGCGCACCCTGCACGCGCCGGGGGTGCGGATCTTCATCGGCGAGGAAAGCGGGATGGCGCCGCTGGATGGCGTGTCGCTGGTCACCGCGCCCTACGGCGTGGGCGGGCGGACGCTGGGCGTGCTTGGCGTGATCGGCCCCACCCGGATGGCCTACGACCGGGTGATTCCGGTGGTGCAGGCGGCCGCGGAGGCGCTGACGCAGGCGCTGGGGCCGGACGAACTTCGGTAGCGGCTTTGTAGAGCGGCCTTCAGGCCGCCGATTCCAGCGACAGCGATAAAGCAGCGGCCTGAAGGCCGCTCTACAAAGCTCGCCCTCTTGATTCCATCACGCACGGCCCCATTGCTGGGCGGTCGGCGGGTTCTCCTCCCTTTGTCCCGCCTCCGGACCGAGTACGAATCGAGCGCATGAACCAGGAACACACCCCGCAGGACGATCAAACCACTGTTCAGGGCGGCACCGCACAGGCCGACATCGAGGCCGAAGCGGGCCCGGAAGCCACCATCGAAGCCCTCAAGGCCGAAATGGAGCAGCTCCGCGCCGAATCCCTGCGCGAGCGCGCCGACCTCGACAACCAGCGCAAACGGCTGGCGCGCGAGGTCGAAATGGCTCGCAAATTCGCCAACGAACGGCTGCTGGGCGACCTTCTGCCGCTGTTCGTCAGCATGGAAGCCGGCCTGACCGCCGCGGCCGAAGGCGACCCATTGCGTGCCGGCATGGAGCTGACCCTGCGTCAGTTGCACCGCATCGCCGAAGTCAATGGCTTGCTGGAAGTGGCGCCGGCCGCCGGCGATGCCTTCGACCCGGAGCGCCATCAGGCCATGAGCATGATCGATGCCCCGGGCGTTGCGCCGGGCGCGATCGTCCAGACGTTCCAGAAGGGCTACCTGCTCAACGAGCGCCTGCTGCGGCCGGCGCTGGTGGTGGTGGCGAAGCAGGACTGAGGCCCGGCTTTTCCGTAGGAGCGACGGAAGTCGCGACGGATTGCGGGAAATCTTGGCCAGCCATTCGGCTGTCGAAAAACCCGAAACCGGTCGCGGCTTCCGCCGCTCCTACGTGAATTTTCGGCCGGTTGGCGCTTGAAACACCCGCGCCGACCCCCACAAACAGACCATCGGCGGCCGCGAGCCGCCTCCAATCTCAAACGTTCCAGAGGAATATCGTCATGGGCAAGATCATCGGCATCGATCTGGGCACGACCAATTCGTGCGTCGCAATCATGGAAGGCGGCAAGGCCAAGGTCATCGAGAACAGCGAGGGCGACCGCACCACGCCGTCGATCGTGGCCTATACCAAGGACGGCGAAGTCCTGGTCGGCGCCAGCGCCAAGCGCCAGGCCGTCACCAATCCCAAGAACACCTTCTACGCGGTGAAGCGCCTCATCGGCCGCAAATTCACCGACGCCGAAGTGAAGAAAGACCTCGACCTGGTGTCGTACGCCATCGTCGAGCACAACAACGGCGATGCCTGGGTTGCGACCAGCGACGGCAAGAAACTGTCGGCGCAGGAAGTCTCCGCGCGCATCCTCGAAAAGATGAAGAAGACCGCCGAAGCCTATCTGGGCGAAGCGGTGACCGAAGCGGTGATCACCGTGCCGGCCTACTTCAACGACAGCCAGCGCCAGGCCACCAAGGACGCCGGCAAGATCGCTGGTCTGGACGTCAAGCGCATCATCAACGAGCCCACCGCGGCCGCGCTGGCCTATGGTCTGGACAAGGGTGATACCGGCAAAGACCGCAAGATTGCGGTGTACGATCTGGGCGGCGGCACCTTTGACGTGTCGATCATCGAAATTGCAAACGTCGACGGCGAGAAGCAGTTCGAAGTGCTGGCCACCAACGGCGACACTTTCCTGGGCGGCGAAGACTTCGACAAGCGCGTCATCGATTATCTGGTCGAGGAATTCAACAAGGACCAGGGCATCGACCTGCGCAAGGATCCGCTGGCCCTGCAGCGCCTGAAGGATTCGGCCGAGCGCGCCAAGATCGAGCTGTCGTCGTCGCAGCAGACCGAAGTGAATCTGCCGTACATCACCGCCGACGCTTCGGGTCCGAAGCACCTCAACATCAAGCTCACCCGCGCCAAGCTCGAAGCGCTGGTCGAGGAACTCGTGAAGCGCACGATAGACCCGTGCCGCACCGCGCTGAACGACGCCGGCCTGCGCGCCAGCGACATCAGCGAAGTGATCCTGGTCGGCGGCCAGACCCGCATGCCGAAAGTGCAGGCGGCGGTGACCGAATTCTTCGGCAAGGAACCGCGCAAGGACGTCAACCCGGACGAGGCCGTCGCCATCGGCGCCGCGATCCAGGGCGGCGTGCTGGCCGGCGACGTGAAGGACGTGCTGCTGCTCGACGTGACCCCGCTGTCGCTGGGCATCGAAGTGATGGGCGGCGAGTTCAACAAGATCATCGAGAAGAACACCACCATCCCGACCAAGGCGACGCAGACGTATTCGACCGCCGCCGACAACCAGACCGCGGTGACCGTGCACGTGCTGCAGGGCGAGCGCGCCCAGGCGATGTACAACAAGTCGCTGGCCCGCTTCGACCTGGCCGGCATCGACCCGGCGCGTCGCGGCGAGCCGCAGATCGAGGTCACCTTCGATATCGATGCCAACGGCATCCTGCACGTCAGCGCGAAGGACAAGAAGACCGGCAAGGAACAGAAGGTCGAGATCAAGGCCGGTTCGGGCCTGTCGGACGACGAGATCCAGCGGATGGTGCAGGATGCCGAATCGCATCGTGAGGACGACCAGCGCTTCCATGAGCTGGTGCAGGCCCGCAATCAGGCCGACGCGCTGATCCATGCCACCCGCACCGCGATCAGGGACAACGGCGACAAACTGCCGGGCGAATTGATCGGTCGCGCCGAGGGCGCCATCGCCGAAGTCGAGACCGCGATGAAGGGCGACGACAAGGTCCAGATCGAGGCGAAGTCGAAGGCGCTGGAAGAAGTGGCGCAGGCGATGATGGGCGCCGCGGGCGCCGGTTCGCAGCCGGGCGGCGATGCCGGTGCGTCCGCGTCCTCGAAGCAGGACGATGTGGTCGATGCCGAATTCACCGAGGTGAAGGACGATACCAAGTCCTGATCCGGTCCTGGGCGCGCAGGTCGAAAACCGGAAGAGCCGCGGCATGCCCCGGCTCTTCCGTCGTTTACGGTTCCGCCGCTTCGATCCGATCGCTCAGACCCGAGCCGCATTTTCCGTCCCGGATTTTGCCTTGAACGATTTTCCACTCCCGATGTGTGATTCCCGCCCATGAGCAAGCGCGACTATTACGAAGTCCTGGGCGTCGCCCGCAGCGCCAACGAAGAAGAATTGAAGAAGGCGTATCGCCGTCTGGCGATGAAGCATCACCCGGACCGCAATCCGGACGATGCCGGCGCCGAGGCCGCCTTCAAGGAAGCGAAGGAAGCCTATGAAATGCTGTCCGACGCCAACAAGCGGCGCGCCTACGACGCGCACGGCCACGCGGCGTTCGAGCACGGCACGGGCCGTGGAGGCGGCCAGGGCCAGGCCGACATCAACGATATCTTCGGCGACATCTTCGGCAACATCTTCGGCGGGGGCGGCGGCGCGCGCGGCCCGCGCCGCGGCGCCGACGTCGGCTATGTGATCGAACTCGATCTGGAGGACGCCGTCGGCGGGGTCGACAAACAGATCGAAATCCCGACGATGGCCGAGTGCAAACCCTGCAAGGGCAAAGGTTCGGAAGACGGCAAGGTGGACACCTGCGCCACCTGTCAAGGACGCGGTCAGGTGCGTTTCCAGCGCGGCATCTTCTCGATGCAGCAGCCGTGCCCGCACTGCGGCGGCACAGGCAAGCGCATCGTCAATCCCTGCAAAGCCTGTCATGGCGCGGGCCGGGTGGAGGAAGAGAAAGTCCTTTCGGTGAAAATTCCGGCCGGCGTGGACAACGGCGACCGCATCCGCCTGTCGGGCGAGGGCGAGGCCGGCCCGGCCGGCGCGCCCGCGGGCGATCTCTACGTCGAAATCCGCGTGCGCGAACACGCCATCTTTCAGCGCGACGGCGACGACCTGCACTGCGAAGTGCCGATCCGTTTCTCGCAGGCCGCGCTGGGCGACACCATCCGCGTGCCGACGCTGGGCGGCGAAGCGGAGATCAAGATGCCGACCGAAACCCAGACCGGCAAGGTCTTCCGGCTGCGCGACAAGGGCGTGAAATCGGTGCGCAGCCGCAGCACCGGCGATCTGTACTGCCGCGTCGTGGTCGAAACCCCGGTGAATCTCACCCCGCAACAGCGCGATCTGCTGAAACAGTTCGAAGAGACCTTCGTCGGCGAGGGTGCGCGTCGCCACTCGCCGCGCTCCAGCACCTTCATCGACGGCGTGAAGAGCTTCTGGGAGCGGATGACGTCGTAGAGCGGCTTCGAGCTGCTTCAGGCCGCTGTTTCATCACCCCGTAGAGCGGCCTTCAGGCCGCTGCTTTCGCCGGTGGCGACAGCGTTCAAACCCGTGTCAGCTCCCTGGCATCAGCCGCAGGCGCGGCCTCAGCTGCCACCGCATTCCGGTTTCGTCCTGGGCCGGCCTGAAGGCCGCTCTACAGCGGAATCTTTCTGCTGTAGCCATCGCAGGAGCGCTGGGCTTCGAACGTCTTACGCGGCCATCGGTACCCGGGATTTTTTTTCACCGCGGCTGGCTGGCTTCAACCACTCCGCGCCAGTCGTGGAATAGCGGTCGATCACCGCTTTCGCCAGCGCCGCATCGTCGAGCTGGGATGGATGGAACGAGGGCCGCGCATAGGCCCACAGATGTTTGAGGGTACGCCCCAGCATGTGGTGGCCGCCGCCCAGGTGATGCAGCAGTCCGCTCCAGGTCGACGACCGCCACAGCCCTCTGTTCTGGGCGAGGAATCGCAGCATGCCGAAGGTCGTTATCGCATAGAACAATGGCACGGTCAGCGCCAGACCGAGCAGTCGTATCGCATGACTCGGCGCGATCGCCTGCAGAACGTCGAACGATACCTGTTTGTGCTCGATCTCTTCGGCGAAATGCCATTCCAGCAGTGCGCGCACTTCGGGATGCGCGTCGGCGAGAATCTGCTGCGACAGGAACTCATGGCCCATGTACGCATTGATGTGCTCGACGCAACTCACCATCGACAGGCGTATCGACAGCGGCGCGATGCGTTCGACCATGCGGAAGGTCAAACGGTCGACCGCGCGCTCGAAGCCATGGAACCGATAGCCCTGTCGATCCAGCGTTTGCCAATAGCGCTTGTGCGCAACGCCGTGCTCGGCTTCCTGATGGATGAAGGTCGCTGCGGCTTTGCGCAGCGCTGGATCGGCGATCAGCGGCAGGCTGGCGTTGATCGTACGCATGTAGAACGCCTCGTTCGCGGGCACCAGAACGCTGTACGTATCGAGTGCGGCAGCCACGGCAGGCGACGACGGCAACCAGTCGCGTGGAGTGTCGGTGGGCAGTGGAGCGGCGAAACGACGTGCGGTCAATTCTGTGGTTATGAATTCTGTGGTCATGAGGGCCCCCCGCCCAGACGCCCAACGCAATCTACTTCGGAAGCCTACCCCCAATCGACAGCGTCGACGTGTGCGCCAGTGCTCAAATCGCATATGACGCATACGACGTTTTTATCGGATCGCCGAGAAATTTTACCGATATGCGCAATGCCTGCAGAATGCACGAACCCCGAAGTCCGGACCGGAATCGATGCATTTACAACCCACAATCGGCATTGTCGGCAGCGCAGGCGCATACGGCCGCTGGCTGCGGCTTTTTTTCGAAGCCAGGATGGCGCTGCGCGTGCTCGGGCACGATCCTGCCGATGTTCATTCCGATCCCGTCGAACGCGTATTGGACAGTGCCGACGTGCTGCTGTTCGCCGCGCCGATCCGACTGACAGAGCAGACCATCGACGCCTGGATCGCAAGTTCTGCGGGGCGAGAACGCGGTCGATTGTGGCTGGACATCACATCGATCAAGCAGGCGCCGATCGCGGCGATGCTGCGCTCGCAGGCTGAAGTGGTCGGACTGCATCCGATGACCGCGCCGCCGAAGGCGCCGACGTTGAAGGGCAGGGTGATGGCGGTCTGCGAAGCCCGTCTGGACACCTGGCGGCCATGGCTCGCACGGATGCTCGATGCGCTGCAGGCCGAGTGCGTGCGGGTGTCGCCGGAGCACCACGACCGGGCGATGGCGCTGGTGCAGGCGATGGTGCATGCGACCCATCTTGCGCAGGCCGGCGTGCTGCGCGGTTACGCATCGGCGCTCGGCCCGCCTGCGACGCTGCTGCCGCTGCGTTCGGCTTCGTTCGAACTCGATGTCGCGATGATGAGCCGCATCCTGTCGCTCAATCCGCAGATCTACGAAGACATCCAGTTCGGCAATCCGCATGCGCTGGACATGCTGGATCGTCTGCTCGGCGAGCTGCAGGCGCTGCGCGACCTGGTCGGGCAGGGCGACGAGAACGCGCGCCGCGCTTTCCGCGAACGCTTTCTCGAACAGAACCGCGATGCATTCGATGCGCGTACGCTGTCGGACGGCAATTACACCTTCGAACGCGTCGGTTATCTGCTGGCCGATCTGGTCGACAGTCCGTCGATGAGCGTGCACCTGCCCGAGGATCGCGCCGGTTCGCTGAGGGCGCTGCTGGATGTGTTCGAGCGTCACGGCATCAGTCTGTCGTCGATCCATTCCTCGCGCACGCCCGCGGGCGAAGTGCATTTCCGCATCGGTTTCGATGCCGGTCCGGCCACTGCGGCATTGGCGCAAGCGTGCCGCGAGATCGATGCCAGCGGCATCGGCCGCGTGATCGGTGGCATCGATGCGGCGACGGACTGAGGTCGAGCGACGGTTGAGCGCGGGCAGGTCGGCGGTTACCCTGCGTGGATGTCCGAATCCCATTCAGTTCCTCATCGACTGCTGATCCACGGCGCCAGCGGGCGCATGGGCCAGACCCTTCTGCGGCTGGTCGCCGAGCGCGAGGATCTGCGCGTAGTCGCGGCGGTCGCGCCGCCCGCCAACGACGCGGGACTGCTCGGCGTGCCGTTCCACCCGCCCGCCGATCTCGAACATGTTCCGCAGTTCGATGTCGCAGTGGATTTCAGTCTCCCGGTCGCCTTCGATCCCCTCTTGGCGCTGTGCGCCCGTCGCGGCGCCGCCTTCGTGTCGGGCACCACCGGGCTCGCGCCGCAGCAGCGCGCGGATCTGCTGGCCGCAGCGCAACAGATTCCGGTGCTGTGGTCGGCCAATTTCAGTCTTGGCGTTGCCATTCTGGACGAACTGGTCGAGCGCGCGGCTGCGGCGTTGTCCGGCTGGGATTGCGACATCGTCGAAGCTCACCACACCCGCAAGCTGGACGCGCCTTCGGGCACCGCGCTCGCGCTGGGCGCCGCCGCCCAGCGCGGTGGCGCCGATCCGCGCTACGCAAGCCTGCGCGCCGGCGATATCGTGGGCGAACACACGGTCCAGTTCGCGACAGCCGGCGAGCGGATCGAACTGATCCATCGCGCCACCAACCGGGACATCTTCGCCCGTGGGGCGCTGCATGCCGCATCAAGGATCGTCGCCTGTTCGCCGGGCAGTTATCGCCTCCGCGATCTGCTTTGAATTCCCACGCATCGATGGGTTGATCGTGCAACCTGCGAGTCGATCATCAAGGCCAACACCAGTCCGTTCGGCGCGGTGCCGGTGCCCGGCCCGCTCGGCACCGGCATCATCAACGCCTTGACCACGATCAACGCGACGCCGTAACGGTCCGTTCCCGCAGTTCAGGTTCCACGACGGACCCCGGCTTCGGCCGGGGTCTTTCTGTTCAGGGGTGCCCGCGCCGCCGAAAAATTCGCTGGCGGAGGCGGGGGGTCGCCGGTACAATTCCCGCTCGCCTGACTACCCCTTGCCCCGGACCGGTTCCGTACCGTGTCCGAGGCTTCGTGCAACCTGCCGCCGGCAAAACGAGGCGAACTCCAGTGAGCGATACCGCAATCCTTGTCCTCGAAGACGGCACCGTATTCGAGGGCGAATCCGTAGGC
>JBKJTC010000104.1:0-7573 GCA_046590925.1 Lysobacteraceae bacterium | reverse complement strand
GACCAGACCGGCCTTGCGCAGAAGGGCGGCGCGGTCACGACGCACATCCGCATCGCGAAATCGCCCGACGACATCCATGCCGTGCGCATCGCCGCCGGCGAGGCCGATCTGGTGCTCGGCTGCGACATGGTGGTGGTCAACGATTACTGGGCGCTGTCGAAGATCCGCGAAGGCCGCTCCAATGTCGTGCTCAACACGTACGAAGCGATGCCAGGCACCTTCACCACGCGCCCGGACATGCAGTTCCCCGCGGCCGATATCGTGTCCGCGATACGCACCGCGCTCGGCGGCCGCGATTCGCCTGAATCCGCGCTGCAACTGGTCGACGCGACCCAGCTCGCCAACGCGCTGATGGGCGACGCCATCGCCGCCAATCTGTTCATGCTCGGCTACGCCTGGCAGCAGGGCCTGGTGCCGATCTCGTTCGACGCGATCATGCGCGCGGTCGAACTCAACGGCGCCGCGATCGAAATGAACAAGACCGCATTCGCCTGGGGGCGTCTGGCGGTGATCGATCTGCCTGCAGTGGTCGCCGCCGCTGGCGTCGTGCGCAATGCGCCGACCGCCGCCGAAAGCACGCCCAACGCGCTGCGCCTGCTCGCGCCAACCGCATCGGAAGGCCACGAATCCGGCATCGACGCGCAGCACGCCGATCTGCGCAGCGCCGACGAACTGCGCCACGTGCCCGCCGACGCCAGCGACCGCGACTGGTTCATGCCGCTGGACGACGCGCGCCTGTCGCGTTCGCTCGATGAAGTCGTCGCGCGCCGCATCGCGTTCCTCGGCGACTACCAGAACATCGACTACGCCAAACGCTACAGCGACTTCGTCGCGAAGGTCCGCGCCGCAGAACAGGCGAAAGCGCCCGGCAGCAGCGATCTGTCGGAAGCGGTCGCACGCTATGCGTTCAAACTGATGGCGTACAAGGACGAATACGAAGTCGCGCGCCTCTACACCAGCGGCGATTTCCAGAAGCGCGTCGCGCAGCAGTTCGAGGGCGATTACAAGATCCGTTTCCACCTCGCACCGCCGCTGCTGGCGAAGAAGGACGCCGAAGGCCGCCTCATCAAGCAGGAATTCGGCCCCTGGATGTTCACCGCGTTCAAACTGATGGCAAGACTGCGCTTCCTGCGCGGCACCGCGCTCGACATCTTCGGCCGTACCGAAGAACGCCGGATGGAACGCAAACTGATCGAAGATTATTTCGCGACCGTCGAAGGCCTGCTCGGCAAGCTGGATACGGGCAACGTCGCGCTGGCCGCCGAGATCGCTTCGATTCCCGAACAGATCCGCGGCTACGGCCACGTCAAGGAAGCGCATCTGCACAAGGCCAAGGCGCGCGAGGCGGAGTTGCTGGAGAAGTTCGCCGCGCCGTCGCCCAGCCAGGCGCGCGCAGCGTAATCCTGTCGCAGGCAGAAACGAAGAAGCCCCGCTGAGCGGGGCTTCTTTTTACCGGAACGCGGCAGATCCTGCCTCAAGCCGATACGACAAGCCGATACGAGGCGCTCAACCCGCCCGCACCCATCGCGAATACGCCCGCTCGCGTTCGATATCGCTGTAGAAATGTCGCATGTAGGGCGTGTCGTAGAGCGACGACAGCAGATTGCCGGGCATGCGGAATTCGCGCATCACTTTCCGATAGAGGTCGGCATATCCCTTCTCGTCGCCGACATTGCGCTGCGGCAACCGCAGCGCATCCAGATCGAGAAACGCCGCGAGCGGCGCTTCCAGCTGCGGCAGGTCTTACTGCCGATACAGCAACAGATCGATCCCGCCATGCTGGATACGACTCCAGCCGGTGTCATGATCGAACGGATGCACATACACATCGAGATCGCAGAAATAGCGGTGATCGAACCAGCGCATGCCCGCCTGGCATTGATTCCAGAAACGCTCCTCGACCATCGCGACCGCATCGGCGACGTTCAAGGTGGCGGCGCCCTGATACTGGAACATGCCGGAAAGCGTCCACGACACGATTTCGCGCACCGCCGAGATCACTTTCACCGGACGCTCGCGCGGATGCACGAGGATCGGGGAATACGGCATCCGGTTCGATGGATAACCCTGGAGCAAATCGGTGACCCAGTGCAAATGGATCGCCCGTCCGCCACTGCCGGGCCTGATTTCCCGGGCGGGCCGGGAGTCAGCTTCACCGTGCATACTGGCCGCAGTCCTTCAGGAGAAACCGCCATGTCGCTGCTGCCCTACTCGTTGTTCGCGATCCTGTCCGTCGCCGCATGCACCCCGGTGGCATCGCACGAAGCGCCCTCGGGAGGCGACGGCGGTGGCGAAAGCGCCAGCGGCGGAAAGCCTCGCATGACCGGCGGCGCACTGCCGCCCGAAGAGCAGATCCGGGTCGCGCCCGGGCTGGAAGAAGGCAGTTGCGATGCCGAAGCGGCGCAGCGCTTCGTCGGCAAGAAGGCCGACGAGGCCACGGTGAAAGCGGCCGTGGCCGCCAGCGGCGCGAAAGCGGCACGGGTTATCAAGCCCGATACGATGGTGACCATGGATTACCGCGGCGACCGCCTGAACATCCGCCTGGACGATGCGGGCGACATCATCGCGGTCACCTGCGGCTGAAGGCGGTTGCAGCGATGTCGCCACGATTCCGGGCGGCAATGCGCTGCAGATGATCCGATCGGGGTGAATTGACCGGCGTGATCCGATCAGCGCGATCGGATCTAATGTGCTCGGATCAACGCCATCTGATTGGTTTGGTCTGATCACGATCAGCGTAGCCGCAGCGCGACCGGCCCACACTGCGGCTTCACATCGACAGGAGACGGCGATGCGCAAGAAGCACAAGCGCAAATCGGGTTCGAAGTGGCTCGCGGCGGTCGCAGTAGCGCTGTTGGCGGCGGCCGCGTGGAATGCCTACCGGACGCCCACCGGAACGTCCCCGGTCGCGATGGGCGAAACCGCGATCGGGGAATCCGTATCCACCGATGGCGCGCGCACGACAAGAGCGCTGGAACTGCCGCCGCCGCTGACAGAAAACGCAACCCCAACGCCATCGGCGGCGCGCTACCCGGCCTTCCTGCCGGCCGAAGCCATCGACACCCTGCGCCTGATCGAGCAGCGCGGGCCTTACCCGTATCGACAGGACGACGGCCTGTTCGGCAATCGCGAAGGCCGTTTGCCGCGCCAGCCGCGCGGCTATTACCGCGAATACACCGTGGAAACGCCGGGTTCGCCGGATCGCGGCGCACGTCGCATCATCGCCGGCGGACAACCGCCGGTCGAATATTTCTATACCGCCGATCACTACGGCAGCTTCCGCCGGTTCACGTTGGACGATGGCAGGCTGGACGACGACAGGAAGCCAGCGCGATGAGCGATATCGAACTGGGCACACTGCTGGCGGACGCCTCGCAGGCAGGCGCGTATTTCGTCGATGCCCGCGACCGCGAGGCGCTGGTCGAGGCCGGCGGCGCGCTACAGTTCGCGGTATTGCCGATGGATCTGCGCGGCTGCGAGAGCGCCGGAGCCGCGATGCGCGAAATCGCGGAAATCCTGCAATTTCCGGAATGGTTCGGCGAAAACCTCGACGCTCTCGCCGACTGCCTGAACGACCTGTCGTGGTTACCGTCGGAAGGCTACGTGCTGGTACTGGAGCACACCGGCGAATGGCGCACGCGCGAGGCGGATACGTTCGCGACCGTGCTGGATATCTTCAACGAAGCCGCGCAGCACTGGGCCGCGAATCGCGTGCCGTTCTGGGCGTTTCTGCCGGTGTCGACGCGCGAACTCGAAGCCATCAACGAATAGCATCCTGTAGGAGCGGCGGCTTTCAACAGCCGAATGGCTGGTCAAGCCGCAACCGACTGCGGAAAGACATGCCGCAGGTCATCGCGGCTTCCGCCGCTCGTACAGACATACGCGCCGGGGATTTTCATAGGGTGCGCCTGCGGCGCACCGATCCTTCCGCAGGCATCCGCAAATCCGGTGCGTCACGGGCGCACGCCATGGATCCAGTCGCTACAGCGCCGGATCCACAGCCTGCGCAGGCGACGCCGCAACCGCCGGCACCCGCGCATAGCGCCAAGCCACGAGTACCGCGCAGGCCAGCAGCACCGAGGCGATGAGGAACGCGATGCCCGGCAGATGCACCGGCGCGCTCGGGCCGATGAAATAGCCGAACGATCCCGCGAACAGCGCCGGTGCGGCGATTCCGGCCAGCGAGATCAGGCTGCTCAACGCGCCCTGAATGCGGCCCTGCATCTCCGGGCCGACCTGACGGGTAATCAATGCCTGCGTGGACGGCGCGGCGACCGCCCACAGCGCGCTGATCGGCAGACCTGCGAGAAACACCCAGCCGCTGCCGGCCAGGCCATAGATCAGAAAGCCGATCACGCCGCAGCTCAGACCGAACAACAACGCACGGCGTTCGCCGAAACGCTTCACCAGTCGGCCCACCACAAGCACGTTGACGATCACGCTGAACACGCCGACCACCGCAAGCACGTAGCCGGCCTGCTTTTCTTCCCAGCCGAAACTGACATCAGCGAACAGCACGAAGGTGCTGGGGTAGACGTAATGCGCGAAGTTCGCGAGGAACACCACCGCCACCAGGCCCCAGATCTGCGGGTAATTGCGCAGCAGATGCACCGAACCCATCGGTTTGGCGTGCGCCCAGTCGAACTTGGCGGAACGGCGCTCTTTCGGCAGCGATTCCGGCAGCACGAACAGGCCATACACGAAATTGATCAGCGCCAACCCGGCGGAGAACCAGAACGGCAGACGATGATCGATGTCGCCAAGCAGGCCACCGATCATCGGCCCAAGAATGAAGCCGACGCCGAACGCAGCACCGATCATGCCGAAGGCTTTTGCGCGCTGGTCCGGCGGCGTGACATCGGCGATGTAGGCATTCGCGGTGGTGAAGCTGGCCGAGGTGACCGCGGAAATGATCCGGCCGACGAACAGCCAGGCCAGGTTCGGCGCCAGCGCCATGAAGATGAAATCGATGCCGAGCCCGAAACACGATATCAGGATCACCGGGCGCCGGCCGAAACGGTCGGACAGCGCGCCCTGGATCGGCGCGCTGAAGAACTGCACGACCGCGAACGCGGTGCCGAAGATGCCCACCCAATAGGCCGCCGTGGAGGTATTGCCGCCGACGAATTCCTCGACCAGGTGCGGCAACACCGGAATGATCACGCCGAAGGCGAGCACATCGATCAATACGGTGATGAAAATGAAGACGAGCGCGGCCTGACGCTTGGCGCCGGCGAGGGGGTTGTTCACGGGGATGCGGGGATCGGGCGAGGCGAAGCCGGCAGTCTAACCCGGGGCCCGGCGGCCGACAGGGCCGAAACCGCCAGAACCGGAACACCCTCTCACCAGGTTGCCGCACTGCAGCAATTGTGCTTTAGTCGGGTCATCCAGCGACAGGACGCACGCGAACCGCACCCGCCAGGGGGTCCGCGAGGGAAGTGTCGCCCCCCGATTCCCTACCGGCCCGATTCTTGACCGGCGCCATCTTCCCGGAGCTCATCCGATGGAAACCGACCAACGCAGCGTCACCGGCCTCTACGATCCGCGCGACGAGCGCGATGCCTGCGGCTTCGGGCTGATCGCCCATCTCGACGACACGCCCAGCGCTGCGCTGGTCAGACAATCACTGGACGCGCTCGCACGGATGGCGCATCGCGGCGGGGTCGCCGCCGATGGCCTGTCCGGCGACGGCTGCGGTTTACTGCTGAAAACACCGGATGTCTTCCTGCGCGCGCTCGCGGCCGAATCCGGCATCGCGCTGGGCCAACGCTACGCGTCCGGCATCGTGTTCATGCCGCACGACGACGACACGATCGCGCGCGTGCACGGCGCGTTCTCGGTGGCGCTGCGCGAGGTCGGGCTTGCGGTCTCCGGCTGGCGCAAGGTGCCCACCGACGCCTCGGTCTGCGGCGAGCTCGCGAAGGCGACGATGCCGGCCATCGAACAACTGTTCGTGGTGCCGGTGCTGGATGTCGAAGGCGCCCGGATGACCCGCGAAGCCTTCGCGCAGGCGCTGTATCTGGCGCGCCGCCGCGCCGAGCAGCGCCTGCGCGACGTGCCCGGGCTGCATGTGGTGAGCCTGTCCGCCAGTAGCATCGGCTATAAGGGTATGGTGCTGCCGCAATATCTGCAGCAGCTCTATCCGGACCTGCAGCGCCCGGAGCTGGCCAGCAGCGCGGTGGTGTTCCATCAACGTTTTTCCACCAACACCAGCCCGCGCTGGCCGCTGGCCCAACCATTTCGGCTGCTGGCGCACAACGGCGAGATCAACACCATCGCCGGCAACCGCATCTGGGCGCAGGCGCGCGCGCACGTGTGGCGCACCGACACGCTGAATCCCGCCGAATTCGATCCGGTGATCGACATCGACGGCTCCGATTCCATGAGTCTCGATTCGATGCTGGAACTGCTGCAGGCCGGCGGCATGGACCTGCTCAAGGCGCTGCGCATCCTGATCCCGCCGGCGACGCAATCGCTGGAATACAAGGACGCCGATCTGCTCGCGTTCTACGAGTACTACGCGATCAACAGCGAGCCGTGGGACGGCCCGGCCGGCATCGTCGCGTTCGACGGCCGTCATGCCGTGTGCACCGTCGACCGCAACGGCCTGCGCCCCGCGCGCTGGCAGCTGAGCGACGACCGCGTGTTCATGGTGGCGTCCGAAGCCGGGGTATGGGATGTCGAGACCGCGCGCATCCTCGCCAAGGGCAAGCTCGGCCCGGGGCAGATGATCGCCGCGGATCTCCAGACCGGCCGGCTGCTCGACAGCGAGGCGATCGACCAGATCAACCGCGCGCGCGCGCCGTACAAGCAGTGGCTCAAGCAGGGCATGACCTACCTGCACACCGAACTGGTCGATCCGAATCTCACCGCGGTGCCGTTCGACGCGAGCACGCTCTCGGGGTTCCAGAAACTCTTCCAGCTCACCCGCGAGGAGCGCGAGCAGATCCTGCGTCCGCTGGCCGAAACCGAACAGGAAGCCGTGGGCTCGATGGGCGACGACGTGCCGATGGCGGCGCTGTCCGGCCACGTCCGACCGCTGTACGACCGCTTCCGCCAGGCGTTCGCGCAGGTGACCAATCCGCCGATCGATTCGCTGCGCGAAGACTGCGTGATGTCGCTCGCCACCCAGATCGGCGAGGAAGGCAATCTGTTCGTCGACGGCCCGGATCAGGTGCGGCACGTGATGCTGAACTCACCGGTGCTGTCGCAGCGCAAGCAGCGCCAGCTGTTGCTGCTCCCGGATTTCCGCGACTCGCACCGTTATCTGGATCTGAATTTCACCGCCGACGAAGGCCTGCGCGCGGCGCTGCTGCGGCTGTGCGCGGACGCCGAGTCCGCGGCGCGCGCTGGCGTGAAACTCTTGATCCTCAGCGACCGCCGCCCGCGTCGCGATCATCTGCTGGTTCACGCGCTGCTCGCCACCGGTGCGGTGCATCAGCATCTGGTCCGCATCGGCCTGCGCTGCGGCGCCAATCTCATCGTCGAAACCGGCACCGCACGCGATCCGCATCATTTCGCGTGTCTGATCGGCTACGGCGCGACCGCGGTGTATCCGTATCTCGCCTACCAG
>JBKJTC010000205.1:0-16037 GCA_046590925.1 Lysobacteraceae bacterium | reverse complement strand
CGATGCGTACTACACCGAAACGGCTTGCATAGCCGAAGCGCTGGGCGCAACCGGCGTACCCGCGAGCGAAGCCGAGGTGTCCGCGTATTTCGAGTCGGTGCGCGACACGCTGCGCTGCGACGAACGTTCGCGCGAAGTGCTGGCGGTGCTGTCGCGGATGCGCCTGCCGGTGCCGATGGCGGGGCTGTCGCGCGATCTGTTTCTGGGCGCGGGCGCTGCGCTGCTGCCGGACTGGGCTGATCATCTGTTGCAACGCACGCGCTTTCAGCGGATCGAGACGCGCGCTGCGGCCAGTTCGCTGAAGATGCTGGCGCCGCTGTTCCGCGCGGCGCTGCCGGACGGCATCGCGCCGCGCGCGTGCGCGCGGGTGGGCATGGATGTTTCGCTGCTTGCGGCGTGGCCCACGCCGGTGCATGCGTCCAGCCACGACTGATGCAGCCCGACTGGCGTGTTTCCGATCACTGCATCTCGAAAGCGGCTTTCGTGCGGAGTTTTCGCTCCAGGAAACGGCCGCTGTTGACCAGGGCCTCGACATCGCCGGCGAACGATTCCCGTGCGATCTGTTTCAGCGACTCGTCGAGCATCTGCAACTGGTCGACGAGAATCTGCGCGGCGGTGCGCTTGCCCTGCATCGGCTGCGTGTTCGCGAACGCAGCCGGAAGTTTGAGGTAGCTGGTCAACATCTCGGGCAGATAGCGGCGCAGGGTTTCCTCGACGGTGAACGCGGATTCGACCGACAGCGCGCCCGACACCTCCAACTCGCGCAGCCGCGGCAGCAGGTCGGCGAGCGTGGCCTGGATGCTGAGCAGCGACGCCTGCGCCGCGTCCGGCAGCCGCTTGGACACCGCATCGACCAAGCGCTGCAACTCCTCCACAAGCGTCTCGACCGGCACCTCGACGCCCGGCGCTTCCGTTTCGACGATCTGTTTCCGCGGCCAGCCGAGGACGCCCGCGGCATACAGGCCGGCCACGATCAGCGGCCAGCCCGTGCCGATCACGCCGGTGAACAGCAGCAGCAGCCCCACGAAGGCCAGGCAGCAGCCGGCGATATTGCGCGGGCTGTACAGAAAGCTCTGGAAGCGGCTCATCGGCGCCACCGCGACCGGATCATCGGCGGCTGCGCACGGCGCCTCCCCGCACGCGGCACCGCGGCTGTCCGCCGTGCGGCCGCCGCCCATTCGCGCTGGTCGACGGAAAAATCGATCATTGGTAGCCGCGGATGTCCTTGAACACCATCGCCAGCGATCCCGCCTTGGCATCGAAGGCCTTGCCGCCGCTCGCTTCGGCGAGCGCCTTCATTTCGCCGGCATCGGCGTTGCCGAACACGATCGGGAACACGCGGATCGACTTCACCGCTTCGCTCTGCGATTCGCGCCAGAGCAGGAGTTCGCGCAGACCCATGCCCTGGGTGTTCTCGCCGTCGGTCATCAGCACGATGGTGTAGTACCTCGGCGCATCGTCGGTCCGTTTCTCGAGCGCCAGTTCGCTCATGGCGCGCTGCACGCTGTCGTAGATCGCGGTGCCGCCATCGGGCTGCATGCCGGCGACGGCGGCCTTGATCGCCGCCAGCGTCGCCTCGTTCTCGGCGGAGGTCGTGCCCATGTCGAAACCCAGGGTTGGCATGGGCTCGTTGCTGAAAGGAATCAGGCCGATGCGTTCGCGGTTCTGGAATCGCGCGTAACGATTGCCGAGCGTGCCGGGATCGCCGCCGGCCAGCGTGTCCATCGCGGTCTTGAGCTGGTCGATGCGGCCTTCTTCATTCATCGATCCCGACAGATCCAGTACGTAGCGCGATGTCGACGGCACGCGCACATCGGCCAGGAACGCATCCAGCAGGGCATTGATGATCTGCGGCTGGCCGGGAAACGGCAGTTCGATCAGGGTGCGCTTCGGGATCGCGGGCGCCGGCGACGATTCCGCGTTCACCGGGCGGCGCAACGTCGCCGCGGACAATCGGCTCTGGAATGCGGTGGAACGCAGATAGGTCACGAGGCGCTCGTATTCGGCGCGCTTGGCGCCGTTCAACAGCATCAGCGGATAGTCGGCGGTGATGATCCCTTCCCTGGGATAGACCGGCACAAGCGGTTCGTCGAGTTTGCCGTTCGCATTCAAGGACAGGATTACCGACTCGTAATTGATGATGCCGTCGACTTTCGACGCGTCTGCGGCGTAGGCATCGGCCAGCCAGCCCGACGAGCCGGCGGTCATCCGTTGCCCCTGGAAGAACGTCTTCAGTGCGGGATTCGCGACGTCCGCTTCGGTCAGCGCGTCGGGGTTGGACGCCAGCGCCGCCGCGATGCCGATCAGCGCGGTGAATCCGGTGTTGCTGGCAGTGGGATTGGTCATGCCGAACGTGAATGCGCCCGCGCCCGCGGCGTCTGCGATGTCCTTCCACGTTGGATCGTTCCGATCCCATCCCAAGGCTTCGGCCTTCGAGCGCTTCACGCCGAGGATCACCGGCGATAGCATGATCTTCTCCTGCGCTGCGATCCTGGATTTGAGCTCGGGGTTCATCGCCAGATATTTGCCGTGACTCACCCACACCGCATCGAACGATTCTCCGGCATTGAGTCGGTCGATCGCATCGAGGGTTCCCGCATAACTGAAGCGCACATCCAGGCCGGTCGCCTTGCGGATCTCTTCGCCGAGTTGCGTATCGACATCCTTGAGCTCGGAACCGGCCAGGATCGTGAAGGCATTCGCCGGCAGCGCGTTTTCCGCACCGGTCGACGACGAATCGGAACCCGGCGAACAGGCGGCGACCAATGCGCAGACCATCGCGACGGATGCGCATCGAAACGTCTTGAAGAAGTCATTCATGACAGCGGGATCCGGAGGTATTGAGGGCCGAGGGGATGCGCATTGCTTCGACGACCGCCTGTAATGTCAGGCAGCGGGTCACTTTCCAAGCCTGGATTCGATGCGCACGATCATGCGCTCCAGCAGATCGTAGGTCGGCGGATCGACCACATCGAGCAGCGATTGCGGCATCTCGATCTTGCGGGCCTTGGCTTCGGCGAACAGCGCGGCGTTGTCGCTGCCCCGGAATCCGTAGCGGCTGGCGATCTTCCGGACCTCCGGGTTGCGCTCGAACACGTCGGCGAAGCGCGCGCCCTTGTCGGTCAAGGCGACGATGGTGTGTTTGGTCAACACCGTGGGCTGCGGATACAACAGCACCATGTCCGGATCGATGCTCGTCTGCCGGAACGCGTACTGCAGGAACTGCTGTTCGTAGACCATGACCAGCGGGCTTTTGCCCAGCTTCATCGTGACGTAGTCCTCGAACGGCCCGGACGAACTGGATTCCTGATAGCCCTGCTTCGAGAACAGCCCCAGCAGACGATCCACGACCTGATCGGCGGCGGCATCGCTGTCGACGACGTTGTCGCCGTTGGCGACATAGCTGACCAGGGCAAGGTACATCGCAGCCGAATTGCTGGTGCGCACATCGGTACTGCCGATCAGCACCGATTTGCTGACCGCATACGCCGGGTTGGGCTGCAGATCCTTCCAGCGCGCGCCCTGCTCCATCATCGCGACGAGTTTGTGCATGTCGGCGATGTAGTAAGCGCCGCCCTGCCTGCGGACGATGCCGTTGGCCTCCAGCGGCGGCAGCAGTTGCTTCCAGCTCGCGACCGCCATGGGCGTGTAGAAACTGTTGCTCATCCGGCGCGAGCCCGTGGCGGTCGCGATCTTCTGCGCAGCGGCCACGCCCGCCGGATAAGCGACATCGAATGTCTTGAGGTCTGGATGGCTCGCGATCTCGCGCGAACCGGCTTTCTGCACGTCCAGCACGATACCTTCCGCATCCAGCGCCTTCGCCAGTTCCGGATCGCGAAGGAAATCGAGCTTCTCCGAACCGGTGAGGATGCGGACGGTGGTTTTACCGGCAGCTGTGGGAGCGCTGCCTGCTGCGGCATTCGCTGCGTCCTGCCCTCCACCGGCACCGGCCTGCTTGTCGCGGGCGGAGAACACGATGCCAACCACCACGCCGACCAGCAACAGCAGCGCCAGCGCCGGCCCCAGAAATTTCTTCATCGACGGTTCCCCTGCAGTTCAAGCATCAAGCGGTTTCCGACGACCCGCGGCGGGCCGCCGGGTCGTCGTCCAGGCCACGGATCGGAATGCCTTTGCCGCGGCAGTATTCGATCGCCAGACGCTCGATCAGGTTCGACATGCTGCGGTTTTCCAGCCCCGCCGCGAGTTCCAATGCATCGCGCACCCCGGGCTGGGTGCGGAATGTGGTGGTCACGGTGCGGTTGGGGAGCTTGGACATCGGCGTTGCGAATACATTCGATGGCGTTCTGTCGGACATTCAATACCGGATGTATGCCAGTTTGATGACAGTGCTCATGGGCGCGCGCTCATCGGATGCAGGGCGAGGGATGCAGGGCGAGCACCAGGGTGAACCCACGCGGCAAGGCATCGCCATCGCTTCTCCGCCGCGTCGGACATTGACGACTTGCAGCAGGTGGGTCAAAGGCAACGGCAAATCCCCCCTGCCCCCCTTTTTCAAAGGGGGGATAAGCGCGGACGGCGTGTACTCATAGTGGGCATTGCGCAGCGCGCACCGCTTTGGCTGGATGCTTTAGGCGGACTGCTTTGGGCGTACACCATCGCGCGGCGCTCCTCGACCAGCACCGTCCACGACCAGGCACAGGCTTCGCCCCCTTTGAAAAAGGGGGCTACGGGGGATTTGCTCTTCGCGATGTCGGCGCGGGGAAACCCGGTCCTGGCACGGGCGAGTATCCGCCCCATGCCGCAGATGGCATCAGAACCATTCGGTCTGCATCTCGAACGCGCTGGGCTCCGCATCGCGCACGAGGCGCGCGGCGTGTTCGACCAGCGGCAGTTCGGTGGCGAAGAAGAAGCGGCAGGCCTGCAGTTTGCCGGCGTAGAAATCGCGGTCGTCGCCGGTGGCGTCCGGCAACCGTTTTTGCGCGATGGTGGCCTGCTGCAGCCACACCCAGCCGATCGCGAGATGGCCCAGCACCGTCATGTAGTGCGACGCGTTGGCCAGCGCGAGGCGTACGTCGCCTTCGGCCATGCGCTTGCCCGCCGCGCGGGTGGCGTCGATGGCGTGTTTAGCCGCGATGGCCAACTGATCGGCGAGCGGTTTCAGCGTGTCGTCCGCGCCGGCTTCGATGCACGCCTGCGCGATTTTCGCCATCAGCAGTTTCAGCGCGCCGCCGTCGTGCATCATCGCCTTACGGCCCAGCAGATCGAGCGCCTGGATGCCGTTGGTGCCTTCGTGGATCGGGTTGATGCGATTGTCGCGATAGTTCTGTTCGACCGGATATTCGCGGGTGAAGCCGTAACCGCCGAGCACCTGCACCGCGAGTTCGTTGGCCTTGAGCGAATAATCCGAACCCCATGCCTTGACGATAGGAGTCAGCAGTTCCAGCAGCAGATGGCTGTCGCGCCGCACGGCTTCGTCGGGATCGCGCGCGTGGTCGACCAGCATCGATGCGTAGTAGCCCAGCGCTTCGGCGCCTTCCACGTACACCTTCTGTTGCAGCAGCATGCGGCGCACGTCGGCGTGTTCGATGATCGCGACCGGCGGCGCGTTCGGATCCTTCTGGTCGGGATGCCGGCCCTGCCTGCGCTCCTTCGCGTACTGCAGCGAATACAGATAACCGGCGACGCCCTGCAGCACCGCGCCCATGCCGACGCCGATGCGCTCCTCGTTCATCATGTGGAACATGGTGACGAGGCCCTGGTGCGGTTGGCCGACGAGGAACGCATCGCAGTCGCCGGCTTCGCCGAATTTCAGGAAGGTGTTGACGCTGCCGCGCTGGCCCATCTTGTGATTGAGACCGGCGAGGCGCACGTCGTTGCGCGCGCCGCGGCTGCCGTCCGCGTTGACCTTCCAGCGCGGCACGATGAACAGGCTGATGCCGCGCACGCCGGCCGGCGCGCCGACGATTTTCGCCAGCACCAGATGGATGATGTTTTCGCCGAGTTCGTGGTCGCCGGCGGAGATCCACATCTTCGCGCCGGTGAGCCGGTAGCTGCCGTCGGCCTGCGGTTCGGCGGTGGTCCTGATGTCCGCCAATGACGAACCCGCATGCGGCTCCGAGAGACACATCGTGCCGAAATAGCGGCCTTCGATGATCGGCTGCTTGTACAGGCGCTTCTGCTCCGCAGTGCCATACGTCTCCAGTAGATTGGAAACGCCGCGCGCCAGCGCGGGATAAGCGATCGTGCCGGGGTTGGCGGCCGAGAACATCGAATCGCAGGCCTGCGCGATCACGAACGGCAGCTGCATGCCGCCGGCCTCGTAGTCGGCCAGCGCGGCGGCGAAGCCGGCGTCGTTGTAGGCCTGCACCGCTTCGCCGATCTCGGGGATCAGTTCGACCTTGCCATCGACCATATGCGGTTCGTGCAGATCGGACTTGCGGTTGTGCGGCAGGAATTTCTCCAGCGCGATCTGGTGCGCCAGGTCCAGCGCCGCGCCGAAGGTGTCGCGGCTGTGCTCGGCGAAGCGCGGATATTCGCAGAGGCGGTCCGCGCCCAGCAGTTCGTACAGCATGAAGTCGAGGTTGCGGCGGTTGGTCAACGGACTCGCGTTCATGGGCTGGCAACATCCTGAGGTTGATAGGTCTTCCGGATCAGCGTCGAACCACCGTAAGCGACGATCTGCTCCTCCCCTTGCGCGTAGCGTAGGGGGAGGCTGGGAGGGGGTTGCTTCAGAACCCGGGCAACACCGGCGCCCGGCGAACCCCTCCCCGACCCTCCCCTTCGCCTAGGGCGAAAGGGAGGGAGTGATTGCAGCCAAATGAGTGTCGGCGCTGATCAGGTGAATTTTTAGCGATGAGTCATTTGAGCATTACGACTCATCTGGCGTCAAATCCCAGGAATGTCTACACTCCGGCCATGCCGACCCGCAGCCCCGCCCGCAACGCCAGCCCGAAGACGCCCACCCGTCTCGCCCGGGCGCTGCGAGATGCGCCGCCAGCCAAAGCCACCCCTCTGGATCTGTACCAGCTGGCGAGGCGGGACTGGCTGGCCGGCGAGCGCATCGACATCGGCTCGCTGGCCGCGCGTCTGAATATCGGCCGCGCCACCGCTTTCCGCTGGGTCGGCAGCCGCGAGCTGCTGCTGAGCGAGATTCTCTGGGCGCTGTGCGACGAGCTGATGACCACGACCGCCGCCCGGCAGAGCGGCCGTGGCGCTCAGCGGGTGGCGGCAATCTGCGAAGCCGCAGTCCGCGCACTCGTCGACTTCGAACCGCTGCGGCGCTTCGTGCGCAGCGATCCCGAATACGCGGTGCGCCTGCTCACCTCGAAACTCGGCCCGGTGCAGGGCCGCGCGATCGAGCGCGTGCGCGCGCTGCTGCAGTACGAGGCCGACCGCGGCGCGCTGGTGCCGCCGCTGGCGGTGGACACCCTCGCCTATCTGATCGTGCGGCTCTGCGAATCCTTCATCTACGCCGAGGCGACCAGCGACCGGCAGGTGGATGTCGCCGACGCCGGGCTGGCGATCGAATTGCTGCTGTCGGGGCGCGTCGCGCCGCGACGCGCTTCCAGACCTTCGAATCCAACTTCCAACCACACTTCCAGGAGCAAGCGATGACGACCCGATACGCGGTGGACGATGGCGTCGCGGTACTGACACTCGACAACCCGCCGGTCAACGGCCTCGGCTACGAGACGCGCCGCGCGCTGGTCGCGGGGCTGGACCAGGCGCTGGCCGATCCCGCCGTGCTTGCGGTGGTGATCAACGGCGCCGGCAAATCCTTCACCGGCGGGGCCGACATCCGCGAATTCGGCAAACCCGCAGCCATGCAGGAACCGAATCTGCTGTCGGTGATCTCGGCCTTCGAGGCCAGCCCCAAGCCGGTGGTGGTCGCGATCCACGGCGTGTGCATGGGCGGCGGCCTGGAACTGGCGCTGGGCTGTCATTACCGGCTGGCATCGCCCGGCACCCAGGTCGCGCTGCCCGAAGTGAAACTCGGGCTGGTGCCCGGGGCCGGCGGCACCCAGCGGCTGCCGCGCGCGATCGGCCTGGAGCCGGCGATGAACATGATCGTCTCCGGCAACCCGGTCGCCAGCGAAGCGTTGGCGGCGATTCCGGGGCAGGTTCTGTTCGACCGCATCATCGACGGCGATCTGCTGACAGCCGCGAAACAGTTCGCGCGCGAACGTGCCGCAGACACCGGCCCGCATCCGCGCATGCGCGACCGCCGCGTCGCGCATGCGAATGTCGAAGGGTTCGTGCTGTTCACCCGCACCACCGTCGGCGCGATGGCGAAGGACTATCCCGCCGCGCAGCGCTGCGTGGACTGCGTGGAAGCCGCCGCGCGCAAGCGTTTCGACGACGGGATGAAATTCGAGCGCGATACGTTCGCGGCGCTGATGATGTCGCCGGAGTCGCGCGCGCTGCGGCATGCGTTCTTCGCCGAACGCGCGGCCTCGAAGATCGCCGACGTGCCCGACGACACCCCGCAGCGCGAGGTGCGCAAGGTCGGCGTGATCGGCGCCGGCATGATGGGCGGCGGCATCGCGATGAATTTCCTCAATGCCGGCTTGCCGGTGGCGATTCTGGAAACGAAGCAGGAGGCGCTGGATCGCGGCATCGCCACGATCCGCAAGAACTACGAAAGCAATGTGCGCAAGGGCAGTCTGAGCGAAGCCAAATTCGAAGCGCGGATGGCGCTGCTGCAGCCAACGCTGGACTACGCCGACCTTGCCGACTGCGACCTGATCATCGAAGCGGTGTTCGAGGAGATGGGCGTCAAGCAGGCGGTATTCGAACAGTTGGACGCGGTCGCCAAGCCCGGCGCGATCCTGGCGTCGAACACGTCGACGCTCGATCTCGACAAAATCGCATCGTTCACGAAGCGCCCGCAGGACGTGATCGGCCTGCACTTCTTCAGCCCGGCGCACGTGATGAAGCTGCTGGAAGTGGTGCGCGGCAAGGCCACCGCGAAGGACGTGCTGGCGACGGCGATGTCGGTGGCGAAGAAGATCCGCAAGACCGCGGTGGTGTCCGGCGTGTGCGACGGCTTCATCGGCAACCGGATGATCGAGCAGTACAGCCGCCAGGCGATGTTCCTGCTGGAAGAAGGCGCGCTGCCGGCGCAGGTCGATGCCGCGGCCGAACGTTTCGGTTTCATGATGGGCCCGTTCCGGATGAGCGATCTGGCCGGCAACGACATCGGCTGGGCGATACGCAAGCGCCGCTACGTCGAACAGCCGGAACTCACGTATTCGGCGGTGGCCGACCGGCTGTGCGAACAGGGCCGCTTCGGGCAGAAGACCGGCGCGGGCTGGTACGACTACAAGCCCGGCGACCGCAAGGCGCATCCCAGCGCGGTCGTCGATGCGCTGATCGTCGAGCACTCGAAGACCGCGGGCATCGCGCGGCGGAAGATCGGCGACGCGGAAATCGTCGAACGTCTGGTTTACGCGCTGGTGAATGAAGGCGCGAAGATCCTCGAAGAAGGCATCGCCGCCAAGGCCGGCGATATCGACATAGTGTACCTCTACGGATATGGCTTCCCGCCGTTCCGCGGCGGGCCGATGCGCTACGCAGGCGAGGTAGGCGCGTTCAACGTGGTGCGCGCGATGCGCCGCTACGCCGACGCCGATCGCGACAACCGTCAGGCCGGCGCATGGGAACCCGCGCCGCTGCTGACCGCGCTGGCCGCTGACGGCAAGACCTTCACCTGATCGCTACACGCCTCCGCCATTACGCATCACATTCGACCAAGGAATCCACCATGACCGACGCCGTCATCGTCTCTACCGCGCGCACCGCTCTGGCGAAAAGCTGGAAGGGCGCTTTCAACATGACCCACGGCGCCACGCTCGGCGCGCACAGCGTGCAGCACGCGATCGCGCGCGCCGGCATCGACCCGGCGGAAGTCGAGGACGTGCTGATGGGCTGCGCCAACCCCGAAGGCGCGACCGGCGTGAACATCGCGCGACAGATCGCGCTGCGCGCCGGCTGCCCGGTCAGCGTGCCGGGCATGACCATCAATCGCTTTTGTTCCAGCGGCCTGCAGACCATCGCGACCGCAGCGCAGCGGATCATCGCCGGTGAGGGCGATGTCTTCGTTGCCGGCGGCGTGGAAAGCATTTCCTGCGTGCAGGGCGTGATGAACCAGACCATGCTCAGCGATCCGTGGCTGATGGCGCACAAGCCCGAGCTGTACTGGAACATGCTGCAGACCGCCGAGCAGGTGGCGAGTCGCTACGACATTCCGAAAGAACGCCAGGACGAATACGGCGTGCGCAGCCAGCTCGCCGCCGCTGCCGCGCAGGCGGCCGGGAAATTCGACGACGAGATCGTGCCGATGACGGTGACGATGGGCGTCGCCGACAAGGCGTCGGGACAATTATCGAGCCGCGAAGTCACCATCGGCGCCGACGAAGGCATCCGCGCGGACACCACCATCGAAGCGGTGCGCGGCATCCGCCCGGCGACGCCCGGCGGGGTGATCACCGCCGGAAATGCGAGTCAGTTTTCCGACGGCAGCTCGGCGGCGGTGGTGATGAGCGCGACGCTGGCCGAACAGCGCGGCCTGCGGCCGCTGGGCATCTTCCGCGGCTTCGCTGTGGCCGGCTGCGAGCCGGACGAAATGGGCATCGGCCCGGTGTTCGCGGTGCCGAAACTGCTGAAGCGCGCGGGGCTCGGCGTCAACGACATCGGGCTGTGGGAACTCAACGAAGCGTTCGCGGTGCAGGTGCTGTACTGCGCGGATACGCTGGGCATCCCGATGGAGCGGTTGAACGTCAACGGCGGCGCGATCGCGGTCGGTCACCCGTATGGCGTGTCAGGCGCGCGCTTGGTCGGGCATGCGCTGATCGAAGGGAAACGGCGCGGCGTGAAGTTCGTGGTCGTGACGATGTGTATCGGCGGCGGCCAAGGCGCCGCCGGGTTGTTCGAAGTGGCGTGAGCGCCAGTGAGACACGTTCTCGTAGAGCGGACGTCAGTCCGCTGCTTTCGCATCCGAAGCCGCTCCTGCAAATAGGCGATGGCGCGGCGTGACGTGAAATTTTTCCCGTAGAGCGGGCTTCAGCCCGCTACAGGATTCTCTGCAGAAGAACAGCGGACTGACGTCCGCTCTACGAAAGCCATGTCTTACAGGCGCAAACGGCGCTTCAACTCCGCGATCAACTGCGACACCTCGGACGGCGCGAGCTTCGCGAAGCGCTCCGGCAGCAGACTGCGGCGCGAGGATTCCTGCACCGCCAGCAGTTCCATCAGCTGGATGGTGTCGGTGTGCTGCGGCGGGATGAAATCGTCGATGGCGCGGCGCAGATGGTCCGCGGTCAGGCCGTTGCCGACGACGTTGCCGCCGCTGCTTTCCGCCATGACGGCGTCTTCGCGCGCCAGATCGAGCGCCAGCAGCGCGATGGCTTCCAGGTCGGCATTGGAATAGCCATCCAGCGGATCCAGCGCTTCGATCAGCGCGGCATCGGCATCGGCCGGCAGCGGCGCGCCGCCGCGCTTGAGGATCGCGCGCACCACGTGCATGCGGTCGGCGCCGTTGTCGGCGTAGAAGAACGGAATCTTGCGATCGAGTCGGCCCGGGCGCTTGATGTCGACGTCGAGCTTGTCCGGGCGATTGGTCATCAGGATCGTCAGCACGTGGCCGCGGTTGTCGGTGTCGGACATGAAGTCCTTGATCCGTGCGATGACCCGCGAAGACGTGCCGCCGTCGGTCTCGCCGCCGCCCTCGCCGCTGCCGAAGCTGCGGTCGCCCTCGTCGATGACCAGCGCGATGGGGCTCATCGCGCGGATGATCTTGAGCACGCGTTCGAGGTTGGATTCGGTCGAACCCACCCACTTCGAGCGGAAATTCTTCAGCACCACGCCCGGCAATCCGGCTTCCTTCAAAAACGCCTTGATGACGAAGGTCTTGCCCACACCCATCGGGCCGACCGCGAGCAGACCCATCGGCGCGAGCCGGCGGTCGCCGGTCTTGATGGTCGCCGCGATCTTCATCAGCTCCTGCTTGATCTGGTCGTAACCGCCGACCGCATCCAGGCCGTAGCTCGGATCGAGGAACTCGATGAGATCGCCGCAGGAGCGCTGGATGATCTCGCGCTTGCGGGTGTTGATGATGCGCAGCATCGCGTCGACCGGGTCGTCCTTCTGTTCGGCTGGCGTAGTCGCGCGGCCCAGGATCAGGAACGCGATTTCCTCGCGGGTCTTGCCCGCGGTCACGCCCGCGTACATCTCGGCGCGTTGCTTCGCATCGGGCGCATCGCCCAGCAGTTGCAGCGCGAGTGCTTTGCGCTCTTCGTCAGACAGGCCGGCGGCGGGACGCTCGGCGACGATGCTGTCGATCTCCAGCAAGCGCAGACCCGCGGTGTGCTTGGCGACCAGCGCCTGCTGCGCCGGCGACATGTGCGGCGCGGACTGCGCGACGAGACGCGCGCGCGCGGCCTCATCGGGAAACGGCACTTCGATCGCGGCGATGCGCGGGTTGGTATTGGGCGAGGGATGCAGTTCCGACAGCGACGCGCAGATCAGCACGACGATGTGGTTGCGCTGCAGCAGCAGGCCGCTGAGCGACCAGTCGTGGAGGATCTCCAGCAGGCCGCGCTCGTCGGTGCTGAGGAAGGTGGTTTCCGCGTTCGGCACCAGATCGCCGGCATGCGGCAGCACCAGCGCCACGCCGTCGCCGGCGCGCATCCGCGTTTCCAGGTGACCGATATTTTCGAGCAGGGTTTCGCCGAGTTCCAGCACCTTGCCATTGACGCCGTGTTGTTTGATGCCGGCGTGGCGCAGTGCGAGTTCGTAGCGCTGCGGCTTGGCCGCCAGCACCACGGTGTGCAGGAATTCGACGAACGGCAGCAGCTTGCCGTCGTGGGCGATGGCATCGTGGACGTTGCCGTGGACCACGAACAGCCCCGCCTCGCCGGCCAGATAGCGGCGCTTGAGTTCGTCGGCCCAGGGTGGAAGTGCGACGCTGTTGAGGGTGGTCATGGTGTGTCCGTGGATTCGATCAGCGATGTGGGCGACGCAACAATCCTGTCATCCCGAATCCGGCGAAGCCGGTGAGGGACCTGTTTTTACGATGCGTAAAAGAAGCAGGTCCCTCGCTGCGCTCGGGATGACAGCGGAATAATCAGATCGTCCGATCCGCGCCGGCCTGACCCGCACGCTCCTTCTTCAGCGCTTCCAGCTTGTTGCGCGCGCTGGCCTTGCTGCTGTTGGTGCGCAGCGACTTCAGGCGCACGTCCAGATCGGACTCGCGCAGCTCGTCGCCCAGTTTGGCCTTGGCGATGGTGTCCTTGATGCCGGTACGGACGTTCTCCAGCGCGCGCAGTTCGGCATCCACCGACAAGCCTTCGAGCTGGTCGTTGATCCGGGTCCGCGCCTGCGCACTCTGCATCTTGGCGAGCATGCGGTCCTTCTCGGTCTTGAGCTTGGCGATCTCGGCCTTGACTTCGGTCAGCGCGGTTTTGGCGGTGCTGACGTCTTTTTCCGCAGCTTCCATCTCGGCCTGCAGCGAGGCGATTTCCGCGTCGACCGCGTCCTTGCGTTCGATCAGCTCGACCGCGATGTCGTCCTGGCCTTCGGCCATTGCCTGTTCCAGCATGGCGCTCAGTTCGTGCTGCTGCGCCTGCGCTTTCTGCAGGCGGTCGGCGGCGTCCTCGCGCAGGCGGATCAGCCCGGCGGTGGCGTTCTTGAGCTTGTTGTACTTCTCGATCATGGTGTTGATCGCGTTTTCGTAGGCGATCTCCGGATGCTGCTGTTCGATGCCGCTGACGAACAGCGACATGAATCCGCGGACGAGATTGCCGAGGCGGGTGAAAAGATTGAGGCTCATGAGGGTCTCCTGGAAAATTGAATCGTCGATTGAATCATCGCGCGATGATCATTGCCGCGGTCATCATTGCCGCGGTCATCATTGCGTACGGGCGGATTGTTTCGCGGCCTTGGCGTGTTTGTTGGCGGTGGCCGCGCCGGCCTGGAAATAGTGGCTGTCGAGGTCGTTCTGCGACAGCTCCAGCTCGATGTCCTCTTCCAGCTGCAGCCGCGACAGCGACTCGCCGAGTTTGGAACCGAGCACGCTGGAATACGGGCTGGCGACGACCATCTGGTAGATCTCTTCGACCTGATCGGGCAGCGACACCAACGCCGCCTCGATCGACATCCGACGCGCGACCAGGCCGTCGTGGCGCAGCTTGATCGCGAGATAATCGTCGCGCGCCATTTTCAGATGACGGTAGCGCGGATCGGACGCATCGACGTCGGCCAGGGCTTGTTCCGCTTCGCGCAGGCGGCGGTCAACCGTGGCTTCCTCGCCGCTGCGCAGCCGGTCCTTGATCGTCGCCTCGGCCAGCCACAGCGCCAGATAATCGACCGACGCCTTGTCGACGCGCTCGGCGTCGTCGTAGGACAGCTGGCTTTGCGCTTCGCCTGCGATGCGGTACAGCACCGTCGCGCGTTCGACCACGGCCTGGTATTTCTGCCACATCGCCATGCCGGACACGCGCTCCAGCCCGCCGTGGAGCTGGAACAACTCGTGCTGCAACTGCGCGCGCCGTTGATCGATAGCGGCACGGCGCGCGCTGCGGTCGACCTTGCTGCGGAACGTGGACAGATCGGGAATGACCAGCGCGGCCAGCACCTGCACCGCGCCCAGCACCACCAGCGCGCCGAGCGCGCCGACGCCGCCCGCGGGGATCGACGCAATGGTCGCCACCAGACCGCCGCCGAGCACGGTCATCATATTGGTCTGGCTGGTGAGCCAGGCGCGCAGATAACTCACGGGTTTCGGGGCCTGTTTCATGCCGGTCGATTCCGTCGCATCAGACCGTCACGCGCACGTTGCCCTTGCCCGCCGCCTGATGCAGGCGGCTGAGAATGCGCTGCTCCAGCGCAGCCGCTTCGGGCATGCGCAGCCAGCCGCTGTCGCGCGGCTTGGGTGTGGCGATCTCGAAGTCGTCGGCGATGCGCGCCGGCTGCGTCGACAGCACCACCACGCGATCGCCAAGCAACAGCGCCTCGGTCACGTCGTGGGTGACGAACACGATCAGGCACGGATATTCGTGATACAGCTTGACCAGCAGCTTCTGCATCTCCTCACGGGTCTGTGCATCGAGCGCGCCGAAGGGTTCGTCCATCAGCAGGATGCGCGGACGCAGCATCAGCGAGCGCGCCAGCGCGATGCGCTGGTTCTGGCCGCCGGACAGCTGACTCGGATGCAGCTTGGCCTTGTCGGCCAGGCCCACGGCTTCGAGCATGTGCATGACCTTGTCGTGACGCTCGCCGGACGCAATGCGGTCGCGCCACAGTTTCAGCCGGAACGGGAACGCCACGTTGTCGTAGACGCTGAGATCGGGACGGTTGGCGTAGCGCTGGAACACCATCACCGCATCGTCATGGGCGTCGGTGCAGGGCGCGCCGTCGATGGTGATGGCGCCGCTGGTGGGCATGTTGGTGTTCTGCGGGCGCACGCCGCCCATCATGTACAGCAGCGTGCTTTTGCCGCAGCCCGACGGGCCGAGCAGCATGTTGATGCTGGGGCCGGTGAAACGCAGGCTGAGGTCGTCGACGACGCGGTTCACGCCGCCCTCGGGGCGCGGATATTCCTGGACGATGCGATCGAGGGCGATAACCGCGGGCGTCGCGGGCGCGGGGGCATTGTTCACTCCGGCGGCGGTCATGCCTGCGTCTCCCACGGGTACAGGCGGGCCTTGACCGCACGCATCAATTGATAGGTGATCAGCGCCAGCGCGATGATCACCGCGATGCCGGCGAACACCTGGTCCATGGCGCTGAAGCGACGCGCGTTCTGGATCAGCTGGCCCAGACCGACCTTGGCGTTCACGTATTCGGCGACGGTGATGTAGGTCCACATCACCGAGACGCTGACGATGATGGCGTCGGCGATGCGCGGCATCGCGATGGGCACCACCGCATGACGGATGCATTCCCACGGCGTGGCGCCGAGATCGCGCGCGCCGGTCCAGTAGCTCTGCGGCACCGCCTGGATGGCGTCGCGCACCATCGGCACCAGATAGACCACGGCGCCGAGGAACAGGAACGTGACCTTCATGGTTTCGCCGATG
>JBKJTC010000240.1:0-6956 GCA_046590925.1 Lysobacteraceae bacterium | reverse complement strand
CCAGCATCGCAATCTCGTCCAGAACGACAACACGTCGGCCGTCAACGCCTGGATCAATGCCGAGTCCAACCAACGGCAGGACATCAATCAGCAGATCCGGCAGATCGTCTACAACCCCAGCCTGCCGACCATGCAGCCGGGAACGATCTCCTGGGGAACGATTCTTGCCGGCGCCGGTATCGGCGGTCTGCTCGGCTGGATGTTGGAGGACGACGACTATGCCGGTTTCGGGCAGACGCTGCCGCGCTTCAACTGCGACACCGGCAATACCGAGGTCGTACCGGGCGACCCGGACGGCAACAGCAAGGTGACGAGCGCCATCGTCGGTGCCGGTCTCGGCGCGCTGATGGCCTATCTCGCCCAGCCAACCCTGCACGTTACGCCGAACCCGGCCGCCGGCCGCGACCGCTACCTTGCAGAACTGGCCTACAAGCAGCAGCTCGACAGCGTGGGCGTGAAGGCTATAGGCCAGATTGCGATCCAGATCGCTATCGACAACTACGTCGCTTCCAAACAGCGCGACCTGATCCGCTCCATCGCCAACGATCAGGCCGCGCTCGCCAATCGTCAGCTGGTGATGGCCGAGAAGGAGTATTGCCGTTACACCACCATTTTCGCCCCGGTTGAAGATACGACCATGGCCCAGGTCGCTGCCGATCCGCGCTATGTGCCGCAATACGAGCTGCACATGGGGCGTGCCCGTAACGATGCGTCGCGGGCATTCGGCAAGGCGATCACTGGTCTGAACCGCCGTCTGTCACGCTACTGCGTCGGGGCCAATGCGAACATGCTGCGCGAGATACATACCGAGTGGGCGCGCACCGAGGTCGATGCCGTGAACCATGCGTGGCGCTACGAGGAGTTGCAGGCCTGGCGTCGCGATGACGTGCAGTTCAACCGGAAGCTGCAGATGTTCAACATCGGCCGCAGCCTGCAAGCCAGCGCAACCGGCGACATGCGCGCGGCGACGGCCGCCATCGGCGGCGCCAATGAAGCATTGATGAGCGGCATGAGCGGCTACTACGGCGCGTTGCAGGCGAGCTTCGGACGGTTCTCCGGCTACCTGCTCCAGCAGTCGCGCACCAACAGCCTGCAATCCTTCGGCATGGGGACCGCGATGCTGTCGCGCGGTATGTCCGATGCCGATCCCATGGGCGACGACGGCTCAATGCTCAACCTGCGCGATGCCCGCGGATTCGCCGACCGCTCCGCCCCCTACGCATAACCCACCCAGATGCCTACATACGACCCGCTCGCGATCCTGGAGCGTGCGAACGCGCACGCCTCGAACTGGCAATCGGCGCTGGACCGCGCCGTCGCCCAACAGACCGCTACCAACAACGCCGCCTTCGCGGATGGCTTCGCCCGCGACCGCGTGTTCCAGTTGTACCCGTCGGAATTGAACCGGATGCAGTCCGGCAACGAATACCAGACGAAGCTCGCGGGCATGCAGACCCGGCTGCTGCCAGATCAGGAAGATGCCCAACGTACTGCCTACAGTCTCAATGCCAGCCAGAACGGGCTGGCGTTGCAGGAATCGCAGTGGGCGTATTCGCCCGACAACGCCGCCGCCCGCCGCACGGTGATGGACGACAAGCTGCAATCGCCGGCCGCGCAACTGCGTGCGGGGGCTGCGACCTATGGCGTGGTCGATCCACAGCAGCGAGAAACTGCGATCCAGGGCGTGCTGGCACAGTCGCCAGCCGCCCTATCTGCGCAGGCTAGCGCAGCTGCGCCGTATGCCGCGACCCAAGTCGGACAGGTGATTGATCGATTGTTGACCGGCGAAGTCGGCGCGGCGGATGCCGAACTGCAACGCCTCGGACTCGGCAGGCTAACGCAGCAGCCGGACGGCAAGCTGGTGTTGGTCGACGCGCAGGGGCGGCCTTCGATGCCGCTGAGTGCGCAGGAGGCGGCCGTGGTGCTGCAATCGCGCACGGCACAGCCTGGGACGCCGTTGCAGGCTTATGGGGCGGCACAGACGCAGGCAGCACAGGCTGCGATGCTGAAGCGGTACGAGCAGCAGGCGGAACTGGCGAAGGAGGATGTGAAGGCGCGCAATGCGTTGCGGCTGGAACTGCTGAAGGCTGCGGCCGACCCGATGGCGACACCGGAGAGCCGGATGCAGCTTGAACAACTGGCGCAGCGGTATGGTCTTGATCTTGTTGGAGCCGGTGCAGGCGCGACGGCTGGAGGATTGCCGCCGATGGTGGCCGAAGCGGCGGGGCAGCCGCGCAGCACGGGCGGCTACGCTGCCGCCAGTGGCATCAGCCCGCCCGTCCGGACAGCGCACGACGCTCCGAAAGCGCCGACCACGGCATCGACCACAGCCTCCCCAGCCGACGCGCTCGAACGCGCCCGCGCCACCTCCGCACAGACGCTTCAGGGCATACAGCAACTCGCGGCGGAACGCTCGCAGTTGTATGCCGACCTGAAGCAACTGGATCTCGATCTGGTGCGGCGCGGTCCCGGTGGCGGTCCGGAACGACAAGCGCTGCAAAAGGCGCGACAGCGCATGCTCGATGAACTCGCACAGATGGATGACCAGTTGCAAACGCAGCAGGTGCAATTGCGTGCTGCGACCGATCAGCTCAAGCGCGCGACCGGCGCGATGCAGGCCGACAACGCTTATCGGGCGTACCGCCCATGAATCAGGATCTGACGCTACTCCTCGACAACCCGAATGTCCGACGTTACCTCGACGTGATCGCGCAGGCCGAAGGCACGGCGCAACACGCCGATCCGTATCGGGTCGCGTTCGGCGGCAGCACGATGGCCGATCTCGCGCGCCATCCGGGTATCGCGCGTCGTTTCAAGCAGACCGATGGCAAGACCAACACCACGACCGCCGCTGGCAAGTACCAGTTTCTCGAACCCACTTGGAACGATGTCGCGGGCAAGCTCAAGCTGACCGACTTCTCGCCGCGTGCGCAGGATCTGGGGGCGCTGGAACTGATGCGGCGCAGCGGATCGCTGGACGACGTGCTGCGCGGCGACTATGCCAGCGCAATCCGCAAGGATGGCCGCACCTGGGCGAGCCTGCCGTCGTCGCCCTACGCGCAGCCGAAACGCTCCGAGGCTTTTATCGACAATGCTTTGCAGCGCAAGCCCGGTCAGCGCTTCCAGCCGCCCTATGCGCCGCTTGCCGCAGCGTTGACCGCGCAGCCCGCACAGCCGCAGTACCGCCCGGTGTTGCCGCCGATGCTGCCGGCCCCAGCTGCCGATCCCGCGCAAGCCATGCGCTCAATCCCTGCCTTCATGCCGACCGCCGCGCCGTTGCCGCCGCTGCTCGCGCCTCCTCCCGAACCGCCGTACTCGATCGATCTCGATCTGCAACAGCTGCGGCGCTCACTCCCCACACCCTGATCCCTATGACTGACGCCTACAACCCGTTTGGATCGGCTTTCGTCGATCCGGCGCTGACCGCGCGCGCCCTCGATGCACTCGCGCCCGTGCCATCTGCCGCCACGCCTTCCCCTGCACCTGATCCGGCGTCGCTGCCGGACCTGCGCTGGGAGACCGTCAAATCCCGTCGTGGCTGGGATACGGCCGCACCCGAGTTGCGCCAGCGGATTCACGCCGATTACGCGAACGTGATCCTGCCCTGGCTCGCGCAGCAGCATGGCGAAGATCCGGCGCAGTGGACGAGTCAGTTCGTCGCCGACGTGCCGACGCCGACCGATGCGGGCGATTTCAAACGCGGCATGCAAACCTATTGGCCGGGAACGCAAGCCGCGCTGTACGGCTTGGGCGCACTCGGCGCCAATCTCGTCGGTGCGGACGAGACGGCAGGCGATTGGGCGCTGCGCGCACAGGGGTTGCTGGGTCGTCAGTCGCAAGACGCGCGCCCGAGCGACAGCCTGAGCGGCGCGTGGGAGACCGGCGACGGCATCACCAGCACGCTCGGCAATCTCGCCGATTGGGCGCAATTCAATCTCGGCCAGATGCTGCCGAGCGTGGTCGAATCCCTCGCGTTTTCGGTGGCCGGTGCGGCTGCTGGCAGCGGCGCGGCGCCCGGCCCCGGCACCATCGGCGGTGCGGTCGGCGGTCTGTTCGGCAAGAAGCTCGTGCGTGAGGAAGTTCAGGCGCAAATCGCGAATATGGCGGCCGATTACGTCGCCAAGCAAGTCGCCAAGGGTGCGCCGCAAGCCGTCGCCAAGCGCGAAGGCCTCGAACTGATGCGCGAGCAACTGGCGCGCGAGACGATGCGCTCACTCGGCGCGACCGGTGCGCTGGCGACGGCTGCGACCGCGCGCGGCCTGGGCGAGTCCTACAATGCCGCCTTTGCGACCGAGCAGGATGGTGGCCCCAAGGTCGATGTCGGACGTGTACTGGCCGGTGGTGCGATTTACGGTGCCGCTGAGACCTTCGGCGATGCCTTGCTAGCCGATACCCTGCTGCGCGGCGTGCGCGGCGAGGCGTTGAAGGATCGGGTCGCGGCCGGCTTTGCACGCAATGCGATCAGTGAAGGCACGACCGAAGCGGTGCAGGAGGGTGCGACCCGCTTCGCCGGACAGCAGTCGTTGACCGATGCCGATGCGCTGACGGCGTATTTCGACAGCGCGGCGGCTGGTGGCCTGGGTGGCGGCGTTTTCGGCGGGATCGCTGCGATCCGAGACCGGCCCGAGGTACAGGGTGATGCCGCGTTCATGGAAGCGATGGGTACGCTGGCAAGCGACCGGCAAACCGCAGGTGCGGCGGCCCCTACACAGGCATATCGACCGACCTTGGCGTTACCGGCTCCGGTGATGACCGTCACGCCGGAGGGCGTGGCGACAACGCCGGGCCAGCGCGATACCGCATTGCGCGCGGATGCGGGACTGGTGCGTCAACGCGAAGCGATGGGTCTCACGCCGGATGTGAACGCGGCGCGCATGCAGCATCCGGGGGCCGTGCCGAACACGGGCAATGAAGCCGCACCGTATCGGCCCTTGCTGGCGCTGCCCGAGTCGGTGGTGACGGTGACGCCGGAGGGTGTGGCGATCCCCTCCGCGCAGCGCGATGCCGCAGTCCGCGGCGATGTGGCGTTGACGCAGGGGCGTGCGGCATTGGGCCTCACGCCGGATGTGAATGCCGCGCGTGCGCGCCATCCAGGCGCGATGCCGAATACGGCACTGCCGCAGCTGACACCCACTGCGCCGCGCGCCTTGGCGCCACCGAAGGCGCAGCCTGCGACGCTCACAAAAACACAGGCACCCAAAGGTGTCGCGCTCAAGATCACGACACCCGACGGCGAGGCATTGATGGGGTTTCGCGAGAAGCGCGGTAACACCAAGGTGCGCGTCCGCCGCTCGGACCTGGAGAGCGACCGCGACTACCTGCCCTTGTTCGATGCTGCGGGCCACCCGATGTCGGGCGGCAACCTGCATCGCCGGATGCTGACCGACGCGCAGTCCGTGCCGACGACAGCCGAAGCGGTCGCGGAGCCGTCCGTCGATCCCGCGCCGGTCGCCGAGAACGCCGCGCCGATAGAGGAGACCCCGGCTGACGCTGCGGCACTGGATCGGCCGGCGCTGCGCAGAGTGTTCGTCGAGACCATGCGCCGCAAATACCCCAACCTCAGCGACGCAGAGGTGGCGAGCTACGAGCGTGGTGCGAACGAGGTCATCGAATTGATCGAACAGCGCGACGCGCCGGGACTGGTGAAGCGAAACCTGGGCGATGCGAAAATGAATTCGGCGAGTCGTGCGGTATTCGCGGCAGCGACGGGCGTGACGCTGCCGCGTGGCCGCACGGCGACCGAGGATGCGATCTATCGCTGGGCCGGCACCGACCGTGCAACCGAGCAGGCGCGCGACGCCGAACGTCGCGCAGAGCGCGAAGCCGAGCAGCGCGTTCCGTTGCGAGAGTTCCCGGCATTCAAGAATTACGCCGAAGCCAAGCAGTGGGCCGATCAGCGGTCGCGCGCCTTCGGTGGCCTGCAGGCGTATCGATCAACGGAGGAATACCGCCGTCTGCAACCGGTCCTGCAGCAACTGGCTGACCAGTTGAACACCACGAACAGCCAGCGCCGAATGGACGTGCTGGCGGCTGCTGGGCAGGCCATCGGAGATCGCGTCGAGGCGACTTCGCGCGCTTTGCTGCGCGATGAACCAGAAGTCGTGCAAGGAGTCGTGTTCTCCAAGGGCGGATTTCCGTGGGTGCGGCTGGATGGCGACACGACCATCACGGTCAATCACAAAGGCAAGATCGAGCATCGCCGGCAAGTGCCGTGGACGGAGCGATGGACGAAGGTCGCGGCGGCGGAACCGTCCACGCCATCGGCGGGGCCTGCGGCCACGGTGCTGGACGCATCCGCCATCAGCGAGCCGGCGACGGCCTCGAATACACCCCGCACGGAGGCCGAGGCGACTGCGCAAGCGAACAATGAAGCGATCCTGATGGACTTCGTGGACGGGCTGGTTGCGCGGGTCCAGTCCGGCCGAGCGGGGCGCGTGGAGTTTCCCGCGACATTCAAGCATGTCACTGAAGTGGACGATGCGATGCGGACATTGCGCAAAGCATTCGAGCAGGCCGGCGCGGTGAACAGCGGTGGCCGATACGGAGCCCGCTATGCGGTGGACGGCGGCATCGTAAACCTGTCCAAGAGCGCCAACCGCATTTGGGCGGATGTTCTGATCGATCAAGCCGTGACCGTGGACGCCCCGGCGCTTTCGCCCGTCGCTCGGGCGGCGCAAAATAACGATGCGCCGTCGCGCGCTTTGGAACCCGATGCGACGGCCGTCGCGAACGAGGAGGAGACTCAAGATGCAGGAACTGGTCAAACCGAACGCCTATCCGCCCGAGGTGCGCGCGAAACTGCTGGCGTTGTCGTCGCAGACGGCGCGCGAGATCGCGAATCGCTGGATGCTGGGTTGGCCCAAGCGGGTGCAACGGCTGATCGTGGAGAACTATTACCTGGAGGCGCTGGCGGACCAGACGAAACAGGAGGAGCGGGCGAAGATGGATACCTCCCT
>JBKJTC010000033.1:0-14247 GCA_046590925.1 Lysobacteraceae bacterium | reverse complement strand
AACGAGCCCTTCGAGTTTGCCCTGCGTCGCTTCAAGCGCACCTGCGAGAAAGCCGGCGTCCTCGCCGAAGTCCGCAAGCGCGAGTTCTACGAAAAGCCGACCCAGGAACGTAAGCGGAAGGCCGCCGCCGCGGTCAAGCGCCAGGCCCGCCGCAGTTCGCGCGACGCCACCAAGCGTCAGCGTCTGTACTGAGCCGGCTCGACCGGACAGTCAAGCCCGATTCCTGCGCGGCCTCACGGTCGCGGTTTGCAGTGAAAGTGGAAGCCGGCCGAGCTCTGCGTTGCCGGATTCTTGTGTTTACGGTCTTTCCGACCCCCTATCCTTTCGGCCCCGTTTTCCGCGGGCCGCGTCACCCGGAGCCCCGCCATGAGCCTCAAGCAACGCCTGACCGACGACATGAAAGCCGCCATGAAGGCCGGCGAGAAAGAGCGTCTGGGCACCATTCGCCTGATGAACGCCGCGATCAAGCAGAAGGAAGTGGATGAGCGCGTCGAGGTGGACGACACTCAGGTGCTGGCGATCCTCGAAAAGATGATGAAACAGCGCAAGGACTCGGTGAGCCAGTTCGAAGCCGCCAATCGCGAGGATCTGGCCGTGATCGAGCGCGCCGAAATGGCGATCATCGAGCAGTACCTGCCGGCCAAGCTCGGCGAAGCCGAAGTGCTGGCAGTGATCGATGCCGTCATCGCCGAGATTGGAGCGAGCAGCCCGGCCGACATGGGCAAGGTCATGGGCGCGGTCAAGCCGAAGCTCGCCGGTCAGGCCGACATGGGCGAGGTCTCCAAGCTGATCAAGCAGCGTCTTGCCGGCTGAACGGGCCGGAGACGTCCGCATGGCCGCGCAGCCCGTCATTGCCATCCGCCCGGCCGTCCCCGCCGACGCCGGGCTGATCCTCGCCTTCATCCGCGAGCTGGGCGAGTACGAACGGCTGTCGCATGAAGTCGTCGTCGACGAGGCTGGCCTCGCCATGCAACTGTTCGGCGAACGTCCGCGCGCCGAGGTGCTGATCGCCGAAGTCGACGGCACCGCCGCTGGTTTCGCTTTGTTCTTCCACAATTTCTCGACCTTCATCGGCAAGCCGGGCCTGTATCTCGAAGACCTGTTCGTGCGCCCGGCCTTCCGCGGCCACGGCCTGGGCAAGGGGCTGATGGTGCGGCTGGCGCGGATCGCGGTCGAACGCGACTGCGGCCGCTTCGAGTGGTCGGTGCTGGACTGGAACACGCCGGCCATCGACTTCTACCGCAGCCTCGGCGCTGCCGGCATGGACGAATGGACCGTGCAGCGGGTCAGCGGCGATGCGCTGCGGGCGTTGGCCGCACAGTCGCAAACATCGGATTGATGTTTTACCGGCCCGTCCCGGGCCGTCTTCAGGAGGTGTCCCATGAAACCCAAGAACCGCCACAGCGTGTGGTTTCGATGCCGCACCCGCCGTTGAGGTCACGCGCAAGCGCCGCAAGGGCTTCCCGTCCGAAACCCATGTAAAACGCGGCCACCGCGTCGTCAACGGCGACAAGGAACTGCTCGAAAAACTCGGCCGCAACGATCCCTGCCCATGCGGCTCCACCCGGAGGTTCAAGGTATTGCTGCCTCCGCGGCGGACGATATGAGGGGTCGGAACGCGACCACTATTTCAGGGACTGAACACCGGTTTCCACAGCGCCCCGGCACTTTGCCGGGGCGGCTTACCGCCGGACACCTTGCTATACTCGGACCGAATTCAGTCCGCGGAGACGGCCTCATGAGCGACCCCATCATCAGCCTCAGCGATTTCAAATCCGACGCCAGCCAATGGCTCAAGCGGCTGCAGGAAGAATCCGACGCCGTGGTGCTGACCCAGAACGGTCGCGCCAGCGCCGTGGTGCAGAGTTACGAGACCTTCCAGCGCCAGCAGCAGGCGCTGTTGATGCTGAAACTGCTGGCGCAGGGCGAGGCGGATATCGCCGCGGGACGACTGATCCCGCAGGAAGAGGTCTTCGCCAAGCTGCGCGAGCGTTTCGCACCCGACGCATGAGCGATCACGCCGTCTACTGGACACCCACGGCGCTGCAGGATCTGGCGTCGATCCTGTCCCACATCGCCGCCGAAAATCCCGCCACCGCCCCAGCGGTCATCGACAGCCTCGAAGCGCGCGCCGAATCCCTGGGCACGCTCACACCGCGCGGCCGCACGGTTCCGGAGCTGCGCGAGATCGGCGTACATCAGTATCGCGAATTGATCGAACGGCCCTGGCGTCTCATCTACACGGTCGAAGCCGGGCGCGTCGCCGTGGTGGCGGTCCTCGATGCCCGCCGCGATCTGCAGACCCTCCTCCTCGAACGCCTGATCCGCAGCTGACATGGCCCGCATCCCCGACGCTTTCATCGACGACCTGCTCGCTCGCACAGACATTGTCGAGCTGGTCGGATCGCGGGTGCCGTTGAAGCGCCAGGGCAAGGAATATTCGTCGCGCTGCCCGTTCCACGACGAGCGCCCGGCGTCGTTCACGGTGTCGCCGACCAAACAGTTCTATCACTGCTTCGGCTGCGGCGCGCACGGCACCGCGATCAGCTTCCTGATGAATTACGACCGTCTCGAATTCCTCGATGCGGTGGACGAACTCGCCAAGCGCGTCGGCATGGAAGTGCCGCGCGACACCCAGCAGCGCAACGCCACGCCGGACAGCGTCGATCAGTACGCGGCGCTGGAATCGGCGAGCAAATTCTTCCAGAAACAGCTGACGATCAGCGACAAGGCGCGCGGGTATTTCGACCGCCGCGGCGTCGACGACACGATCCGCAGCCAGTTCGGCCTCGGCTATGCGCCCGACGGGTTTTCGGCGCTGCGCGATGCGCTGGGCACCGACCCGCGGCGGATGGCGCTGCTGGAGCGTGTCGGTCTGCTCTCGAAGAACGACAAGGGCCATGTTTACGACAAATTCCGCGACCGGGTGATGTTCCCGATCCACGACCGCCGCGGGCGCACCATCGCGTTCGGCGGCCGCGTGCTGGATCCGGAAGATTCGCCGAAATATCTCAATTCGCCCGAGACTCCATTGTTCCACAAGGGCCGCGAACTGTACGGCCTGTGGCAGGTGCGGCAATCGAACCAGAAGATCGCACGGCTGATCGTGGTCGAAGGCTACATGGACGTCATCGCGCTGTTCCAGCACGGCATCGCCCAGGCGGTGGCGACGCTGGGCACCGCGACCACGCCCGATCACGCCGAACTGCTGTTCCGAAACGCGCCCGACGTGTATTTCTGTTTCGACGGCGACGCCGCCGGCCGCCGCGCCGCGAGCAAGGCGATGGAATCGGTCTTGCCGCGGATGAAGGACGGGCGCCAGGCGTTCTTCCTGTTCCTGCCCGACGGCGAGGATCCGGACACGCTGGTGCGCAGCGAAGGCCACGCCGGTTTCGACGTGCGCCTGCGCGACGCGACGCCGCTGTCGACGTTCTTCTTCGATGAGCTGGCGAAGGATGTGAATCTCGGCACGCTCGACGGCAAGGCGCGGCTGGCCGAGCGCGCGAAGCCGCTGCTGGCGCAGATTCCCGACGGCGCTTTCGGCGATCTCATGCGTCAGCGCCTGACCGAACTCACCGGCGTCGGCGCGCGCGCGAATGCATCCGCTGCGGTGCAGCCCGCGCGCACGCGCCCGCAACCCGCGCAGACGCAGAAACGCAGCCTTGTACGCAGCGCGATCGCGCTGCTGTTGCAACAGCCGTCGCTGGCGCTGGCGCTGGAGCCGCCCTGCACCTTCAATCTCCTGCGCCAGCCCGGCGTGCCGCTGCTGACCGAACTGGTGGCGCTGGTGCGCGAGCGTCCGGACATCACCACCGGCGGCGTGCTCGAACATTTCGCGGAACGCGAAGAAATCGCCGCACTGCAGAAGCTCGCTTCGCAGAGCATGCCTGGCGAAGAAGCGCTGTGGCGCGACGAATTCCTCGACGCGATGGGACAACTGGAAAAACAGACCCTGCACCAGCGCATCGACGAACTGCAGGCGAAGCAGCGCGAAGTCGGGCTGGACGACCACGACAAGACCGAAATGCGGGAGCTGTTGCAGCGCAAGGTGCAGCCGGGACGCTAGCACGCAATCGCCAGCGGAGAGTTGTGCTGTATCGAACAGCCATGCTCTACTTCCGCCTCCACGGAGGCCCCATGTACACGATGTCGACAAGGATCCTGCGGGCAAGGCGGCTGGCGAATCTCACCCAGACGTCATTGGCCGCGAAGGTCGGCGTCCACCGCAGCGCGGTGGCGCAATGGGAGCAGCCGAACGGCACCTCGCCCAGCGTCCATCACCTCGAACAGATCGCCACGCTCACCGGCGTGTATTTCGAATGGCTGGCGACCGGCCGCGGGTCGATGCGCCCCACCGGCGGCGAGTTCGACCCAATGATCGACATGCTCGATTTCGCGCAGACAGAGTTCGAATGCAGGATCCTGGAATGCGCACGCCGATTGTCCACGAAGAACCAGAAAATCGCCTGCGGCATTCTCGAACTGTTAGCGGGATGATTCAGCGGACTTTCCGACGGGCCACACCTCTTCGAATACTTTGCCGCACGCGAAAATCCGGCCTACTGCGGAATGCCGATATCGCTGGAAAGCCCGAGCATAAAACGTAGGGCTACAGCCCAGGCAGGATTGCGAGCCTTGCGGCTTGGCGCGTCGAAATAGCGGCGACAGTCCGCGCACGCCTCTGGTACCAAAAGCCGCCAGCCCCCGCTGCGTCTGGTCCCAAACCATGAAAACAGCGAGAATACGCCGGCATCGGAGCGAATGGCCGCTGTCTTCGCCTTGAAAAACACACGTAAACCCGGAAGAGCCATGATCCTCTTCATCGGGATTTGCCGCTTCTGCTCTGGCAGGTTGTTGAAAAAGCGCACTTCCTCATCTTCATTGGGGCGGGCTCTTTACGTTTTTTCGAGTTGCCATCCATCGCTGCATTGGCAGGCTGTTGTTCAACAGCCCCCTAACGCGCGGTATCCGCAGCCTGCCCTATCCACCCCTTGGAGACATCATGCTCAAGCGCTTCTTCTGCTCCGCTCTAATCGCCTGTTCGTTCGGCGCGCATGCCAATGACTGGCAGCAGCAATTCTTTTCTCCGACAATGTTCAACGAACTCCCGGCATCACGCACCGTGGCCGTGGATGAACTGGGTTTCGTGCATCTGCAGGCATTCAACAGACGTCTGTGGAGCAGTAGCTACGAGCTCGCACACCTGTACACGGTGAGTGCACAGCGGCAGGTACCGTGGACCTGGGGGTTGTCGCAGGTCAATCGCACATCACAATGCGGTGTCTATGCAAAATCAGGCCAGCGCCTCGACTGCTTTGAGACCTCCGGATTCAACGGCGATGAAACACGGCTTGAAATGCGGTCGCGCTACGGTTCGCAGATCGTCTGGCAAACCACGTTGCCCAGCGAAGTGAAACTGCTGGACGCCAGTATCCTCAATGAGGACATGGCGCTGTTGGTCGGCAGGCTGAGCAGCCCATCCAGCGATGAAATCGGTGTGTTCCGCGTGACAAGCAACGGCATTGTCGACGTGCTTTCGGTCGTTCCGGCATGCCCGCACCCGGGTCAAGTGATGACCTCTTCGACATTGCGCATGCTGCAACATGAGAACGAAACGGTCCTCCACGTCAAAGCCTGCTGGAACAGTTTCGGCACAACTGAGCTGATTCTGGAACGATTCGCTTCATCGACCGGGCAATGGACCACGCTGTCGACGCGGGGGATCCTACACAGCACGCGACTCACCCATTCGGCCATCAATGCTCTAGGCGAAGCATTCGCGCTTGTCGAGCACAACAGCGGATTGCGCGAACTCATCCACAATCATGGATTCAGCAGTCAGTGGCAGTCGCTGATGGTTCCGAACTTGAATGCGACCGTGGCGTTCCTGGTCAACGATCGCGCGCTCGCGATCGTCAGCCGCACCTCGAACAAGCATGCCGCCGGAGGGGCGGATACGGTGACCCGATTCGATCTGCATAGCCCGCTCTGGCCGAATACGCAGGTCTTCGATGCATTGCAAGAGATCGTTCCACAAGGCCACGCACTGTCCAGCGAAGGCGAGCTGATCGTCGTCGGTTATCCCGCCTATTATCGCACTCGTGTGCAAAGCGTGTGGCAAACCAATAGGCATGGAAAACTTACAACGATCGCATCGCTGCCCTTCAGCACGAACGAAATCACGCGGGGCACGATGCATGTCATCGGCGGCCCCAATAATGTCGCGATCATCGCCCGCAACATTGAGCTTGATGGCGGGCATATCGGGGTTCGGGTCAATCAGTACGGGCTGCCTTTCTGACAGTAGATGCCAAGGCAACGCGGTGCCTCCGCTTTGGAATCACGCGTCTGCGGCAAGGATGTCGCAGACGCCCGCGGGTCATTTGGCACCATCGGCCACGATCGGCGGCATGGGGCTGCGAGGCCGCCAACGCCACAGACCGTGACTTTCGGCTACGTCGCAATGCGGTGACAGCCGTTATGCTCGAATGCTGTCCTTCAGCGAGAGCACTGCCCATGTTGGCCCGCCGCACACTAGCCGCCGCACTGTTCGGCATCGCTTGCACCCAGCTCGTCTTTGCGCAGAACGCACCGGATACCAATATCGTCCGGGAAGAGCTCGGAAACCGCATCAGCGAAAACATCCCGGCGATTCCGCAGGACCTCATTGACCGCCTCAGCCGCTATCAGAACACCCGCGGCGCCGGTGTCGCCGGCTGGACGAAGAGCGGCTGCCTGCTCATCAGCACCCGCTTCGCCGAAACCAATCAGGCGCACCGCGTCTGCCAACCGCTGGGCATGCGCGAACAGCTGACGTTCTATCCCGAACCGCTGGGCGGCATCTCGCCCGCGCCGACACCGTCTGCGCAGGACGGTTTCGTGTTCTCGAAGGACAAGGGCGGCGACGAATTTTCGCAGTTGTACTGGTTCGACAACGCCGGCCGCAGCGTGACCCTGCTGACGGACGGCAAGCGCACGCAGAATTCCGGCGGCCTGTTCTCGCGCGACGGCAAGCTGCTGGCGTATCGCAGCACCGCGCGCAACGGCACCGACACCGACGTGTGGGTGCGCGACATCGCCAGCGGCCAGGCCCGGCCCGTGGTCACCACCGGCGGCAGCTGGCGGGCGCTGGATTTCTCGCCCGATGGCAAGACGCTGCTGGTGATGAAAGGCGTGTCCGCCGCCGAGTCGTATCCGGGCGAAGTCGATCTGGCCACCGGCGCGGTGAAGATGTTCCCGGTCGATGGCGGCAAGGCCGCGTTCGGCGATTTCGCCTACGCGCACGACGGCAAGTCTGTGTATTTCGTCTCCGACGAACCGCTGGACGGCGTGGCCCAGGAATTCCAGACCCTGCGCCATCACGATCCGGCCAGCGGCAAGCTCACGGTGCTCAGCGCGAAGATTCCATGGGATGTCGCCGGCTTCAGCCTGTCCGACGACGGCAAGCATCTGGCCTACGCCACCAACGAAGACGGCATCAGCCGGCTGCGCGTGCTGTCGCTGCCGTCGCACCGCGAAATCAGGCTGCCCGCGCTGCCGATCGGCGTGTTCGGCTCAGGCGCGTTCTCGCCCGACGGCGCGCGCCTGGCGCTGACGCTGAACAGCGCGACCTCGCCCAGCGACGTGTTCGTGATCGATCTGGCTAAGACATCGCTCACGCGCTGGACGCAGAGCGAAGTCGGTGTACTGGATGCGTCGAAGTTCGTCGCGCCGACGCTGGTGCGTTATCCGACCTTCGACAGCGTCGACGGCGGCAATCAAGGCAAAAGCCGACGCACCATCCCGGCGTTCTACTACCGTCCGGCGAACGTGCCTGCGGGCCGCAAGCTGCCGGTGGTGATCAACATCCACGGCGGACCGGAAGGCCAATCGCTGCCGACCTTCAATCCCACCGCGCAATTCATGGCGAACGAAATGGGCGTGGCGATGCTGGTGCCGAACGTGCGCGGCTCCACCGGCTACGGCAAGACCTATCTGTCGCTGGATAATGCAGAAAAGCGCGAGGATTCGGTGAAGGACATCGGCGCCCTGCTCGACTGGATCGCGCAGCAGCCGGAACTCGACGCGTCGCGCGTCGGCGTGGTGGGCGGCAGCTATGGCGGCCACATGGTGGTGGCGTCGCTGGTGCATTACAGCGACCGCATCCGCGCCGGCATCGACGTGGTCGGCATCTCGCATTTCGGTACGTTCCTGAAGAACACCGAGAGCTACCGCCGCGATCTGCGCCGCGTGGAATACGGCGACGAGCGCGATCCGAAGATGGCGGACATCTTCGAGCGCATCTCGCCGTTGAACAACGCCGGCAGGATCAAGGCGAAGCTGTTCGTCGCCCAAGGCAAGAACGATCCGCGGGTGCCGTGGACCGAAGCCGAGCAGATCGTGAAAGCGGTGCGCGCCAACGGCCAACCGGTGTGGCACCTGCTGTACACCGACGAAGGCCACGGCTTCCGCAAGAAGAGCAACAACGATTATTTCGGTGCGGCGAGCGTTCTGTTTTGGGAGCAGAATCTGTTGAACGAAGGCAAGTGACGCACTCGGGTGGGCCGGTCTTCATCCGGTTCCGCCCTTGCGCCCGATGCGCATGGTTCGACGCGTATCGTTCGATGCGTATCGTTCGATGCGTAGGATTCGAAAAAATAAGGCCGCCACCGGGCGGCCTTTGCTCATCCCGTCATCCGGGTCCGATCAGGGCGCAGGCGCGACCACGGATCGCCACTCCAGTGTCACATCCATCCGCGGTGCGGCCTGTGGCACCGCGCCGGCAACGGCCTCGCGCGCGAGTTCGAAACACACTTCGCCACGCGCATTCGGCGCCAATCGCGCCTCGCGCAGATCGACCAGAAACCGCTGCGGCGCCGCGCCCGCGCCATCGCGCACGTCCGGCTGCATGCCGAAGCCGTGCACCTGCCGGCGGCTGCCGTCGGGTTGCAGCAGCGACAACACGAACGGCGCGCTGTAGCGGTCGGACGGCCGGCGGTTACGCAGCTCAAGCGCCAGCCGGGTGTCGCCGCGGGACAGGGCCGCGACAGTGGCCACATCGAGCGGAAGGCACAGCCGCACAGGCAGCACCGCATCGCGCACAGCCTTGCCGGATGCACGGGTGCCCGATACCGCGGGGCCGGCGCAACCGACCGCACACGCAGCCAGTACGACCACGGCGACGAACAGGATCGGGACGGAACGCGACATCTGGAACTCCTGACATGCGCTCGCGCGCATCCATCATCATCGACCCGATGCGCCAGCCGGAGTTCGCGACTCCGGCCGGCGGACAGCGCCTATTCAGTGCAGGCCTATTCAATGCAGGCCGATCCAGTGCAAGCCCATCCAGTGCAGGCCGACTCGGTGCATGCCTGTCGCGATCGGCGGACGCTCAGACCACCACGATCTCGACCACCGCCGGCACCACCTTCGCCCCGGCACTGTCGCGCGCACCGGTGCGCAGCACCGGCTGCAACTGCACCGAAATGTTGTCGCCCTTCAGCAGGCCGAGACGGGCGAGGCCGCGCACGGTATCGGTCAACTCAATCAAGGCCGACGGCGGCGCCTTGCCATGCCCGCTGTGGTCGCCGTTCGCCCCGGCATCGTCCGGATGCAAGAGGAAACCGATTTCGCCGGCAAAATGCGGGTCGCTGTTCGGCGTGCTCTGCGACAGCGACTCGGCGTTGACGAACACCCGCACCGACGCCACGTCCGGGCCCACCGACATCTCGCGGATGATCGCGAACACCTCCGCCGCTTCGCTGGAAGTCTCGATGGGCTCGACGACCTGGCTCCGCAGCGCGCTGGAAAAGCGGACGCTCTTGACCAGCGGTGCGCGCAGGGTCGCGGCCTCGGTGTTGGCGATCGGCAGCACGCGCAGATTCTCGAGCGTGTCGCCGGCGCTGCCCGCCGCGAGCAGCGACAGCAGCCGTGCGTCGCGCTGGGGGTCGGCCAGCAGGTTGTCCGGCTTCGGCAGGCCCGGATAGGTGTAACCCAGCGCGCGGATGTCCTGCAGATCGCGCGGGTACGCGCCATAGACCTGCCCGGTCGGAGACAGGTAGTTATCCTTGAAATACATGTTGAGCCACAGGTTGCGGTCCGAAGGCGTCATGTCCGCGGTGTTGCTGCGACCGAGCGCGTTCCAGACCGCCCAGATGCGGTCGATATTGCCGTGATGCATCATGAAGATCGGGTCGCGCGGCGAGCCCGCGCTGGGCATGTAGCCGCCGATCGCATTGTGGATCAGATTGTGCGGCGTGCCTTCCAGAAACCCCTGCCAGCCACCGCCACGGATCACCCAGCCCATATCGAGACTGTTCTGGCTCGGATTCCTGCTGGTACCGAACACCTGGAAATTGGTCTCGACGTAGACCCGCTTGTCCAACACATCCTGCGAGACCCAGGCGTCGCTCAAAGGCCAGTTCGATGTGTTCAACGTCCGCCCCGCCACATACAGCGGATTGGTTTTGCCTTGATAGGTAGGGTCGGTGAAAGCCTGGGGCATGACCCGGTCCACGCTCCAATCCCAATAGGGCATGGCGAAATCATTCTTGCCGGTGATCGCGATCACCGCGTTCTCGTACATCATCATGAATTCGCGATGCCACGGCAGGAAATACCAATCGCCATGCGGGCAGTAACGGTAATTGCCGCCGTACTTCCCATGCATCAGCGAATACTGCAGCCAGCTGACCGGATCGTTCTGATCCTTTGCCGACATGATGCGGACGAAATCGCGATAGGCGGACAGGTCCGGATCGTCCAGCGCCATGCCGTGCAGGCTGCGGCGCAGCCGCGGCGTGCTCTGCGCGATGGCACTCAAGCCGCCCAGCGTGCCGGAAAACACCGCTGCGGCGCCCGCCGCCAGCGTCGCCTTGAGAATCGTTCTGCGTGATGTCATGACTTGCTCCTTGTCCGTGGTCGTTGTCGATGCGCGCCGCGGCGTATGGCCGGCATCGTGCCGGTACTGTGCTTTGGCCACCCTTAGCTGCCCTCCGCGGCGACCCGATGGCCGTCGCGACCGGCGGGAGACGGATGCCGCGATCCCCGGCCGACGTCAGCGGCCGGGAACGATCCCCACTGGCATGATCCCCCGTCGGCATTGTGTGCGCGTGCCGTACCGGGCACAAGGCGGAGATCCTGGCCATGCGCGACCATCGCCGCGCCCGGATGCGGGCCGCTCAAACTGCCGACGGCCACAGCCCGCGTATCGCCGCAATGCCCTGCGCACCGTGGCTGCGCGCGAGTTCGACATCGCCGCGGGTCATGCCGCCGATGGCGTAGATGGGAATCGCGACGCGTTCGCGCATCTCGACGAAGCGTTCCCAACCGATGCCGGACTGGCCCGGATGCGAAGGCGTCGCCAGCACCGGGCCGAGCACGGCGGCATCGCAGTCCAGCGCCTGCGCGCGCGCAAGTTCCTCATGCGAATGGCAGGACGCGATCACCGGCAACGGCCGCGACAGCGGACGCGCGGAGAGCGCATTCAACTGTGAGGCGCGCAGATGCACGCCGATGCCGAATGCGGTCGCAAGTTCGATATCGCCGTTGACCAGCACGTCGGCGCCGGCATCGCGCGCATGCTTCGCGGCGCGTTCGACGAGTCGACGCCAGCGCAGAGGCTCCGTTCCGTACGCGCGCAACTGCAAGCGCCTCATCCCCGCATCCAGCGCCTTGCGCAGCGTCGACAGCCAGCGCGCATCGTCGTCGCCGGGTTCGGGCGTGACCAGATAGTGCGGCGGGTCGCGCAGCGCGGCCACCACCGGGCGATCCGCATCCGGCATCGCATAGCTCGCGAGCTTGTGCTCCGGCACCCAGGCCAGCGCCTGGCCGTCGAGGCCCTTGAGTGTGCCGCTCCAGGCGGCGATGCGGCGCACGTCGAGGCGCAGGCGCTTGTGCGGATACTGCTGCGGCACCGCGATCACCGGCTCGCCGACGCGGGCGTCGATATCGAGTTCTTCGCGCAACTCGCGGATCAGCGCCTGTTCCGGCGTTTCGCCCGGATCGACCTTGCCGCCGGGGAATTCCCACAGACCGGCGAGGTCGCGACCTTCGGTGCGGCGCGCCAGGAGGATTCGCCCGCGGGCGTCGCTGATCACGCCGGCGACGACGTGGACGACATGAGGGTCGGAAGCGGGAGATCGAGAATCGTTCATGTCCTGTCATCCCGAGCGCAGCGAGGGACCTGCTTTCTTCCGATACCCTAAAAACAGAAACAGATCCCTCGCTGCGCTCGGGATGACACCTGTTTTCTCGCGATTCCTTACCTATCCCGATCGTAGATTTACGCCAGTTGCCCGTGGCAGTGCTTGAACTTCTTTCCCGACCCACACGGACACGGATCGTTGCGGCCGACCTTGGGCATCGAGGACGGATCCTGTTCCACGTCCGCGGCTTCTTCGTCCGCGCCGTAGCCGCCCATGTCCGCATGCTGGAACTGCATCTGCCGCGCGACCGCTTCGGCGCGCGTGCGCTCGGCGGCTTCGGCTTGGGCGATCTCTTCTTCGCTGCGGATGCGCACGCGCGCGAGCAGCGAGATCACTTCGCGCTTGACCTTCTCCAGCATTTCGCTGAACAGTTCGAATGCTTCTTTCTTGTATTCCTGCTTCGGCTGCTTCTGCGCGTAACCGCGCAGATGGATGCCCTGGCGCAGATAGTCCATGCGGCCGAGGTGTTCCTTCCAGCTCTGGTCGAGCACGGTCAGCATCAGATGCTTTTCGAGCATGCGCATGGTGTCGCCGCCGACCGCCTGCTCCTTGTCGTCGAACAGCTTGCGCGCCGCGGCCTGCACGTAATTGGCGATGCCCTCGGCGTCGATCTCGCTCTGCTCGCGCACGTGATCGGCCACCGGCAACTGCAGGTTGAATTCTTTCGCCAGCTCGGATTCCAGACCCTGCAGATCCCATTGTTCGTCGATCGAATTCGGCGGCACGAAGCGATCGACCACATCGGCGATCACGTCGTTGCGGATGCCGTCGATGTTGTCCTTGATGCTCTCGGCTTCCAGCAGCTCGTCGCGCTGGCGGTAGATCACCTTGCGCTGGTCGTTGTTGACGTCGTCGAAATCGAGCAGGTTCTTGCGGATGTCGAAGTTGTGCGCTTCGACCTTGCGCTGCGCGCCGGCGATCTGTTTGCTGACCAGCGGGCTCTCGATGATGTCGTCTTCCTTCAGTCCCATCCGCGCCATCATCCGCTGCACCCAGTCGGCGGCGAAGATGCGCATCAGATTGTCTTCGAGCGACAGATAGAAGCGCGACGACCCCGGATCGCCCTGACGACCGGAACGGCCGCGCAGCTGGTTGTCGATACGACGCGATTCGTGGCGCTCGGTACCGACGATGTGCAGACCGCCGCTCGCTTTCACGGCGTCGTGGCGCTGCTGCCATTCGGCTTTGACGCGCTGGCGCTCGGCGTCGCTCAATTCGGCGCCGGATTCGGCTTCGAGCGCGGCGATCTCGGCTTCCAGCGAACCGCCGAGCACGATGTCGGTACCGCGACCGGCCATGTTGGTGGCGATGGTCACCGCGTGGGGGCGGCCGGCCTGGGCAATGATGTGGGCTTCGCGCTCATGCTGCTTGGCGTTGAGCACTTCATGGACGATGCCATCCGCCTTGAGCTGCTCGGACAACATTTCCGACACTTCGATCGAGGTGGTGCCGACCAGCACCGGCTGGGCGCGACCGTTCGCGTGCTTGATCTCGTTGGCCACCGCGCGGAATTTTCCGGCCTTGTTGAGGAACACGGCATCGGGATGATCCTTGCGCACCATGTCCCGATGGGTCGGGATCACCACCACTTCAAGCGAATAGATGTTCTGGAATTCGTAGGCTTCGGTATCCGCGGTGCCGGTCATGCCCGCCAGCTTGCCGTACATGCGGAACAGATTCTGGAAGGTGATGCTGGCGAGCGTCTGGTTCTCGCGCTGCACCGGCACGCCTTCCTTCGCTTCGACCGCCTGGTGCAGGCCGTCGGACCAGCGACGGCCGGTCAGCGTGCGGCCGGTGAATTCGTCGACGATCACCACTTCGCCGTCGCGCACGATGTAATCGACGTCGCGCTGGAACAGCGCGTGCGCGCGCATCGCGGCGTTGAGGTGATGGACCACGTGGATGTTGTGCGCGGCGTACAGGCCGTCTTCGGCATCGATGATGCCGGCGCGGCGCAGCAGATCCTCGGCGTGCTCCTGACCGGCTTCGGACAGATGCACCTGTTTGCTCTTCTCGTCGATCCAGTAGTCGCCGACGCCGTCTTCCACTTCCTGGCGCT
>JBKJTC010000299.1:0-3412 GCA_046590925.1 Lysobacteraceae bacterium | reverse complement strand
CCACCGCCACCGCTGCAGGCACTCTCCACGTCGTTGCGACACCGATCGGCAACCTCGGCGACCTTTCCCCGCGCGCCCTCGACACCCTGCGCGCGGTCGCCGCGATCTGCGCCGAGGACACCCGCCACACCCGCCAGCTGCTGTCGCACTACGGTGTCGAGCAGACCCTGATCGCCCTGCACGAGCACAACGAGGCCGGCCTGGCCGAGCGCATCGTCGCCCGGCTTCTGGCCGGGGAATCGCTGGCGCTGGTCTCCGACGCCGGCACCCCGCTGGTCAGCGACCCCGGTTTCCGGCTGGTCGCGGCCGCCCGCGCCGCCGGCATCCGGGTCAGTCCGATCCCCGGCCCCAGCGCGCTGATCGCCGCGCTCAGCGTCGCTGGCCTGCCCAGCGACCGCTTCGCTTTCGAGGGCTTCCTTCCGGCCAAGGCCGGCGCCCGCCGCGAACGCTTCGCCGAACTCGCCAGCGAGCCGCGCACACTCCTTTTTTATGAGTCCTCGCACCGCATCGAGGACACGCTCGCCGACGCCGTGGCGGTGATCGGCGCCGAGCGTCCGGCCGCCATCGCCCGCGAACTGACCAAACTGTTCGAGACCGTGCTCGACGGTACCCTCGGCACACTCCACGCCCGCGTCGCCGCCGACCCCGATCAGCGCAAGGGCGAATTCGTGCTGCTGATCCAGGGCGTGGGCGACGACGCCGAAGCGAAACTCGTCCAGGGCCGCCGCGTCTACGCGAAGCTGATCGAACACCTGCCGCCGTCGACCGCTGCGAAACTGGCGGCAGAGATCACCGGGGCGTCGAGGAAAGAACTGTACGGAAGCGCTTCCGAGCCAGTTTGAATGCACAGCGCTTGCAATGGCAGCCATAGGAAAAAGCGTTGTATTCCTGTAGAGCGGCCTTCAGGCCGCTGAAGCATCACTGGGCCATTAAAGCAGCGGCCTGAAGGCCGCTCTACGCGTAATGCCAGTCAGTTAACGCGAATTGTCCGTCACATGCGGCCGTTTTCTCCTTCCCCCGCGTGCGGGGGAAGGCTGGGATGGGGGCGCTCTGCGCTTTATGTCGCGCGCCCCCACCTCGATCCTCCCCCGCGTGCGGGGGAGGAGGCCAAATCACCGTATCGCCAAACATACTCAGTCGCCTTAACTGACCGGCATTAGCTCTACGCGGCAGATTTGGCCGCGTCTGCGTCAAGCCGCGCCGGCAGAGGCGGGCAACCCGATCGGCTCCCCATCCTGATCGGCGATCACCACCCGATTGCGCCCCTGCGCCTTGGCCCGGTACAGCGCGCGGTCCGCACGGATCAGCAACTGGTCGAAGCGGGTGTCGCCGGGCGACAGCCGTGCAACGCCGACCGATGCGGTGGGCGCGATGATCTCGTCGCCGCACGGCAGCTTCACGTCCGCGATCGCCTGGCGCAGGCGCTCCGCAGCCACGAGCGCGTGATCGCGGCCGACGCCTTCCAGCAGTACCGCGAATTCCTCGCCGCCGTAGCGGCCCAGGGTGTCGGAATCGCGACAGGCGTGGCGCATGGCATCGGCCACGGCCTTGAGCACTTCGTCGCCGATGTCGTGCCCGAAGCGGTCGTTGACCTGTTTGAACGAATCGATGTCCACCACCGCGACCGCGAGATTCATACCGCTGTCGATGGCGCGCGCCACCGCGATGTTGCCGGCGTCGGTGATGTAGCGCCGGCTGTGGACCGAGGTCAGGAAGTCGGTGGAGACGGCGATCTCGAGTTCGCGGCCGCGCGCCTGCATCATCGCGCCGTGCCTGCGCTGCTGCAGATACAGCGCCACCGCCACGCCGAGCATGCACAGCGCGAGGATGCCCGCGATCAGTGTGTAGCGGAGCCGGTTTTCGCTGACGATCGCGCGCAGGCGTTCGTTCTCGGTCTTGGCGTTCGCGCTGGCCAGCGCGGCGTCGCTTTCGGCGTAGCGCAGGCGCTCCTCGAAATCGGCGGCCGCGGACTCGCGTTCGGTGCGGGTCACCTGGTCGGTCAACTGGATGAGTCGCGCGATCGACTGCGGAAGCGCGTCGGCCTGCGTGCCCTTCAGCTGCAGATCGACGATGGCGCGCAGGGCGCGCAACTCGTCCTGCTGCAGTTTCAGGGCGGCGAAATCGCCACGGGCCTTCTGATACAGCGCGAACGCCCCGGCACCGTCGCCACGGAGTTCCAGCGCCTGGGCTTCGGTTTCGTAGCCCAGACCGTGCAGTTGCGTATTTTTCAGATCGTCGCCGATCGCGCCGATGCGGCGGCCCATCTCTTCCACGGTGGCGGCATCGCCCAGCGCGCGGGCGCTGCGGGCTTCTTCCAGCAGGATCTCGGCGGTCAGTTTAGGATCGTGGTTGGCCGGCAACAGGCCGCGGGTTTCCTTCAGCAGCTCGCGCGCCTCCAGCGGCCGCCCTCTGGCGGACGCGATGTGCGCCATGTTGCGCAGCAGGCGCAGGCGCATCTCGGGGTCGGTGGCCGAGGGCGCGTGGGCAAGTCCTTCCTTGGCGTAGCGATAGGATTCGTCGAGCTTCCCCAGCCGCTCGCTGATGGAGGAGTAGGCCAGCAAAATGTCGGCCATCAGCACGTTCTGCGGCGTGTCGCCCAGCTTCTGCTGCGCTTCGGCCAGGATGCGGGCGGCGCTGTTGAAATCGCCCAGCCGCGATAGCGCGCGCCCGAGCGCGATGCGCGCGCGGACCTGCAGATACACGCTTCCGCTGCGGTCGGCTGCGGTAATCGCGGCCGAACCGGCGCGGCGTTGGCAGCGCCAGTTCGCGATCACCCGACAGGCATTGGCTTCGGCCAGCGCCAGTCTGGCGACGCCGACGTGATCGCCTCTGGCCAGCGAGGCGCGCGCCGCGGGAAGCTTTTCCAGCACCTGTCGCGGCTGGGTCAAGGCCTCCACTTCCAGCGGATGGCGCTGGTCGCCTTCCGGAGCCGCAAGGCATGCGAATGGGAGGCAGGCCGACAGCAGGCATGCGGCCAGGGCGCTGGCAACATGCAAGCGGGCGATGGCCATGCGGCGTACGGGGAAGGGGAATCCGAAAAGGTTCAGTCGGCCATCCAGAGTAGGCACCCGGACATCCTTGCGACGAGAATGGGTTGTGGTGGAACCCCTGTCCCGGAAAACGTCCGGAAAGAGGTCGTCGAAACCTCCTGTCGTTGCCGCCCCGCCCCGGATCGAACAACGCGATCTGCGGCGGGGCCAGCCTAACCCACCCGGAGGCGTTTGGTGATGACAGTCGCCGCTATTTCGTGGTGTCGCATGCGATGGCCGAAATCCGACCGGGCCTGCGCGAGCGGCTCCCGTGCGACAATGCCCGCGACGGAGTCGGCCAGGCAGTCGCGTCATCGCATTCTCCGGAATGCCGATGCCGAGGAAAGTCCGGGCTCCACAGGGTACGGTGCCAGGTAACGCCT
>JBKJTC010000256.1:0-3291 GCA_046590925.1 Lysobacteraceae bacterium | reverse complement strand
TGATCGCCCGGTTCGTGGGCGCGGTGCGGCCGTTCGTACCGGCGGTGGCGGGCATGCTGCGGATGCCGCTGCGTCGCTACATGCCGGCGAGTTTGGTCGCGGCGCTGCTGTGGGCGGCGTGCTTCCTGGCCCCGGGCTGGGTATTCGGCGCGTCCTACGATGCGGTGGCGGCGGTGGCCGACCGCCTGGCGCTGGTGCTGCTGGCCCTGGTCGCCGTGCTTGCGCTGGTGTGGGCGCTGGTGCTGTACACCTATCGCTGGTTCGCCGGCCACGCCGACCGCCTGCTGGCACGCGCGCTGAAGTGGACCCGGGCGCATCCGCGGTTGAGCCGGTATGCCGCGCCGCTGATCCAGCACAACCGGCCGGAATCCGCATCGCTGGCGATGTTGGCGATGTGCCTGCTGGGGATCGGCTGGGGCTGGTTCGCGCTGCTCGCCGTGGTGGTGGCCAAGCGCGGCCCGCTGGTGGTGGACGTACATGTCCAGACCGCAATGGCGGCCTTGCGCAACCCGCTGGCGGACCGGCTGATGGCCGCGCTCGCCTCGCTGGGCGACACCGCCGTGCTGCTGCCCACGCTGTTGCTGACGATGGCCTGGCTGCTGTGGCGCCGACGCTTCGCCGCGGCGTTGCACTGGCTGGCGGCGGTGGCGTTCGGCTTCGTGTTCACGGCGTTCCTCGGCCTGTCGGTGGACATGCCGCGCCCGCCGACCGCGGCCAGCGGCTTCGGCTTCCCGTCGATCCCGGTGACGATGGTGACGATCGTGTTCGGCTTCTTCGCGGTGCTGATCGCGCGCGAACTGCCGGGCCGGCAGCGGGTCTGGCCGTATCTGGTCTCCGGTGCCGCGGTGGCCCTGATCGGCTTCGCCCGCCTGTATTTCGGCGCGCACTGGCTCAGCGACACCGTCGGCGGCGCGCTGTTCGGGATCATGTGGCTGCTGGTGCTGGGCATCGCCTATCGCCGCCACATCGGCCGCTCGTTCTGGATGCGCCCGGTGGCGACCGTGTTCTTCGTCACCTTCGCGGTCGCGTCGCTGTGGCACGCGCCGCGGGCGATCGACGGGGTGCTGGCGCAGTTCGCGCCGCCGCCACCCGGACGCACGCTCGCAGCCGACGACTGGTGGCGTTCGGACTGGGGCACCCTGCCGGCGCGACGCAACGAGCGCGACGCCAGCCGGCGCTGGCCTCTGGACGTGCAGATCGCCGGCCCGCTGGCGCCGGTGCGCGCAACGCTCGAAGCCCACGGCTGGACCGTGCAGCCGCAGGCGACCTGGGTGACGACGCTGGGCCTGCTCGATCCCAAACGCCGCCCAGCCCGTCAGCCGGTGCTGCCGGCGACGCTGGATGCCGAAGCCGAGGCGCTGCTGTTGCGCCGGCCCGGCGCCAGACCCGGCATCATTCACGTCCTGCGGCTGTGGCGCGCGCCCGCGCTGCTCGATCAAGGCGAGCCGCTGTGGGTAGGCAGCACCCAGACCTTGCGTTATACCCGGCCGATCCCCGCCTTCGGGCTGTGGATGCCGGAAGCCGACGACGGCGAAGCGCATGCGCTGGTGAGCGCGGCCTTGACCACGCAAGCGCCGGCCGGCATCGAGCATGCCGAAACGCCGCATCCCGACGGCGGCCTGAAAGTCCTGCGTCTGCGGACAGCGATGTGATGTCGAGCGGGATGTGATGTAGAGCGCAGCAAAGCTCCGCTGCCCTTTTCCCCGAGACAAATGACGTAGAGCGGAGCAAAGCTCCGCTGCCCTTTTCCGGTGAGAAGCAGCGGAGCTTTGCTCCGCTCTACGAACGGCTTACGAACAGCTGGCGGACACATGACGAACAGCGGCGGCCGATTACGCTTCGGGCATCCACTTCAGCACGCGATCCAGCCGCACGTGCGGGTCGTCTTCTTCCAGCAGACCCAGCCGCTGCGGGTTGTCGAGCGGCAGCAGTTCGGCCAGGCGCCAGCTCACCCAGGCGGCATCGTCGAAGCGCGACGGCGGCGCTTTCGAGAATTCGCCGCCGACCTGCTCCACCACCTGATGCAGCAGCGTACCGAGCAGCGCGTGTTCGGGGCGCAGTTCGTCGTCGGGATCGGGCTCGCACCATTCGACCTCAGCCACCCGCAGGCCGTTGCCGCGGACATGACTCTCGCGCACCCGGAACCGGCGTCCGCCGCGCGCGCTGATCGTCAGCAGGCCTTCGGGCGTGGCGCCGAAATCCTCGATCCGCGCCTCGGTGCCGATCATCGCGGGCGTCGCCGGTTGGCCGGCTTCGCCGCCATCCAGAATCAGACAGACGCCGAAACCGGTGCCGCTGCGCGCGCAGTCGCGCACCAGGTCGAGATAACGCGCCTCGAAGATCCGCAGACCCAGCGATGCGCCGGGCACCAGCACGGTGCTGAGCGGGAACAGGGGGAGTTGATGCGAAAGCATGTCGCTCATGGCGGCGTCATCCCAGCGCCGCGAGAAACCGTCGCGGCGCGCCGTCGAAACCGCCGTTGGACATGAACACCACGTGGTCGCCGGCGCGCGCGATGTCGCGCAGCGTCGCGATCAGCGCATCGGCATCCGCCGCGGTGCGCGCCTCGCCGCGGATCGCGGACACGACCTTGCCGGCGTCCCACGGCAGTTCCGGACGATGCAGGAACACCACCGCGTCGGCGATGTCGAGCGACGGCGCCAGCGCGTCGGCATGCGCGCCGAGGCGCATCGAATTGCTGCGCGGCTCCATCGCGACCACGATGCGCGCGCCGCCGACTTTCGCGCGCAGGCCTTCCAGCGTGGTGCGGATCGCGGTGGGGTGATGCGCGAAGTCGTCGTACACAGTGATGCCCTGCGCTTCGCCGAGGCATTCCAGGCGGCGCTTGATGCTGCGGAATTCGGCCAGCGACGGGATCACTACGGACAACTCGACACCGACGGCAGCGCACGCCGCCAATGCCGCGAGGCCGTTGAGCACGTTGTGCAGACCGAGCATCGGCCACTGCACATCACCCACCGCTTTGCCGGATTTGAAGACGGTGAACGCGCTACCGTCGGCAGCGCCTGTCTTGCTATGGAGCAGGCGCGCGCCCCAGTCGAAAGCATCGTCGGCCATGCCGTCGCGCAGCAGGCCGAAACGTTCGACCGGCGTCCAGCAGCCCATCGTCAACACTTCGGCCAGATGCGCATCCTCGCCGTTGACGATCAAGCGGCCGCGGCCGGGCACGGTGCGCACCAGATGATGGAACTGGCGCTGGATCGCGGCCACGTCCGGGAAGATATCGGCGTGGTCGTATTCGAGATTGTTGAGGATCGCGACCAGCGGCCG
>JBKJTC010000074.1:0-15752 GCA_046590925.1 Lysobacteraceae bacterium | reverse complement strand
GGAAAAATCGCGCCAGAAAGCGATCCAGCGCGAACTCGAATGGTCGCGGCAGAACGCCAAGGGCGGCCGCACCAAGGGCAAGGCGCGTCTGGCCCGCCTGGAAGAGCTGCAGTCGGTCGACTACCAGCGCCGCAATGAAACCAACGAAATCTTCATCCCGCCGGGCGAGCGCCTGGGCAACTCGGTGGTCGAGTTCAAGAACGTGTCGAAAAGCTTCGGCGACCGCCTGCTGATCGACAACTTCAGCATGCTGGTGCCGTCGGGCGCCATCGTCGGCATCATCGGACCCAACGGCGCCGGCAAATCGACGCTGTTCAAGATGCTGATGGGCATGGAGAAGCCGGACACCGGCGAGATTCTCACCGGCCAGACCGTGAAGCTGGCGTACGTCGATCAGAGCCGCGACAAACTCGAAGGCGACCACAACGTCTTCCAGGAAGTGTCCGGCGGCCTCGACATCCTCAACATCAACGGCATCGAGATCCAGTCGCGCGCCTACATCGGCCGCTTCAACTTCAAGGGCCAGGACCAGCAGAAGAAGGTCGGCACCCTGTCGGGCGGCGAACGCGGCCGCCTGCATCTGGCCAAGACCCTGCTGCAGGGCGGCAACGTGCTGCTGCTGGACGAACCGTCGAACGACCTCGACATCGAAACCCTGCGCGCGCTGGAAGACGCGCTGCTGGAGTTCCCGGGCAACACCTTCGTGATCTCGCATGACCGCTGGTTCCTCGACCGCATCGCGACCCACATCATCGCGTTCGAAGGCGATTCGCACGTCGAGTTCTTCCAGGGCAACTACCGCGAGTACGAGGAAGACAAGAAGCGTCGCCTCGGCGAAGAAGGCGCCAAGCCGCACCGCCTGCGGTTCAAGGCGCTGAAGTGAGACCTGCGCCCGCCTTCATGGCGGGCGTTTCGCATGCGGCGACGGCGGGTTTCCCGAACTGAGGCACAGGTCACCCGATCGGACCGGAATCAGGCAGCGGACATCCTTACGAACAGCGGGCATCTTTGAAATCATGACCGACTCCCAGACCCTGAAGACGCCCGAACCGATGCGAGGCTTCATCGACCGACTCCGCGACCGCTGGGACCACGCCGATTCGCTGGTCTGCGTCGGCCTCGATCCCGAGCCGGCGAAATTCCCGGCGAGGTTCGTCAACGACCCCGACGCGATCTTCGATTTCTGCCGCGACATCGTCGACGCCACCGCCGAATACGCCTGCGCCTTCAAGCCGCAGATCGCGCACTTCGCCTCCGCGCACGCCGAGGAAGCGCTGCGCATGCTGATCATGCACATGCGTTTCCGCTACCCGCACATCCCGGTGATCCTGGACAGCAAGCGCGGCGATATCGGCAGCACCGCCCAGCACTACGCCAGTGAAGCCTTCGACCGCTACGGCGCCGACGCGGTCACAGTGAACCCTTACCTTGGCCGCGATTCGGTGCAGCCGTTCCTGGATCGCGCCGACAAGGGCGTGGTGATCCTGTGCCGCACCTCGAACGCGGGCGCCGGCGATCTGCAGGACATGGTCCTGTTCGACAAGAGCGGCGCCGGTCGCCCGCTGTACCAGCACGTCGCCGAGAAGATCGCGCGCGATTGGAACGGCAACCGCAACTGCGCGCTGGTGGTCGGCGCGACGTGGCCGGAACAATTGCGCGAAGTCCGCGCCATCGTCGGCGACATGCCGTTCCTGGTGCCGGGCATCGGCGCGCAGGGCGGCGATGTCGAAGCCGTGGTGAGCAACGCGCGCAGCGCCGACGGCACCGGCCTGATCATCAGTTCGTCGCGTGCGATCCTGTACGCGTCGAAGGGCGACGACTATGCCGAAGCCGCCGCCGATGCGGCGCGCAGGCTGCGCGACGAGATCAATCGCTTTCGTTGAGCCGCATCGCTGAAGCCGCGCCGCAAAGCAGCGCGTCGCGCAGCGCCCTGTCACGGAGCAGCGCAACGCGCTCGCAGAACTCAATCGTAGTGCGTATTTCGGATGCGTTTTTTCTGCTGGAATGACGTCTTTCGTCAGGGACAGCCGACATGCGGACAATCAATGGCTTCCATCTCGGTGCGATCGCAACCGCCCTCCTCTTGACGCTCGGTGTCATCGCGCAGCGTTACGGCACGACGGCGACAGATCTGCCGCGCACAACGATGCAGCGAACCGGCGATTCGGTCCGCGCTGCGGCCAAGCCCTTACCCAGACCCAGCCGTCCATTCACGCCGGACGTCGGCGCCGCACGGCCCAACCGCTGCGCCACCGCGCCGTCCGCGGGCATGATCTCGGCCACGAAGCTCGATTCGCAGACCGCGACGTATTTCGGCAGCGGCAGCACCGATACCGTCACCGCCGTCGAGATCGCGGCCGACTGCAGCGTGCTGGTCGCCGGCCGCATCGGCGCCCTCGACGGCGCGACGGCGCCGCAGCCGCTGGTGCAGGGTGTGACATCGAGCACCGGGATATTCGCCGAACTGATCTACGACGGCCGCGCCGTACGCCGGCAGCGCAGCTTCGGCACGATCATCAACGATCTGGCGACCAATGCGACCGGCGACGTCCTGATCGGCGGCGATGCCGGCCTGGTGCGGCTCAGCGCCAATCTGCACGCCGTCGCATGGAACAAAACCGGGCTCGGCACCGCTTCGCGCGTCGCACTGGGCAACGACGGCACCGCGGCGGCGCTGTTCGGCAAGACCCTGCGGATCTTCGACGCGCAGGGCAACGAACTGGCGAACCGTACGTTCGGAGACTCTGCGGTGAACGATCTGGCGGTCGACAACGCCGGCGTCTATGTCACCGGATTCGCGCAGCGCGATGGCGGCCCCTGTTCGCAACTGCAGGTCGCCTGGATCCGCGCCTATTCCAAGACCGGCACCGAGCGCTGGAAAGCCTGGGACTGGACCCATGCCGAGGCGGCAGCGACCGATTCATCCTGCGCGGACACGCGCGGCATGCGGATCGCGGTCGGTCAGGACGGCGGCCTGTATTTCGCGGGCGAATCCGCGGGCGGCAACACCATTTATCGGCGTCAGAGTAAAGCGCTCGCCGAGACCGCGCCCAACGTCGCCACCGATCCCTACAACACGGGCTACAACACCGCGTCCAATCACATCACCTATATCGCGAAAATCGATCCGGCCGACGGTCGCGTCCAGACAGGCCAACTGCTGCTGGCGCGACTGCCGGACACGAAAGGCAACACCATCCGTCCACGCGCGATCACCGCCGATGAGCAGGGTCGCGTCTATGTCGCCGGCGTGTCCGCATGCTGTACCGAAAACCGCAGCGCGCTGAGCCTGAATGGCGCGCCGCTGGCGCCGTATGCCGGCGGCGACCCGTTCATCCTGGTGCTGTCGGCGGATCTGCGTACGCGTCACCTGTGGTTTTCGGCCGCCGACGGCGGCAAGGGCGAAGCGCTCGGCGTTGCGGCGTCGCGCGGACTGGCAGCCATGGGCTCGCGTAGCGATGCCGCGCCGATGGCGCTGGACCGGGCCGTGCAGGCGACCAGACCCGCGGCCGCCACGACCGGCGGACACGTGATGACGTGGTCGATCGCAGCGCCGTAAAAGGGCAGGCCGGAATCGTGCACCGGCATCGCTAGCGGGCGCGCTCGGTCGCCCGCTCCTCGCGCAGCACGATCAGGCCATCCAGCACCTCGGCCCACGGCGCCGCGTGCTGCTTCCGGTAATTGATCGGACGCGACACGATCGTGCCCAGGCGCCGGAGCCGTTTGTGGTCGACATAGCGCAGGCCCGCATCGCTGTCCGCCAGCACGACATGTTCGAGTGCGCTGGCGTCCACGGTCTGCAGGACGTTGGGCTCGCCGCGCACACCGGGATTACCGAACCGGCCCGCCAACGCGGTGAACCCGATCGCCGCCGCACGCTTGCCGTAGGTGGCATGCAGATGCTGGCCCATCGGCGTCATGTCGGTCGCCAGCCCGTCCAGCGCTTTCGCCGCATGCACGGTGGCGCACCAGACGATGAGCTTCGTGCCTGTCGGCCAGCGTCCGCGATGCCACTGGATGTTCTCGTACATGCCGAGGTCGCGCCGGTTGCCGTCGCCGCCCAGCGCCATGTCGAGATAGCGCGAATACGCCGCCGCCATTGCCGCGGTTTCGGACATCGGATCGACGCCCTGCGCGACCAGCGCGGCGCGGATGTCGTCGATGCAGCCGCGCAGTCGCTGCTGCGTCGCGTCGTCGAACGGATGCGCATCGTCGTAGCGCCAACCGTTGTGGGTATCGATCTCGCGCCTGCACGCGTCGCGCCGATCGTCGGCGAGCGGGCCGGTCAGCGCGCCGCCGAGCCGATGCTTCGAGTAGTCGCCCATCACGCCGCCGACTTGGGGATCGATACCCGCGATGCGGACGCGACCGGCCATGGTTTCGCGATACAGGACATCGATCAGCGGCTTCGATTCCTCCGCACGCGCCCACAGCGCACCGATGGCGCCGGCCAGTTGCGCCCGCGTTGCGGTCTTCTCCGCGACCGCATGTTCGACATCGAGCATGTCGTAGAGCTGGCTTTCGAACAGCACCGCGTCGAAGCCGCAACGCGACACCAGCCGCTTCACGATTTCGGTCTTGACCTCGAAGGTGCGACCGCCGCCGCGACTCGCGTCCTCGCCGAGCAGCACGATCTCCTTGCGGCAGACGTCGCGCACGAGACGGTCGATTTCGGCGCTTTCGACCTTGTCGAATGGGCCATGATCCGGGGTGGCCGCCGAACAGGCGAACGCTGCGGACAGCAGCGTCGACAGCCACGCGACGGCCGCCGGACGACCACGCATCACCGGACCAACGCCCGCAGCGCCGCCAGCGGAAACCGCATCCAGATCATCGCGTACACGCACAGCCGGACCGACGCACTGCGGCCCGGCGCCTCGAACCTGCGGAAATAGCGCGCCAGCCCGCGATGCTTGTGCCATTCCACGAACACCGGCCGCGAGCGGCTGGACACGCCGCGCACGTGGACGACGCGCACATCGTTGGCGACCGCGACGAACGCGCCGGCTTCGCGCGCGCGGCGGCACAGATCGAGATCTTCCGCGTGCAGGCGATAGTCCTGATCGAAACCCTCGATGCGTTGCATCAGCGCGCGCGGCAGGAACATCAAAGCGCCGGAGATCGCCTGCACAGGCTGCAGCGTTTGAGATGCGTCGACGGCGACATCCAGCCTGCGCGCGTCGCCGTTGCGCAGCATCGCCGCGAAATCCGGATCGCGACGCCGCGCCGCGCCGTCGCGTACGCCGGCCTCGTCGACCAGATCGGCGCCGAGCAGGACTTCGCGCGCGACACCCAGCGCATGCGCACGCAGCCGCGCGAGGGTGTCGCGCTCGACCAGGCAATCCGGATTCACGAACGCCAGCCACGGCGCGTCGCTGTCGTCGGCGCCCTGATTGCAGCCGGTGCCGAAACCCGGGTTGTCGGGATTGGCGATGAAACGCACGCGCGCATCCGCCAGCGCATGGCGCTGCACGATCTCCAGGGTGCCGTCGGTGGAAGCGTTGTCGACGACCCGGATCTGGGACACGCCGTCGGCCGCGCGCAGACGCGTCAGACAATCGGCGATGGTTTCGGCGCTCTGGTAGGTCACGACGATGGCGGCGATGCTGGAAAAAGAAGCGTGCGGGTCCGAAGGCATTCGTCAGCTCCTGCAGATCTTCTGCACAGCATGGGTGATGCATGGCTTCGCGGACTTGTGGCGGGCGAAGAGCAAATCCCCCCTGCCCCCCTTTTTCAAAGGGGGGTCATCACCGTTGATTTCTGATTCGTCGGCTGTTTGTGACTTGGCGACGCTTCTTGCCTTGTCCACGCTTACAGACTTGCCTGGTTTGTGTGACCTGGCGACTCTTTCCGACTCGCCCAGTCTTCCCGACTTGCCCAGTCTTCCCGACTTGCCCAGTCTTTCGGACTTGCCCGCTCTTTCTGGCATGCCGACGCTGTCCCGCTCGCCTGCTCCATTCGAATCTTTGCCCATGTTCGAATGCCAAGCGTTTTCTGGAACACCGCGCCTTGCTTGCCCCCTTTGAAAAAGGGGGTCGGCGTCCGCATCGCGGACGACGGGGGGATTTGCTTTTGCGTTCGGCAGCATCATGGATCGCGATCATCGATGGTTCCGACACCCCCCGCATCCGCTTCCGGGGGGCCCGATTCAGGCTCCGCAAACAAATCCGGCTGCAGGCGCAAGTCGGCGCCGCCGGACGGCGTGCTGAACGGTGCGCGTTCGTACGCATGGGTCAAGGCCGCGCGCTGCGCATGCAGCGGATCGTGCATCAGGAACTGCGCCAGCCGCGCATGCCAGGCGGGCCAGCGTACGCCGAGGGTTTCGACATCGTCGCCCTGCGGCACGCCCTCGCCGCAGCGGGCGACGAACGCGGTTTCGCACAGGGCGTTCCGCCAGCCCAGTCCGGCCATGCGCAGCGACAGATCCACCAATGCGGCATACGACGAGGCATAGCTCGCGGTATCGAGGCCGCCAGCCTTGCGTCGCGCGCTGCCGCGCAGGAACAGCGCGTGATTCACCGCCGCCGGCAGTTCGGGATGATGCGGCGGCAGCGACGCCGCGGCGCGCGCCAGCCGCGCGGGCTCGTCGGGTATCGGCATCACTTCGCCCACGCGCGGCCAGGAAGCGGTTTCGCCGGCATTGCACCAGGGCGTCGCGGTGGCGATGGCGGGATCGCGCGCGGCGCAGGCCGCGAGTTGCGTGGCCCAGCCGGGGAACGGCACCGCGTCGCTGGCGAGCAGCAGCACGTCGGCGTCGGCGCAGGCCTTGAGCATGTCGTCGAGATGCGCAGCTTCGCCGATCGGTCGCGGGCGCCGGGTGTAATCGGCCTGCAGCGCGGTGCGCGCGAGCCAGCGTTCGATGATCGCCAGACCGCGCGGGCCGGCCTGGGCATCGTCGGCCAGCCACACGCGCGTGCCTGCCGGCGTACCGGCGTCGAGCGCGGCAAGGCAGGCGTCGAGGGCGTCGTCGCCGACGCCCACCGGCACCAGAACGACGGGCAGCGCGGTCACTGCCCGTGCATTCAGCGGTGCGGCTGCGCCGGCAGCGCGCGCAGCTTGCCCGGCGGCGGCAGCGGATCCATCGCGCGGAAACGGCGCGAATAGTCGTCGGTGTAATCGCGCAGACCCTGCTGGTCGCGCACGATGGTCGGGGTGATCAGGATGATGATTTCGGTGCGGCGCTTGTTGTTGGTCTGGGTGCCGAACAGCGCGCCGATCACCGGCAGCCGGGTCAGGCCCGGCAGTCCGCGCGAGCCCTTGGTGTCGTTGTCGGTGATCAGGCCCGCCAGCAGCACGGTGTCGCCGCTCTGGGACACCGCGCTGGTCTTCAGGCGGCTGGTGCTGATGGTGCGGTTGCCGTTGGCATCGGGCGCACCGGACGGCGAGCTGATTTCCTGCACCACTTCGATGAACACCACGCCGTCCTGGGTCACGCGCGGGCGGACCTTCAGGATGGTGCCGGTGTCGAGGTACTGCACCTGACTGATGCTGTTGCTGTTGCCGAGGATCGGGTTGACCGAGGTCGACACCACCGGGATCCGGTCGCCGACGTTCAGGGTGGCCTCCTGGTTGTTGCGGACCAGGATCGACGGCGTCTGCAGCAGCTTCACGTCGGTGATGCTGTCGAGCGCACGGATCACGGCCGCGGCGTCGTTCTTGATCAGCGTCCAGGCCAGGCCGGGGCCGCTGGCGCCGCCGATGCTGGCGCCCAGCGTGCTCCACTTGCTGGGTGTGCCCAGGCCCGGGGTGGTCACGTCCGGCAGGCCGTTCTCGGTGGCCGCATTTTCAAGGAACCAGCTCACGCCGTATTCCAGGTCGCCCGCCAGAGTGACCTGCGCGACCTGCGCTTCGATGTGCACCTGGAGCGGCAGCACGTCCAGTTTCTCGATCACGTCGAGGATCGAGCGCCACGCGGAGGCGGTGGAGCGCACCAGCAGGGTGTTGTTCTCTTCGATCGCCGACACCGCGACCTTGTCGCCGCCGACTTCCAGCACCACGCTGCCGCTGCCGCCGCCCTGGTTCTGGCTGAGCGAAAGCGAACCGCCGCCGAGACCGCCGGCGCTGTTTCCGGAACCGCCGCCCGGATCGCCGCCATCCTTGCCGCCATCCGAACCGCCGCCGATGGTGTTCATCTGGCCGCCCGGAATCAGCGAATAGTTGCCGCCGTCGTTGCCGCCGCCGCGATTGCCGCCGCTGCCGCCGAAGACTTCGCTGAGGCGCGCGCCGATTTCCTTGGCGGTGATGTATTTCAGTTCGTAGGAATAGAGTTTCATGCCCTCGCCGGCGCCGTCGATGCGCTCGATCCACTCTTCGATGTCGTCGAGGTAGTCGGCCTGCGAGGTGATCGCCAGCACCGCGTTGGCGCCGTCCAGCGGCATGAAGCGGAACATGCCGGCGACCGGCGATTTGCTCTGCTCGCCGAAGACCTTTTCCAGATCCTGCACGACCTTGTTGGCCTTGCTGGACTGCAGCGGGTACACGCCGACCGACATGCTGGACATCCAGTCGACATCGAAGATCTGGATGGTGCGCAGATAGCTTTCCAGCTCGGCGCGGGTGCCGGCGATGGTCAGCAGGTTGCGGCCGGCGTCGACGGTGACGATGGCGTTGGGGCGCGCGTAGGGCTTGAGCAGCTTTTCCATCTCGGTGGCCGAGACGTAACGCAGCGGCACCACGCGCGATTCGAAACCGCGGGCGCTCTGCGGCGAGCCGGTGCGCGGGGTGACCACGCCGGTGCCCAGCGCCTGATCGGCGGGGACGATGCTGTAGCGGCCGTCGCTGTAGATCATCCGCGCGTTGTTCCAGCCGAGGATCATCTCCAGCACCGACAGCGCCTGCGCCGAACCGACCGGCTGCGGCGTGGAATAGGTGACGGTGCCCTGCACGTTCGGGGCGATGGTGTAGTTCTGGCCCAGCATGTCGCCGAGGATCGCCTTGACCACCGCGTGCAGCGATTCGCCTTCGAAGTTGAAGCGCGCTTCGCCGCTGGTCGCGCCGATGTCGGGCAGGGGCGCGTTCGCGGCCGCCGCGTTGATCACCTGGCCGTTGCCGCGGCGGATCCGCGGGCGCGGACGGCCGTCCTCGACTTCGACATCGTTCGGCAGAGGTTGGGTGGTGACCGGATCGCCGGCCTGCGCCTGGCTGCCACGCGTCTGGCTGCTTGCGGGCTTGCCCTCGGCACGCTTGATCTGCGGCTGTGAACCGGTGGCGCAGGCCACCAGCATCGTGCTGAGCGCGGCGGCGAAGAAAACGTAGGCGGTGGATCGCAGATTCATCATCGAATTCTCAAAGGGTGTGTCCCGGCACAGGGCCGGCGTTCTGCGCTGCATGGACGGGCCCGCCGCTGAAGTCGCTCGCGGCGTGCATGGGTTCGCGCGCAGGCCGCCGCGACGGCGGCGGCGGAAACGATGGCGCCGGAGGGCCTGATCCGGAGGGCCTGATCGGGAGGGCATGTCCACGACCGGATCCTCATGGGGTCTGTCCCGGGTTCTGCCCCGGTGTGCCGGGGTTCTGCGCTTCCTGCGCGGTCTGCTGGCGGATCTGGGCGCGGCGCGCTTCGATGCGCTTGCGGATCGCGTCCAGCTGCGCCTCGGTCGATACATTGCCGCCGGTGCCGTCGGCACTGGCCACGGGCTGCGGTATCGGCGGCGGCGCAACGGGCGGCGGCTGCGGTACCACGCCGCCCGGGCCGGGCAGGGTTTCGTTGATCACCGCGGTCGGCGCGGGACCGGTCGGCGCGGCGCCGCCGACGCCGTTGAACACCCGCAGCTCCAGGGTCTTGTCGCCTTCCGGGCCGCGGAACACCGCACTGCGCGGCTGCAGCGAGGCGAGACTCCACTGCGGCGCGGTCTCGACCGCATCGCCGACCTTCACCCGCACCGGCTGCGCGCCGTCGGCGGGCGGCTTGAGGATCGCCAGTTGCACGGTCGACGAAATCAGGATGCTGGTGAGGACGTAATCGAAGGTATTGACCGGCGCGGCTTCGCCGTTGCCCTCGATGGTGAACGGCTGCGGCTTGCGGTCTTCGGAAAAGATCGGACGCAGGCCGATCTCGACGTACTGCGCCTGCATGCCGGGGCGGTCGGCGCGCGGGATGGTGGTCGACGGCAGGCGCTGCTGCTGGGTGTCGTCGGCCGCCTGGCCGAGGCGCGAGCCCAGACCCAGCAACGAGAACGTCCACAGGCAGACCGCCCAGCCGGCGACGCCGGCCAACAGCCAGGTCTTGGGGCTGAGACTATCGACGCGCATCGGCGGGGCCTCCTGCGGGGGGCGAAACATAGCCGTACAGGTCGAAACTCACGTCCAGGCCGCCGCTGGTGGGCGCCTGTTCGGGCGTGAAATAGAAGCGCTGCGCGGTGATGTTGAGGTTGTCCACGAACAACCGCGGCGAGCCGCTTTCCAGCGAATGCAGCACGGCCGCGAGTTCCGGCGTACCGCAGCGCAGGCGCACCTGCACCACCGCGCGCGGGAACCGTTCTTTGCGCGGTTCGGTGATCGGCGAGCGGGTCTGGATCGCACAGCTGCGGTTCTTCGGGCTGGCCTCCAGCACCGCGGTATCCAGGCGCTGGATCAGTCCGGCGGTGGCCTGCTCGGTCGTGCTTTCGGCCATGAAACCGGGCACCCGCGCCGCCTGTTCGCGCACCAGGGCCAAGCGTTTGCGGATCTCCGGGGCCTGCGCCAGCGTGGCGCGGGCGCGGGCGTCGCGCTCCTGCAGGCCTTCGATGCGATCCTGCAGTTCCAGCATCGGCACCGTCCACCACGCATGGATCAGCACGAAGTAAGCGACCAGCAGCGCACCGGCCAGCAGGCCGAGGGCGATCCAGCGTTCGCGGGCGGTCACCGCCGTCATGACCGGGGTCATGGTTCGCGTGCCGGGTTGGTGGAGCGGGGCCGCGCCGGTTTCTCGGCGGCGGACGGGGCGATCGTGAGTTCGGCCGACAGGTTGAAGCGGTCCTTGTTCTTCGACGGATCGGGCATGAGCGCGCCTGTGAGATTCATCGAATGCCACAGCTTGGAGCCCTGCAGCCGTTCGACCAGACGCGGTGCCTCGGAGCTGAGCCCGACGATCAGGATCCGCTCGCCCTCGATGCTCACCCGTTCGATGTAGGTGCTGTCGGGCAGCCGCCGGCTGAGTTCGTCCAGCACTTCGACCGTGCTGGGACGCCCGCTGCGGGTCTGCTGCAGGAAGCGCAGGCCTTCGACCTGATCCACCAGTTGTTTCCGCTCCGCCGACACTTTCGCCGCCTGCTGGCCGAGGCGCTTGGCTTCGATCTCGAGCGCGTCGGCCGCGGCCTCGCGGTTGTGGCGGATCTGCCACAGCCCGGCGCCCAGCGCGACCAGCGCGACGACCGCCAGACCGGAGTTCCAGATCGCGCGCGGATCGCGGCGGCGGCGGCGCTGGGCGCCCGGCAGCAGGTTGACGCCGAGCGGCAGGCCGCTGGCATCGGCCATGTGGACGCCGGCCAGGGTGGCGCCCAGCGGCTCGCCGAGCGCGGCCAGCGCGCGTTCGAGGCTGGCGCGCGGCACCACGATCAGTTCGGCGTCGATCTGGCCGTCGCCGCGACGCCCGAGCACGCGGGCGTCGTAATAGACATCGGCAAGGGTGAAGGGCGTCTGCCGGTCGATTTCGAAACCCAGCACTTCGCGCAGGCGGTCGGCGGCGGCGGCGGGCAGCGAAAGCCGGCGACGCAGGCCGCCCCGCTCGGGCAGCAGCAGCCAGCGCGGGAGGCTGTTGATCCGCGGCGACAGCAACTGCGACAGCGGTTCGTCGCCGGCAGCGGCAGCCGCGCCCCAGGGCAGTTCGGTCAGTTCGCGGATCGGGGATTCGCCGGGCTGGGCCGGCAGGGTCAGAGCGAGCGACAGGCTGTCGTCGTGGCGGCGCAGCAGCAACCGCTGCTGGGCCAGACCGAACACCGCCCGCAGCCGCGGCGGCAGCCCGCTGGCCAGCGCGGTCGTCCACCAGGCCCAGAAGCCGCGCAGCCCCGGCCAGGCACGGGCGAATCCGCCCTGCGGCAGCTTCGACGGGGCTTTGGTGGGCGTCGCGTTGTCGGCGGTAGTGCTCAGATGCAGTCCTCGATCGATCGCACGACGCACCGACGGAGCGGCGCGCCACAGGTGAAGGCGCCCCGAATCGTTCGGGGTCCAGTATTGGAAACGAACCGGTCGGGGAAAAACAGGTGGGAACCGAACCGGTGGAAAATACAGGCCGTCGTGAGCTTCATCGCACGATCGCCCCTTCTTCCCAGCGCAGCGGCGTGTAGGCCGAGCCCGGCAGTCCGCTGTTTCCGGCGCGCACGACGGCGCGCAGAACCGACACGCGTCCGTCACGCAACCGCGCCCGGCTGTCGATACTATACGTGCCTGTGCCGGCACCGACGAGCGACCCGGCCTCGCCCGGCTGGCGCGGGCGCCGCCGTTCGGCCAGCGTACGCTCCGGATCGACCCCCAGCGCCCGCAGCACTTCGGCGCTGGCGTACTGCTCGGAAGGACGACCCTGCCCGCTGTAGACCGTCAGATGCGGCGCAAGTTTCGCGAACAGTTCCGGGTTCATGCCCAGCACCAGCTGCAGTTCGGCCACGGTCTCGAACGGCGCATCTTTGGCGCCGTACGGCAGCTCTTCGCTGCTGTAGTCGCCATCTTCGGCGCCGCCTTCCACCTGGGTCAGGGTATCGGCATCGCGCCAGTCCAGGATCGCGGCGGCGATCCTGCGCGCCGGCTCGCGCTCGGCGCCCACCGCCACCATCAGGCCGGCGAGCAGATCCAGATCGGCGGCATTGATGTCGACCTTCCCGGATTCGTCGACGAGGGTGATCACCACCTCCGCTTCGCCGAAGCGCCAGTTGTATTCGCGCCCGTCGGGCAGCCACTGCCGGGTCGGGTCCAGATCGACCACCCGGGTCATCGCGTACTCCAGGCCGGCGCGGGCGGCCTGATCCGCGACCACACCGTGGCTCAGCACCCGGCCCTGCAGATATTCGACCCGCGCGATCAACGCGAACGCGCCGACCACCGCGGTCAGCATCAGGATCAGCCACAGGACCAGCAGCAATGCCGCGCCCTGCGCGGAACGTCGCGGGACCGGCCGCCGCAGGCGCGTGGGAGACAGGCGGGCCATCATCAGATCGGCGCCTGCGAGTACCCGCCGAAGCTGGCGGCCTGCGGCAGCGACACCACCAGCGGCGGCCAGCGGTCGCCATGGCCGTCGACGATGTCGATCCGCACCTGCAGCGGCATGCGGTCGTTCTGTTCCCAGGTATCTTCCCAGTCGCCGATCCGGTTCTGCGCATCCAGCGCGCGGTAGAGGATCTTCACCTCGCGCAGACCGCCGGCAAGCAGTTCCGGCGGGCGCGGGCTGCGCTCGGCATTGACCTCGTTGGCCAGCACCACCGCGAATTCGATCTGCAGGCGCAGGCCGTCGTCGTCCTCGACCACGGTGATGTCGTGCAGATGCGGGCCGCCACGGCCGAGGTAGGCCGGCAGATCGGCGACGAAACGCATGCGGTCGGGCGCGCCGGTGAAGCGCACCGGCGAGCCGGTGCCTTCCACCACATCGTAGGAGACCGGCAGCGCCGAGGCGATGCGTCGGCGCAGGAAACCCTCGACCGCGCGCATGCGCTCGTTGCGCTGCGACTGCTGCTCGCCGCGCGTCGCCGCAGCGGACGCGGCGCGCAGGGTCGCGAAACCGAGCGTCATCGCCGCCGCCAGCAGGACCGTGGCGACCAGGATTTCGATCAGGGTGAAACCCGCGGCGGCGCGACGCGCGATGCGCGGGGTTCGGCTCCCCAGCCTCATACCCGATGACGTCGTGCCCGATGACGTCATGCCCGATGCGGTCATGCCCGATGACGTCATACCCGATGAAGTCATGGCACCACCCCGGCGGCATTGATGTCGGTCGGCGTGACCAGCCGCAGCGACTGCAGGCGCAGGCGCTTGCGCGGACCGCCTTCGCCCCAGGTCAGCACCAGATCCAGTTGCAGCAACTGCGGCGCGCCCAGCACCTGCCCCTGCGGCCGCGTCACCGACGGGTCGCGGAACGGACTGACGTTCATTTCCCAGCGGAAGCGGCCGTTTTCGAGTTCGCCGTCGCGCTGGCCCACGGCCAACGCTTCGCCGACGCCGGCCTGGTCCAGCAATGTCTGCGCGTGCAGCGCGGCGCGGCCGTAATCGGTGGAGGTCCGCACCTGCTTGGTCGCGTTGGTCAGCGACCCCAGCAGCAGCGTGAGACCGAAGGCGAGCAGCGCGAACGCCACCACCACTTCGATGAGGGTATAGCCGCGCTGCGCGGCACTGCGCCCGATGCGACCTGCGCGGCTCATCGTTCGGCCTCGCCGCGGTGAACGCCGACTTCGCCGGTCAACCAGGCGACATCGACGTTCCACACCGCGTTCTTGTGGCTGAGCTGGATGCGCCCGCCGGTGGAGGCGCCGTCCTCGAAGAACAGGACCACGCCCTCGCCGTCGCGGGTCTGCACCTGGCGCACGCCGATGAATTTCACGTCGAGCGTCTTCGGCACGTCGCCACGGCGGTTCTTGGCGCCGGCCCAACTGCGCTTGTCGGGCACGATGGAGAAACGCTGCACGCTGCCGGTGGCGATGGCCTGCGCGCGCGCGAAGCGCAGCTCGGTGGCGAGTTCCTTGGCGGCGGAACGCATGCGCAGGCCGTCGATGCCGCCGCTCATCGCCCCGAGCATGATCAGACTGAGCGCGGCGATCAGGGTCACCACAATCAGGATTTCCAGCAGGGTGAAGCCCTGCGCCGCACGGCGCAGAGCGCGGTACGGCGAGGCGTCGCGCCGGGTGCGGTCGGAGAACATGGTGCGGGGACCGGATCGGCGGCGACGAGGCGAAGCGCTTACTGCTGGCCGTAGCGGATATCGGCGTCGACGCTGCTGCCGCCCGGCTGCTTGTCCTTGCCGTAGCTGATCAGATCGAAATCGCCGTCCTGGCCCGGCACCGCGTACTGCAACTGATTGTTGAACGGGTCTTTCAGATCCTTGGCTTTGCCATACGGACCGAGCCAGCCGTTGAGCTGCGGATCGGTGGTCAGATCTTCCAGCGTGCGGGGATATTCGCCGACATCGGAGTTGTATTGCTCGATATTGGCGGCAACCGTATCCACCTGGAGCTTCGCGAGCTTGTGGTTGGCTTTGTCTTTATTCGCGAAGATCTGACTGCCGACCACCGCCAACACGCCGCCGATCAGCACGATCACGATGATGATCTCGATCAGGGTCATGCCGGCCTGCAAGCGGCGCGGTGCGGGACGGCGGAACGGGCGGGAATTGCGCATGTCGGTCAGTCCATTCAGTAGTGGGAACGCTCAGAAACGGGGAACACGGAATTTCGATGGCGGGCGGCCCGGGACACTGAACCTTGCGCGCCGGGCCGTGCGCGGCTTCGATCGGATCGATTGGATCAGATCGAGCCGCTGAGTTGATACATCGGCAGCAGCACGGCCATGATCACGAAGCCGATCACCACCGCCAGGATCACCGTGATCGCCGGCACCAGCGCCGCGAGCATCCGGTCCAGCGCCAATCCGGTTTCGGATTCGAAGGTGTCGGCGGTCTTCAGCAGCATGGTATCGAGCGCGCCGGACTCTTCGCCGACCTGGATCATCTGCAGCGCCAGCCTTGGGAACCGCTTGCCCTTGCCCAGCGCGACGGACAGACCGACGCCGTTCTTCACTTCGGCCGCAGCAGCTTCGACATCGCCGATCAGCGCTTGGTTCCCGATGATCCGGCCGCCGAT
>JBKJTC010000052.1:0-4914 GCA_046590925.1 Lysobacteraceae bacterium | reverse complement strand
AAGGCCCCGGAGTGCTTCATCGTCGAGCGCAAGCTGCGCGAGCGCATGAACATTCCGGTGTTCCACGACGACCAGCACGGCACCGCGATCATCGTCGGCGCGGCCGTGCTCAACGCGCTGGAGATCGTCGGCAAGAAGATCGGCGACGTGAAGCTGGCCACCTCCGGCGCCGGCGCCGCGGGCATCGCCTGCCTCGATATGCTGGTCGCGCTGGGCATGAAGCCGGAGCACATCCTCGCGGTGGACCGCGACGGCGTGATCTACACCGGCCGGCCGCATCTCGACCCCGACAAGGCCCGCTACGCCAGCGACACCGACAAGCGCACGCTCGCCGAAATCGTGATTGGCGCCGACGTGTTCCTCGGCCTGTCCGCCGCCGGCATCCTCAAGCCGGAGATGGTCGCCACGATGGCCGACAAGCCGATCATCCTGGCGCTGGCCAACCCCAACCCCGAGATCGATCCGGAAGACGCCAGGCGCGCGCGCCCCGACTGCATCATCGCCACCGGCCGTTCGGACTACCCGAACCAGGTCAACAACGCGCTGTGCTTCCCGTACATCTTCCGCGGCGCGCTGGACGTGGGCGCGACCGAAATCAACGAGGCGATGAAGCTCGCCTGCGTGCGCGCCATCGCCCAGCTCGCGCGCATGGAGGCGTCCGACCTCGGCGGCGCCTACGCCGGCGAGATCCCGCGTTTCGGCGCCGACTACATCATCCCGCGTCCGTTCGACCCGCGCCTGCTCACGGTGCTGGCGCCAGCGGTGGCGCAGGCCGCGATGGATTCGGGCATCGCCACGCGGCCGATGCTCGATTTCACCGCCTACCGCGAGAAACTCGGGCAGTTCATCTATCGCACCGGCCTGCTGATGAAGCCGGTCTACGACCGCGCGCGCAGCGACCGGAAAAGGGTCGTGTATGCCGAGGGCGAAGAGGAAACCGTGCTGCTCGCCGTGCAGACGGTGATCGACGAACAGCTGGCGCGCCCGATCCTGATCGGCCGACCGGACGTGATCGAGACCCGCATCCAGCGCCTCGGCCTGCGGATGCGGATCGGCGTCGATTTCGATCTCACCAACATCAACGACGACCCCCGCTTCAACGACTACTGGCAGCAGTACCACGCGCTGACCGAACGTCGCGGCGTGACCCCGGCAGCGGCCAAGAACCTGCTGCGCTCGCGGCCGGCGCTGATCGCCTCGCTGATGGTGGAGCGCGGCGAAGCCGACGCGATGATCTGCGGCCTGGTCGGCCGTTTCCACAAGAAACTCGGCTATCTGCTGAGCGTGTTCGACTTCGAGCGCGGGGTGTCCGGTACCGCGGCGATGACCGGCGTGATCAACGATCAGGGCGTGTGGTTCTTCCTCGACACCCACGTGCAGGTGGACCCCTCCGCCGAGCAGATCGCAGAAGCCACGCTGCAGGCCACCTATCGCCTGAAGCTGTTCGGCATCGAACCCAAGGTCGCGCTGCTGTCGCACTCCAACTACGGCAGCCACGAGAACGCCAGCGCCGCGAAGATGCGCCGCGCCTACAAACTGATCCGCGCGCGCGCCCCGAAGGTGGAAGTCGACGGCGAAATGCAGGGCGATACCGCATGGGACGAAATCCTGCGCAAACGCATGTTCCCCAACACCACCCTGCACGGCCGCCCCAACCTGTTCGTGCTGCCCAACCTCGACGCCGCCAACATCACCTACAACATGGTCCGGGTGATGACCGATGGTGTCGCCATCGGCCCGATCCTCATGGGCCTGGACCAGCCCGCGCACATCCTTACCCCCGCTTCCACCCCGCGCCGCGTGGTCAACATGACCGCCATCGCCGCGGTGGACGCGCAGATCCGCCAACAGCGCGAGGCCGAAGCGACGAATCGCAGGGCGGCGGCTCAAGAGGATTGATCGCCGGCATTTCATCGCGGCTTCCGCCGCTCCCAGGAGCGGCGATATCTGCTGTTGTGGGAGCGACGCAAGTCGCGACAGGACCACGGAAATCCTGATCGCAGCGGCATTGTTCCTTCCAGACTGTAGCCGGGGCTCGACCTTCGTCGCAAGATGGATTCGTCGCGACTTGCGTCGCTCCCACAAAAAAATGACTGTCTGTGGGAGCGACGCAAGTCGCGACAGGTCGCCGACGACACTGAATCCTTCAAAACCGAATCCTTCAAAACAGATCACCAGCGCCTGCCGACCAGACCGACCCCCAATAAGGATATTCGCCTATCTCTTTCGCCAGACCGGCGCGGATTGGATTCTCGATGATGTATCGAGCGACGCCGACCATCTCGTCCTCCGCACGCAGAGCCCGATCATGGAATCCCGGCATCCAGACAGTGCCCGAGCGACCTCCCGCCTGATTGGCGCTGCGCGCCGTAACGCACTTGACCCGCTGGACCAGGGCGGAAAGCGATCTGCACGCCCCCAGCTCGATCAGCATGTGGAGATGATCGGGCATCAATACCCAACAAAGCAGCCGCGATTCTTCCCACAGGCTGTGTTCCTGAAGCTTCGATATCACAGCAGATGCCGTCGAACCGTCGAGGAAACGCCGATCGCGCTCATGACATACGGTCGTGATGAGATAGTGCTGCGACGGCAAGGAAACCCTGCCTGCGCGTAGGGCACGGTAGCCCGGCTTGTGACGATATACGTTCATCACGACAGCCTGAGTTCCGGGCCATGAATACGACATCAGGAAAATCGGATTCCGCTGTCAGGGTTTGCCGCAACAGCGTCGCGACTTGCGTCGCTCCCACAAAAAAAGCCTGCCTCTGTGGGAGCGACGCAAGTCGCGACAAAGCGCGGCAAACTGCTCGCGGCAAACTGCTCATGGAATCGAATTCCTGCCGCAAAACCACACACCGGACGCCCCCGTACGGGGCAGCCCACGCGCCCGCTGCTAGAATCCCGACTCTAAACAGAATGTCCCCCACAGGATGCGGCCACGCGGCCGCCGCGGAGCCCAACGCATGAGCTGGTTGAACGAACTGCTGCAGAACGACCCCGACCCCACCGAGACCCGCGAATGGGTCGAGTCGCTCAAGGCGGTGATCGACGCCGACGGCGCCGGGCGCGCCCACCAGTTGCTGCAGGGCATGGTCGAACTGACGCGCCGCGCGGGCGCGCACCTGCCGTTCGCGCCCACCACCGAATACATCAACACCATTCCGTCGCACCTCGAACCGCGCATGTCGGGCGACCAGCACATGGAATGGCGGATCCGCTCGATCATCCGCTGGAACGCGATGGCCATGGTGGTCCGCGCCAACCGCAAGCCCGGCGACCTCGGCGGCCATATCGCCAGCTTCGCCAGCTCGGCCACGCTCTACGACGTCGGCTTCAACCACTTCTGGCGCGCGCCCAGCGACAGCCACCCCGGCGACCTCATCGCCGTGCAGGGCCACAGCTCGCCCGGCATCTACGCCCGCGCCTTCCTGGAAGGCCGCTTCAGCGAATCGCAGCTCGACCACTTCCGCATGGAAGTCGACGGCCGCGGCGTGAGTTCCTACCCGCATCCGTGGCTGATGCCGGATTTCTGGCAGGCGCCCACGGTGTCGATGGGCCTCGGCCCGATCAGCGCGATCTATCAGGCGCGCAACTGGAAATACCTCGAAGGCCGCGGCCTGATGCCGAAGTCCGACCGCAAGGTCTGGGCCTTCCTGGGCGACGGCGAGACCGACGAGCCCGAAAGCCTCGGCGCGATCTCGGTCGCCGGCCGCGAAGGCCTGGACAACCTGGTCTTCGTCGTCAACTGCAACCTGCAGCGCCTCGACGGCCCGGTGCGCGGCAACGGCAAGATCATCCAGGAACTGGAAGGCGTGTTCCGCGGCGCCGGCTGGAACGTCATCAAGACCGTCTGGGGCAGCTACTGGGATCCGCTGCTGGCCAAGGACAGCACCGGCCAGCTCAAGCGACTGATGATGGAAACTGTCGACGGCGAATACCAGAACTGCAAGGCCTTCGGCGGCGCCTACACGCGCGAGCATTTCTTCGGCAAGTACCCGGAGACCGCGGCGCTGGTGGCCAATCTTTCCGACGACGACATCCGCCGCCTGAATCGCGGCGGCCATGACCCGCACAAGGTCTTTGCGGCGTATGACGCCGCATCAAAGCACAAGGGCCAGCCGACCGTCATCCTGGCCAAGACCGTGAAGGGGTACGGCATGGGCGCGTCGGGCGAGTCGCTCAACCCCACGCACAACACCAAGAAGATGGACAACGAAGCGGTGCGCATCTTCCGCGACCGGTTCCAATTGGGCTTCGCCGACGAGCAGACCGACAGCTTGAGTTTCTACAAGCCGGCCGACGACTCCCCGGAGATGAAGTACATCCAGGAACGCCGCGCCGCGTTGAACGGTTTCCTGCCGCAGCGTCGCCAGAAGTCCGACCTCAGCCTGCCGGTGCCCGAGCTCAGTGCTTTCGATCGCCTGCTCAAGAGCAGCGGCGAGCGCGAGATCAGCACCACGATGAGCTTCGTCGGCGTGCTCAACATCATCCTGCGCGACAAGGAAGTGGGCCCGCGCGTGGTGCCGATCGTTGCCGATGAGGCGCGCACCTTCGGCATGGAAGGCCTGTTCCGGCAGATCGGCATCTACGCCCCGCACGGCCAGAAGTACAAGCCGGTCGACGCGGACCAGCTGATGTACTACCGCGAAGACCAGGCCGGCCAGGTACTTGAAGAAGGCATCACCGAAGCCGGCGCCTTCAGCAGCTGGATGGCCGCGGCCACCAGCTACAGCACCAACAACCAGCCGATGCTGCCGTTCTACATCTACTACAGCATGTTCGGCTTCCAGCGCATCGGCGACAGCGCCTGGCAAGCCGCCGACATGCGCGCGCGCGGATTTCTGCTGGGCGCCACTGCTGGTCGCACAACGTTGAATGGCGAAGGGCTGCAGCATGAGGACGGGCACTCGC
>JBKJTC010000035.1:0-12807 GCA_046590925.1 Lysobacteraceae bacterium | reverse complement strand
CTCCTACAGGCCACCCATCGTTTGGTGGGAGCGACGCGAGTCGCGACAGACATCAGGAAGGGGACGAGCCGCCGGATTGGGGCGAAAGCTTCGTTCGTCCGCTGCGTTCGACCGCTGACTCCGTCCCACGTCGTCGGCTGTTCGTCGCGACTCGCGTCGCTCCCACAGAAAACGGTCGCTGCTTGTCAGAGACCCGCGGATTCGCGGCCCAGCAACTGTTGCTTCAGCGCCAGGCCCCAGCGATACCCGCCCAGCGAACCGTCGCCGCGGATCACCCGATGACACGGGACGACGATCGCGACGCGGTTGTGCGCGCAGGCGCTGGCAACGGCGCGCGCGGCCCTGGGCGCATCGAGCGCCGCGGCGAGTTCGGCATAACTGCGGGTCTCGCCCCGCGGAATCTTCATCAGCGCATCCCAGACACGCTTCTGGAACGCGGTGCCGATCAGATCGACCGGGATCCGCGTCGACGCCGCGCCGTTGCCGGCCAGCGCATCGGCGACCGCACGCACGCGCGGCGCGAGGAATTCGTCGCGGCCGGCATCGACCTGCTGCAGTTGCGCGCGCGGAAATTCAGCGTGGAGCTTGTGAACCAGCGCATCGACATCGTCGCCCAGCTCGACCATGCAGATGCCGCGCGCGGTGGCGGCCACGATCGCCTGCCCCAGCGCGGTGTCGACGATGCTCCAGCGGATCTCCTCGCCGTCGCCGCCGGCGCGATAGCGCGCGGGCGTCATGCCGAGTTTCGCGGCGCCGGTCTCGTAGACCCGCGATGGCGAACCATAACCGGCGTCGTAGAGCGATGCGCTGACATCGCGACCGTCCTTCAATGCGGATCGGAATGCGCCGAGTTTGCGCTGGGCGAGGTATTCAGCCGGGCTCAGGCCGAATCGCGCACGGAAACGGCGCTGCAGGTGCGAAGCGCTGAGGCCGACGGCGGCTGCCAATTCGGCCAGCGTCGGTTCGCCGGCATCGAGCAGCTCGCGGGCGCGCTCAAGTGGAGACGAACCCGGCGACGACCTACGCGGTGGAGCGGACAGACGATCGGGAGAAGATTTCTTCATGCCGGACAGGCTAACGGGCGCACTTGGCGCCCGCTATCCGATTCTTGCGCGATGCTGCACGGCATCGTGCGTCGCGCCGATGGCCGAGGAAGGCTTACTCGGTCCAGCGCCCCGACACCTTCGACTCCGGCAAGACCTGCGCCGACAGCGGCTGGTCACGACCCAGCACCTGCACCGCATCGGCCAGGATCGCGGCCGACTCGCGCAGCAGCGGGTCCGGACGCTTTTCGGCGGCCTTCTCGCGGGCGGCGTCCTTGGCGATGTCTCGTTCGCCAGCGGTCAGGCCGTCGTCGGTGTCGTCGCTCAGCGGATCCAGATCCAGGCCGATGGCCTTGCGGGCTTCCTGGCGCTGTTTGCGCTTGGCGGCATCACGGTCGCGCTCGGCGCGGCGCGAAGCCTCGTTCAGCGAGATCGACTTCTTCGCCACTTCCTCGCGGAACTGGGCGATATCTTCCGACCACCACTGGAATTCCTTGTCCTGCGCGACGCGCGCGCTGTGCAGGGTTTCCAACTGCGGCAGCAGCGGGCCGAAATCGCCGTAGCGGGTGTGCGGCACGGCCGCGATGCGGGTCCACGGCAGCGCGTTCTTGTAGGTGCTTTCGCCGAATTCGGTGGCGTCCACGGTGACCGGGAACTTGATGTCCGGCACCACGCCCCTGTTCTGGGTGCTGCTGCCGCCCGGCAGGAAGAACTGGGCGATGGTCAGCTTGACCTGGCCGAAGCGCTTGCCGTCGTTCATCGGCCAGCGGTCCAGATCGACGAGGTTCTGCACGGTGCCCTTGCCGAAGCTGGTTTCGCCGATGATCAGTCCGCGGCCGTAATCCTGGATCGCGCCCGCGAAGATTTCCGATGCCGACGCCGAGCCCCGGTTGATCAGCACCGCCAGCGGACCGTCCCAGGCCACGCCCGAGGTGGAGTCGCTGTCCACCTGCACGCGGCCGCCGGATTCGCGCACCTGCACCACCGGGCCCTTGTCGATGAACAGGCCGGTCAGTTCCACCGCCTCGGCCAGCGAACCGCCGCCGTTGTTGCGCAGGTCGATGACCACGCCGTCGAGCTTCTGGGTGCGGAAGTCGCGCAGCAGGCGATCGACATCGCGCGAGGCGGACGCGTAATCGTTGCTGTTGGTGCGGCGACCTTCCCAGTCCTGATAGAACGCGGGGAGTTTGATCACGCCGATGCGGCGCGCGGGCTCGGCGCCAGCGGCGGGCACGTTCAGCACCTCGCCCTTGGCGGCCTGTTCTTCGAGCCGGATCTTGGCGCGATTGAGCACGATGCGCGTCGGTTTGCTGTCCAGCACCGCCTCGGCCGGCACGATGTCCAGGCGCACCTGGGTGCCTTTCGCGCCCTTGATCTTCTCGACCACGTCGTCGATGCGCCAGCCCACCACGTCTTCCATCGGCCCGCTCGCGCCCTGGCCGACGCCGACGATGCGGTCGCCGGCCTTGAGCTTGCCGCTGAGCATCGCCGGGCCGCCCGCGATCAGCTCGCGGATCACCACCACGTCTTCCTGTTTCTGCAGCTGCGCGCCGATGCCTTCCAGCGACAGGCTCATGCTCTGTTCGAAGCGGTCGGCGGCGCGCGGGTCGAAATAATCGGTATGCGGATCGATCGACGTGGCGTAAGCGTTGAGGAAGGTCTGGAAGGCGTCGATGCCGTTCAACTCGGCCACGCCCTTGGCCATGTTGGCGTAACGCTTGTCGAGGGTCTTGCGGATGTCCTCGGGCTGCTTGCCGGCCAGTTTCAGGCGCAGCCAGTCGTTGCGCACCGACTGTTCCCAGAGCTTGTCGAGTTCGGCGGTATCGGCGGCCCACGGCGCGTCTTCGCGGTCGTAGTTCCAGCGGTCGTCGCCTTCGAAATTGAAGATATCTTTCGCCAGCAGGGCGCGAGCATGCGCGACGCGGCTATTCACGCGCTGCTGGTACAGGCCGAACATCTCGAACGCAGGCGCCACTTCGCCGCTCTTGATCGCATCGTCCAGCCGGGTGCGGTAGGCGTCGAGTTTCGCGATGTCGGCGGCGGTGAAGAAGAGTTTTCCGGGATCGAGCGATTCGAGATAGCGATCCAGCATCTCCGCCGACAGCTTGTCGTCCAGCGCCCGCGGGCGGTAGGCGTAACGGCTGTCGGACAGCACGCCGTAGACCAGTTTCGCGGCGGTGGCCTGCTCGGCGCTGGGGCTGCCGGCATCGGCTTGCGCCGTGAGCCAGGCCACCGGCACGGTGAGCGCGAGGGCGAGCAGGGAAACCGGAAGGGCTTTGGCGACTTTCATCGGCAGTCTCGTTGGTGGATGCGTCGTTGATTGAAGCGAACGTGTGGGGACGTGCGTGTCGAGAACTGGTGTACGCAAACGCAGGGTACGACACATGAGACGAGGAGAATGCGGTGCCCGGATGCACCGGGCCTAAACCCGTACGTCCAGCCTACGACTCTGGAGAGTACCGAAAGTTTCGACGCGCACACACCGCCCAAGGTCATGGCTGACGGACGGAATGCATCCTCCCGACGACCGGTCGGGGTCGCGTTCATCTTCAAAACGAGGATCGGCGGCGTTCGCGGCACCCTCTACGCGCTGCACGAAGGTGCGTCGTCGTCAGCGGGACAGTCCGTTTGCTCTGCGCGGCGATGCGGCTCAGGCGAAACCCGCGTCCGCGGCCTGTTTGTCGGCGTGGTACGAGCTGCGCACCATCGGGCCGGAAGCGACATGGGTGAAGCCCAGCGACATGCCGTAGACCTCCAGCGCCTTGAATTCGTCGGGCGTCCAGTAACGCATCACCGGGTGATGGTGGGCGCTGGGCTGCAGATATTGGCCGATGGTGACCATATCGACGTCGTGAGCGCGCAGGTCGCGCAGGCTGCCTTCGACCTGCTCCATCGTTTCGCCGAGACCCAGCATGATGCCGCTCTTGGTAGGCACGTCGGGATGCTGGGCCTTGAACTGCTGCAGCAGGGTCAGCGACCACTGGTAATCGGCGCCGGGGCGAACATTGCGGTACAGCTCAGGCACGGTTTCGAGGTTGTGGTTGAACACGTCCGGCGGGTTCTTCGCCAGGATCTCCAGCGCCCGCTCCATGCGGCCCTTGCCGCGGAAGTCGGGGGTGAGGATCTCGATCTTCGTGTTCGGGCTGTGCGCGCGCACCGCGGCGATGCAGTCGACGAAATGCTGGGCGCCGCCGTCGCGCAGGTCGTCGCGGTCGACGCTGGTCACCACCACGTATTTCAGGCCCATGTCGGCGATGGTGCGGGCCAGATTAAGGGGCTCGTCGGCGTCCGGCGGCTTCGGCCGGCCGTGGGCGACATCGCAGAACGAGCAGCGGCGGGTGCAGACCTCGCCGAGGATCATGAAGGTCGCAGTGCCGTGGCTGAAGCACTCGTGGATGTTCGGGCAGCTGGCTTCCTCGCAGACCGTGACCAGGCGATTTTCGCGCAGCTTGGCCTTGAGGGTCTGCACCGCGTTGCCGGACGGAATGCGCACCCGGATCCACGACGGCTTGCGCAGCGCCGGGGCATCGGCGAACTGCACCGGCGAGCGCGCGATCTTGTCGCCGGCCATCTGCTTGGCTCCGGGCTCCAGCGACGCCGGCGCATCGGCGGCGACGACGGTGAGCGGGATGCGCTTCTCGGAGGACGTGGGCTCGACGGGGCTCGGCGTGGACATCGGGATGACCTAGGCCGCTGCGGCGGCAGCGACGGAAAGTGGGGACAGTGCGGCGAGAGCGGTCAGGTCCGGCGGCGGCGCGATCTGCAGCTGCAGATCGAACTGCTTCGCCAGGTTGTCCAGCAGGACCGGCTTGACCGCATCCAGGCCGGAAGGGCCGCCCAAGTCTAGCATCGAGGTCACCCGCAGCCCGGCGTAGCCGCAGGGGTTGATGCGGTGGAACGGCGACAGGTCCATGGCGACGTTGAACGCCAGTCCATGGAAGGTGCAGCCGCGGCGGACGCGGATGCCCAGCGCGCCGATCTTGGCCCCGGCCACGTAGACGCCGGGGGCGCCGTCGCGGCGTTCGGCGTGGATGTTCCAGTGGTCCAGGGTGTCGATCAGCGCCTGCTCGATCCGGCACACGTAGTCGCGCACCCCGACCTTCAACCGCTTCAGGTCCAGCAGCGGATAGGCCACGATTTGGCCCGGGCCGTGGTAAGTCACCTGGCCGCCGCGATCGACCTTCAGCACCGGGATGGCGCCCGGCATCAGCACGTGCTCGGGCTTGCCGGCCTGGCCGAGGGTGAAGACGGGGTCGTGCTCGACCAGCCAGAGTTCGTCGGGCGTGTCGGCGGTGCGGACGTCGGTGAAGCCCTGCATTGCCCGCCACACGGGTTCATAGGCGTGACGACCGAGATCGCGGACGCAAGTGGTGACGCGCGCGGACGGCATCGAAGTCAATGCTCGCCCCTCAGAAATTGCAGTAGCCGGCTGGCGGGCATGTGCTCGCGCGCCAGGACAAGTAGGGTGGTCATCGCTTCGCGCTTGGATTCCGCACCGGCGAGGGCTGGAAGGCCGTCCATTTGGGGGGCATCGGCGAAGCCCATCTGCCAGTCTGGGAACAAGCGCTGCTGGGCCGGACCATTGATTTCAACCACGATGTCGCGGTGCCGCGAGTCTTCCGTGATTTTCAGGTACAAACGCAGCACCTCGTGTTGACTGCCTTCGAGCAACTGCATGAACTGCCCGCCATGGTGAAGTAAAAGCCCGGTGATACCGTGGTCGCTGTTGTACGCGCGCGCGTCGAAAAGAAGCTTGAGCATATCGGCGGCTTCCATCTCGTATGCCTGATCACTGTGGTACAGCAACTGCCAGACCTGCGACATCGCGTGCTCCTCAGGGTCACGACCGGTCACGCCGACGCCATCATGCGCCCCTGGCGCGCGCTGGCCCTGTCACAACGCCCATTTGATATCCGGCACCTAAGTCTACGCGACCGAGATCGCGGACCTGCGCCGTACCGGATTCGTGCGGTGCCGTCGCGCAGGCGGCGGAAATGGCGGCTTGGTCGGACATGGTCGTTTCAGTCTCGTGCTTCGAGGAATTGCAGCATCCGCTGCGCGCAGACATCGTTGGCCGACAGCAGGCGCAGCATGGCGATGGCGTCGCGCTCGGAGCCGGCCCCGGCGAGCGCAGGGTGGCCGTCGATTTCCGGCGCTTCGGCATAACCCATCTGCCACGCCGGGAACGATCGACGACTCGCCTCGGCATCGCTTTCGATGACCATGTCGCGGTGACGCGAATCTTCGGCGATTTTGCGGTAAAGGCGGCGGACCTCATCCTGATCGCCTTCCAGCAGCTGCATGAACTCACCTTCATGGTGCAGCAGCAGCCCGGTGATGCCGTTTTCCCGGTTGTACGAGCGCGCATCGAACAGCAGCTTCATCAGGTCGGCGGTTTCCATCTCATAAGCCTGCATGCTGCGATAGAGCAATTGCCAGACTGCCGTCATCGCGCTTCCCTCCTGTTTGCGGCGACCGGATGTGCCGGATCGTACGATTTCCCCCCGGCGCGTCCACTGCCGCGATCAAAGGGTCCATTTGATGCTCGGTTCGGCGCGCAGCGCAGCGTGGGCCGCCTCGTAACGCTCGCGGTCTTCGGCATGGAAGCTCAGGCGGATCGAGACGAACTTGCCGCCGGAGGAATTGCGCGCGGCGACGGTCTCGCGCAGCACGGTGATGCCGATGGCTTCCAGCAGTTCCGGGATGCGTTCTTCCAGGCCCGCGCCCGCCGGACCCATGGCGGTGATCTCGAAAACGCCGGGGAACTGGAAGCCGTGGTCGGGGTGATCGGAATGGATGTCCATGGCCGCAATTATGGGCGCGATGGGCGGGCAACCCAAGCCTGTTAAGTGATCAGGCTGCTTCGCATGGCGGCGTCACCAACCCGGCATGCGGCTCGGATCAAGCCCCGCGACCTCGAACACCGCGCTGCGTTTGCCAAGGCCCTTCACCGGGAATTCGATTTCCAGGGTCTTCGCGCCCTGCACCATCTTCCACAGCGCGCGTTCGTCTTCGATGAACATCGCGATGGCTTCGTCGGTGTCCGGACGCGTGCCGGGCAGCGATTTCGCGGGTTTGCCGTCGAGCTTGATGGGCAGCCGGCAGCCGCTGTAGCAATCGAAGTCGCCGCCCTGCAGCACGAGGTAGCTGCTGCGGCCCCAGGACGGGTGGTCGCGGAAGATCAGCCGCACCTGGGTGGGGCCGCGGCCGTCGACGTCCACGTCGTCCTTGGCATAGATCGCCGAGGAGCGCTGCAGGCCGCCCTTCACGCTTTCGGTGCCGTAACTCCACAGCGCGGCGGTGCGTCTGGCTTCGCGGGTTTCGTCGAGCTTCTGCTTCACGCTGTCGAATTCGCCGCGCACGCGTTTGGCGGCGGCGCTGTCGGGGTACTGGGCGATCAGCACATCGGCCTGCGCTTTCGCCAGCGCCCAGTTTTCCTTGCTCACCGCGTCGTCGAAGGCGGCGGCGCCTTCCTGCGCCTTGGCTTCCAGCGCCGCGGCCTGTTCGGCAGCGGCGGCCCTGGCGACTTCCGGGTCTTCGCCGCAGCCGGCGAGCAGCGCGCAGGCCACCGCCAAGGCAAGCATCCGAAGCGTGACGTTGTTCATGGCGACGCTTCCTGTGGGCCAGCCGGCAGGCCGCGTTCGATCAGCATCGCGACCGCTGCCGCGGATTCGCCCGGCCGCTCCATCAGCGACATGTGGCCGCAGTCTTCCAGCATCACCTGGCTGGCGTGCGGGATGCGCGCGGCGTACAGGCCCATCGCGCTGGGGTCGATGACCTTGTCGTGCCGGCACCACAGCAACAGCGCCGGCTGCGAGATGTTCGCGGCCTCGGCGCCGGGCAGGAAGCGCTCGTCGCCGCGACCGATCCTGTCCAGCACCCGCTGTTCGAAGGCCGCATCGCGTATGCGCTGGGCGATATAGATGTCGCGGGCCGGCCACGGCACCAACGGCCGCGTCTCCGGGTTGTGGAAGGCGGTGGCGAGATAGCGCTCCAGCGAGGCCTCGTCGCTCACGCCGAACGGGTTCTTGCCGTCCAGTACGTCCTTGCCGAACTGGTTGTCCTCGAAACGCACGCCGGCAGCGTCGAGCAGGCCGATCCGCGCGACCAGATTGGGATAGCGCGCGGCGGCGAGCGCGGCGATGCCGCCGCCCATCGAGTGGCCCACCAGCACCACCGGCCGGCCACCGGCGACCTCGGGCTTGCGCAGGAACGCGGCGACGCGGGCGCTCTGGGCAACGAAGCCGTAATCGGCGCCGTCCCTGCGTTCGCTCTGGCCCCAGCCGGGCAGGTCGGGAACGACGATGCGGTAACGGCCGCGCAGCGCGCGCGCCATGGGGTACCAGTTCTCCTTGCTGCCGGTGTAGCCGTGCAGCATCACGATGGTGGGGGCATCGGGCTTGTCGGCCGGCAGCTCCACCCAGGTCCAGCGGTGGTCGTCGACCACGGTCCGGTGCGAGGACGCGCCCAGCAACATGCGCTGCTTGGCGAACTCGCCGCGGATCACCAGGCCCGGGTCGAACCACAGCGCGAGCGCCATCGCGATCAGGATCGCAGCGGCGATCGCGTTCGCGATGCGCGCCTTGCGCGGAGACAGCAGCGCCACGAGTTCAGCGCGTCACTTGGCCGGCGGCGCGGGCGCCGCCGCCGGATCGACTGGCGCACCGACTGGCGCAACGGCTGGCGTAATCGACGCCATGTCGGTCGCCGCCGCGGGCGGCGCGGGGACCGGCTTGGCCTCGTCGATCACCTTCTGCACCGAGCCGGTGGTGATCGGGTGGTAACCCGGCTTCGCCGATTCGAACACCTGCTTCGCCAGCGCCAGACCGGCCTCGGTCTTCACCAGCGCGGTGTAGGTCGGCATGATCAGTTTGCGGCGGCCGATCCGCTGCAGGAACACGGCGATGGCGTCGTTGGCCTGGGTGTAACCGTTGCTCACCGCCAGCGGGTACCAGCGCTGAGCGATCTCGCCGTTCAGGGTGCCGGTGAATTGATAGGCGCCGTCGAGCTGGGTCAGCTGCGCGATGCTCAGCGTGTCCGGCAGGCTCTCGATGAAATGCACCCATTCCTGCGTGCTCCAGGGCTTGGTGATGGCGGCCGGCGGCAGGTTGCCGGTGCCCAGCCAGGCCAGACGTGCGGAATCGACCACACCGAATCTGCGGGACTGCATCTGCGGCGCGGTCTGCGGGATGCCCGGGTCGTACAGCCACGCGTTGAATTCGGCCTGGCTCACCATGCTGGGGTATTTGTCGAGCAGATGGGTCTTGGCGTAACCCGCGAACTGGCGGGTGTCGATGCTCTGGAACGCGAAGTGGTCGAAATATCCGCGCAGGAAGGCATCGAACTTGTCGCGGCCGTAGCGCTGCTCGAGGAACTGCAGGAACCACGCGCCCTTGGTATAGACCGTGGCGCTGCTGCTGTTGTCGGGATCCTTCAGCACGCCGGGCTTGGTCGCCAGCGCCTGCAGCGAGGGATCGATCTCGGCGTATTCCTTCTTCAGCTCGTTGCGCTCGATCACGTTCTCCATCACCGCCTGGTCTTCGCCGTACAGCTCTTCGACGATGCGGTTTTCGACGTAGCTGGTGAAGCCTTCGTTGAGCCACGCGTCCTTGGCGCTGGAGAAAGTGACGAGGTTGCCCGACCAGCTGTGCGCGAGCTCATGCGCGATCAGCGCGACCAGGGTCTTGTCGCCGACGATCACCGTCGGGGTGAGGAAGGTCAGGCGCGGATTCTCCATGCCGCCGTAGGGGAACGACGGCGGCAGTACCAGCATGTCGTAGCGGTCCCAGCGATAGGCGCCGTACAGGCCCTCGGCGGTGGCGATCATCTTTTCGGTGTCTTCGAACTCGGCCACGGCCTTGTCGAGCATGGTCGGCTCGGCCCACACGCCGCTGCGATCGGAGATGCGCTTGAACGCCAGGTCGCCGGCGGCGATCGCCATCAGGTAGGACGGGATCTTCTGCGGCATCTTGAACGTGTAGTCGCCGTCGCGGATCGCATCGGGGTCGTTGTCGGCGCTCATCAGCACCATCACGTCCGGACGCGAGGTGACGTGGGCGCTGTAGGTGTAGCGCACGCTCGGCGTGTCCTGCAGCGGCACCCACGAACGCGCGTGGATCTGCTGCGACTGGCTGAACATGAAGGGCAACTGCTTGCCCTCGGTCATCGACGGCTCCAGCCACTGCAGACCGGACGCCTGCGGCGAGGTGGTGTAGGTCACACGCACCTCGGGGTTGCGCTGCGGGGCGTCGATGCTGAGCTTGCTGCCCAGCACCGGATCGGCCGCGGCCAGCGTGTATTTCAGCGGTGCCCAGGCGCCGTTGGCATCGGTGCCTTCGACCTTGGCGATGGTCAGTTCGCGGCTGTCCAGCACCAGCGCGGTCGCGGCGCCGTCCTTCCAGTCCAGCTGATAGGTGGCGATACCGGCCAGCGTTTTGGTGTCGAAATCGACCTTCAGATCCAGGGTCAGATCCTTGATGACGACCTTGTCCGGCTGGGCATAGGAGTGTTCGTCGACCACCGCCGACACCGCTGGCGGGGACTTGGCTGCGGGCGCGGCCGGGGCCGCATCTTCGGACTTGCAGGCGGTCATCATCAGGGTGGCGAGCAGGGGCAGAGCCAGGATCGAAGCGCGCATGGCATTGGCTTGGCTGGGAAAGCGGCCAGTGTACCCGGCCGGGCGCGGCCCGGATGCGGGCGGGTCGCCGACGGGCCGGTAGCCGGGCGCGGTGGCCCCGGCCGGGGGCGGATTTCGTTAATCGTCCACACACGGCGACAATACGTCGCGCAGATCGCCACGGACAGGCTTCGCCGCAACGATCCATGTTATTCCCCAAGCGCTTTCCACACACGCAGCCACAAGGTAACGACTCTGATGACCCAACACTCCCGCGGATCCATCGCCCTCCATGCAGGCCTGCTCACCCTCGCCTTGACCGCGATCCTGGCAGCACCCGCGCAGGCCCAGCGCCAGAGCGCGCAGGATCAGCGCAAGCAGAAGACCGCCGAGATCCCGACCTGCGCCAAGCCGCTGGGTACGATCAGCGTGCTGGAACCCGAAGACGCCACCGACTGGTGGAGCGGCCAGCAGTTGCCCGCCCCGTCGAAGCTGATCAAGGTTTTCGTCAGCAAGTCGCGCTGCTTCACCCTGGTGGACCGCGGCGCCGGCCTGGACGCCGCACAGCGCGAACGCGCGCTGGGCGCCAGCGGCGAACTGCGCAACCGCGCCAACGTCGGCAAGGGCCAGATGAAGGCCGCCGACTATGTGATGACCCCTGACCTGATCTCGCGCAACAGCAACGCCGGCGGCAATGCCATCGGCGGGCTGATCGGCGGCCTGGTCGGCGGTCGCGCCGGCGCAGCCATCGGCGGCCTGAATTTCCAGAAGAAGACCGCCGACGTGGTGCTGACGGTCACCGACGTGCGTTCCACCGAGCAGGTCGCACTGGCCGAAGGCAGCGCCAAGAAGACCGACATCGGCTGGGGCGCCGGCGGCGGCCTGTTCGGCGGCAGCGGCTTCGGTGCCGGCGGCGCCAGCGGCTATGCCAACACCGAGATCGGCCAGGTCATCACCCTCGCCTACCTGCAGGCCTATACCGACATCGTCGCCCAGCTCGGCGGCCTGCCGGACAACGCCTCCGCCGCCAACGCGCAGCAGGCGGTCACGGTCGCCAAGCCGGCACGTCTGTTCACGACGGCGAAGGGCACCAAGGTGGTGCGCAGCCTCGACGTGGGCATGATGCTGTACCCCACCGGCAACAAGGAAGGGATGATGTGGGAAGTGGAAGACGAACTCGGCAACAAGGGCTGGATCTCGTCGACGCTGATCGAACTGTCGCGCTGAACCTCATCGGCGACAGACACGGAAAAGGGCGCTTCGGCGCCCTTTTCTTTGGATACCGGCGCTTCGCTCCCCTCTCCCACCGGGAGAGGAGCTGGGGGAGAGGGGCTGGGGGAGAGGGTACGACGCAAGCGACGAGCTTCATCGGCACACGAACGCTCATCCGGCGCTATGCGCCACCTTCTCCCGGAGGGAGAAGGAAAATGGCAACGGCATGAAGCCTCGCTCGCAGAAGCAGCGCTACAACCGCGCCCGCACCAGATCCAGCAGCGCATCCGCCAGCACCGTCTTCGGTCCCGGCCCCAGCGCATGCGCGGTGTCGGCATCGATCACCGTCAGCGCGTTGTCGTCGCTCTCGAACCCGCAGCCGGCGCGGCCGACCTGGTTGGCGGCGATCATATCCAGCCCCTTGCGCACCAGTTTGTCGCGGGCGTAATGCTCGACATCGTTGGTTTCCGCGGCGAACCCCACCACCACCCGCGGCCGCTGCGCATGCGCGGCCACGTCGGCCAGCACGTCGGGCGTGCGGACCAGCTCGACGGTCATCGTGTCGATGGCGGTCGCGCCGCCTTCGCCGGACCGCGCGGTCTTCTTGATCTTGTGCGGCGACACCGTACGCGGCGTGTAATCGGCGACGGCGGCGGCGCCGATGTAGATGTCGGCCGGCAGCGCGGCCATGACCGCGGCGTGCAGCTGCGCGGCCGAACGCACGTCGACGCGGCGCACGCCCGCGGGCGTGGGCAGCGACACGGGGCCGGCCACCAGCACCACCTCGGCGCCGCGGCGCGCGGCGGCGGCGGCGATCGCGAAGCCCATCTTGCCGCTGCTGCGATTGCCGATGAAACGCACCGGGTCCAGGTCTTCGAACGTCGGGCCGGCGCTGATCACCAGCCGCTGGCAGGCGAGGTCGGCGGCGACACCATC
>JBKJTC010000247.1:0-8278 GCA_046590925.1 Lysobacteraceae bacterium | reverse complement strand
ATGGTGTTCCCGAACGCGGGCGAGTACTGCGTGATCGACGGCAATCTGCCGGCGATCGATTCGGTGAGCGGCGATGCCGAAAGCCGGCGCCTGCTGGGCACGGTGTCGGTGTCGCCGGGTTTGCCGGTCGGCAACGACCCCACCGCGTATCTCACCGGGGTGCTGACGACCGCCGCGCGGCAGTGGATGCCCACCGACGTGAAGCAGAAAGTGACGGAGGATCTGGCGCGCGATCTGCGCCTGGATGCGTTCCTGCCGCACGCCACGATCAGCGATGATGAACTGGCCGAAGCCGAACGCAGAACGCGGTGCGCGCCGAAGTGCGGGCAGGAAGTGGTTTTCGATATCGCCGGCGGCAAGTTCATGGTCAACGGCGAAGCCTACAACCCCGCGAATTCGCGCGATCTGATCCTCGGCAACGTCGAGGAATGGAAGCTCACCTCACTGGCGGGCAGTCATCCGTTCCACATCCACGTCAACCCGTTCCAGGTATCGCGGATCCTCGACCCGCAGGGCGTGGACGTGAGCGTGCCCGGCAGCGGCGACACCGAATACGCAGGCACGAAAGGCATCTGGAAGGACACGCTGTTCGTCAAGGGTGGCTACACGCTGTACGTGCGCACGCGCTACCAGCGCTACATCGGCGAGTACGTGCTGCACTGCCACATCCTCGATCATGAGGACCAGGGCATGATGCAGAACGTGCGCGTGCTGCTGCCCGATGGTCAGGGCGGCGCGGTCGGCAACGGACACCACTGAAACCGCACTGTCGCCGCATTCGCGGTAGCCCCTGCTGCGACGCGCGCGCCACGGACGCGTCGCATGTGATACCGGCCATCGAAATGCCGGGGGTATGCTGTGGCATCCCCCGGCCTGTCGCCGGGAATACGCAGGGAGCAGGCGAATGGCGACGATCAAGACGAGCGTTTCGAAGCGGGCGGCCTCCGCGAAAAAGACAGCGAAAAAGACCGCTCGGAAGTCGCCGGTATCCAAACGCGCGTCGGCCGCGACATCGCTGCCGAAACCGCCGTCGCCGAAATACGACGTGCGCGGCATCATCCTGGACCTGGGCGAGGCGCTGCCGGCCCCCGCACGCGCGGAGATCATGGCGCGTCTGCGCGAAGAAGTCCCCGAGTTCGCCGCGCTGACCACTGCGCAATCGTCCGCGGATCCGCTGGGCGATGGCGCCAGCGATGTGCTGGTGGCTTTCGCTCCGGGCACGCGCATCGGCATCGCGAAGACCTGGAACGCCGTGCACGCGCTGCTGCGGCATCCGCTGGTGGCCGACAGCGAACCGGCGGTGGGCTACGACATGCCGCCACCACCGCCCGCGATGGCCAAGCATTCCGGAGGCGGTGGCGATAAGGATCTGCCCGGCTCCAAGCCCCGCGAATGGTCGACTCAGGCCGTGCGCGCCGACCTTGCGAGTAAGCAATTCCACGTGACCGGCGCCGGCGTGCGCGTGGCGCATCCCGATACCGGCTACACGCTGCATCCGCAGATCGCGGGACCGCGGCTGCGGATCGCCGACGGCTACGATTTCGTGGACGACGATCCCGATCCGCGCGACCCGCTGACCGGCAGGTTTCCCGGCCACGGCACCAGCACCGGCAGCGTGATCTTCAGCGGCGCCGCGCCCGAGTTGCACGGCATCGCGCCCGGCGCCGAACTGGTACCGATGCGGGTGTCGGGCTCGGTGATCCATTTCAATTTCAGCAATCTGATCCAGGCGCTGTATCGCGCCCGCGACCGCGGCTGCCACGTGGTCTCGATGAGTCTGGGCGGCCCGTGGGCAGGACGTTCGCTGTCGCGTGCGGTCGACCAGCTGGTCGCGGAGGGCCTGATCCTGTTCGCCGCCGCGGGCAACCACACGAAGATGGTCATCTTCCCCGCGCTGCTCGATAACGTGATCGCAGTGGCCGCCAGCAACGCCGAGACCCGGCCGTGGAGCGGTTCGGCATCCGGCGCGGCGGTCGACATCACCGCGCCGGGCGAATCGGTGTGGCGCGCCTTTACCTTCAAGAAAAAGGGCGCGGTGCATTTCGACACGCAGCGCAGCTCTGGCACCTCGTACGCCACCGCGACCACCGCGGGCGTGTGCGCGCTGTGGCTGCAACGGCACGGCGCCGCTGCGCTGCGCACGCGTTACGGCGGACGGCTGGCATCGGTGTTCGCGCAGCTGATCAAGGCGCACTGTCGCACGGTGCCGGGTTGGAATACCCAGCGCTACGGACCGGGCATCCTCGATGCGCCTGGCCTGCTGGGCGCGACGCTGCCGGCGTTCGGCGCAGCAGCGGTGCGCAGCGCACTGCGCGCACCGACGCGCACCTCCGCAGCGTCCGACTGGACGCGACTGCAGCCGTATCTGCCCGAGCTGTCGCCGAAGCAATTGGCGACAGCGGCGATGACGATGTACGGCGCAGGCGCCGCCGCACGCCGCAGCAGTGCGCGTGCCGCGCCGATGCCGCCACCGCTGCCGAGTCTCATCGACGAAATCGTGTTCTATGTCGCCACCGATGAAAGCGTGCGCGAGGCGTTTCTGGCTGCGGGCGGCGCGGGCGCGAAACCCGCATCGCGCGCAAAGAAAACAGCGGCGCGCGCCACAAAGCGTGCGGCAACGAACGACCCGCGCGCCGCACTGCGCGCAAAAGCGTCGGCGGCGTTGCGCGAGGCGCTTGCACGGGAATAAACCCCTGCAGACCGCAGTCGCATGGGCTGCGATCCATCGTTGCGCAAGCTGTGATGCAGCATCCACTCGCGCACCTTGTCGCGCCTGTGGCAAGCGACTATCTTCTGTCCGCGGATCGAGCGGGTCGTTGCAAACGACCGATATGGCCAGGGATGGGCCCGACACATCTTTCCCTGGTATTGCGCCCGGCCGCTGCGGCAAAGGGGCCATGGTTCGCCATGTGCGTCGCATCCATCTCTCATTCATTCATACAACGAAAAGGAATCGAAAATGAAGCGAATCAACCCACTGTCCGTCGCGATCGGCGCGTCGTTGCTGTGCGCGGTGGCCGTCCCGGCCATGGCGGGCGAGTTACGTACCGCGAAACATCCGGTCGACGGTCAATACATCGTCGTACTCAAGGAGTCCGCGGCGACGCTTGCCGGCGAATCGAACCGCGCTGCGCGCGTTCCCGCAGTCGCCAGTCAGATCGCCACGACCCATCGCGCCAACCTGATCCGCAGCTTCGACCGCGTGCTCCGCGGCTTCGTGGTCAAGGCCGACGATGCCGCGCTGGCGCGCCTGCTCGCCGACCCGCGCGTCGCCTACGTCGAAGAAGACGGTCATGTGTCGATCAACGCGACCCAGACCGGCGCGACGTGGGGGCTCGATCGCGTCGATCAGCGCAATCTGCCGCTCAGCGGCAGCTACACCTACAACACCACAGCCGCGGGCGTGCACGCCTACATCATCGATACCGGCATGCTGCTGAGCCACAGCGAGTACGCCGGACGCGTCGGCAACGGCTACGACGCCGTCACGGCCGGCGGCAACGCCAGCGACTGCAACGGCCACGGCACCCACGTCGCCGGCACCGTCGGCGGCACCACTTACGGCGTCGCCAAAGGCGTGACGCTGCATCCGGTGCGCGTGCTGGATTGCGGCGGCTCCGGCACATGGTCCGGCGTCATCGACGGCATGAACTGGGTCGCGACCAACCGTGTGCTGCCGGCCGTGGCCAATTTGAGCCTTGGCGGCGGCGCCAACGCTTCGGTGGACGCTGCCGTCGCCGGCCTCACCAACGCCGGCGTCACCGTGGCCGTGGCCGCAGGCAACAGCGCAACCGATGCCTGCGGGTTCTCGCCGGCACGCGCACCGTCGGCCATCACGGTCGGTTCCACCACCAGCACCGACGCGGCGTCCTCGTTCACCAACTGGGGTACCTGCCTCGATATCTTCGCGCCGGGTTCGTCGATCACCTCGGCGTGGCACACGGGTACCTCCGCGACCAACACCATCAGCGGCACGTCGATGGCGTCGCCGCATGTGGCCGGCGCCGCTGCGCTGCATCTGGCGAGCTACCCGAGCGACACGCCCGCGCAGGTGACGACCGCATTGATCAATGCATCGACGCCGAACGTCGTAACCAACCCGGGAGCTGGCTCGCCGAATCGCCTGCTGTACACGCTGGGCGGCGGTGGCGGTGGCGGCACCCCGCCGACCATCACCAGCTTCCTGTGTCCCGATTACGCGAACAGCGGCGGCGGCATGTACTGGTGCGAAGTGACCTACAGCTCGGCGACGCCAGCGACGGTCCGCTGGCCGAACGGCTCCGGCAATCTGTACTACACCGGCCGTTGCACCTCCGGCTCGCGCCCGACGGTCACGGTGACGGTCACCAATGCGTACGGCTCGGTGTCGAGCAGCAGAACCTTCAATTGCCCGACCGGTCCGATTCCGTAATCGGTTCGGCAGCACAGGCCTGACCCGCATCGGGGCGCTTCGGCGCCCCGATGTCTTTCCGGCGCGGCTCAGCGCACGCAGGTGGTGTCGCGATAAGTCTTCGACAGACGGTCGAACTCGGCCTTGCGGTCGTCGTCGCGGCCGCCGCCGACCTTCCAGCGGAACTCGGCTTCGTCCACGCGCTTCTTCCACACCGTACACAGCTTGTCGGCCGGCACCGCGGTACAGGCGTCGCGGCGCATTTCGCAGGATGTGCCGGCGGCGCTTTCGAGACTGCCGTCGATGCCCCGTGACTGCACCGGCGCGCAGGTGGCGGGCGGCTCGGCGGTATCGCCGAGGTAGTCGCGGTCATCCCAGGTGCGGCACTGGAACAGCGGCGGCGGGGCGGTGCGCGCGAGCGGCGCGGGTGGCGGCGTGGACGGCGGCGGTATAGCGGCCGCAGGCGCGGGCTTGGCGGCCGGTACGGCAGGCGCTGCCACCGGGGCCGGCATCGTCGGCAGCACGCCGACCTTGCGCAGGCTCTGCTGGCTGCCTTTCGGACAGGGCACGTCGTTCTGCAGCGTCACCGCGCCGCTGGGGTCGACGCAGCGATAGATGGTCATGTCGGTCTGGGCATGGGCGGGCAGGCACAGCGCCGCGGCAAGCAGCGCGACGGCGAGCGCGCGGGATTCGATCGGAAACATGTTCAGCGGCAATCCTGGTCCAGGCGGGCGTTGATGCTGCGTTCCTCGCTGCCCAGCAGGGCGCGCTCGGAAGGCTGGGCGATGGTGAAACGGCGGCGCAGATCGCTGCGCTGGTCGCGCAGACGCGCGCAGACTTCGGCCTGGGGCAGCGCAAGGCACGGGTCGCGCACCCAGGTGCCGCCGCCGAACTCGGTGTAGGTCGGCACCAGCACCCGGGCGCCGCCGCTGTCGTAACCGCCGCTGACGCGGCCATTGTCGACGCGGATGTTCAGCCGGCCCGGCTCCGGTTGGGGATACGGCGCGATCGGATAGCCGTTCGGCCAGATCGGCACCCAGCGCGCCCGGCCTTCGGGCGTATCGCTGAGATAGCGGGTGTTGTCGGGGGCGACGCATTCGTACAGCGGGCGCGGGGCGTTGACGACGATGACCTGCGGCGGCGGAGCGACGGCGATGTTCGGCGGCGCCGGCAGCAGCTGCGGCGGTTGCGGCGGCGCGTCCTTCGGACGCACCATGCTGCGGGTTTCCTGATGCTCGCCCTTGAGGCAGGGCGAATCGCGCAGGGCCAGCCGGCCTTTGCCATCGGTGCAGCGATAGATGGTCAGCGCATCATTGGCTTGCGCCGCCGGGATCGCAAAGGCAGCGGCCAGTGCCGACAGCATCAGCGAGGGGATCAGTAACCGTGGCGGGAGCGGTGTCGGGAACGGGCGCATGGGCGCATCTTGCGCGCAGCCACCCGTGCAGGGAAGACCGCAGCGTCCGCGAAACTGAAGCCTCACCAAACCCGGGCACGGCGCCTGCGGTGTGCGGAGCGGCTTTCGCCCCTCCGTGATGGGCCGGCGCGCAGGGGCCAGGCGGCGATCGAAGTTTGGCCGGCGGTCAGCGTGGTCTTGGTGCGTTCGGCATCGCTGTCGTTGGCGTTGAGCACGCGCAGGGTGACGACAGTACCGATCGGCAGCGGGTTCTGCGCGGTCAGTGTGTCGCCTGGCCGCTACCCGGCAACGGGACCGGGATCGCGCTCCGCATATTGAAAATATTCATTTATTCAATGACTTATGGCGATGCCGCGATTGTCTTTCCGCGACCGGGTGCTGTCCGCTGCCGCGCCGCCGGCGCTGTCCTGAGCCAGTCGTGCGGGCATTCGCGATGTCATGCGATGCACATACGCGGACAGACGGTGCGCCGCGGTGCGGTGCAACGGAGACGGCGCTGCAACGGGCGACAGCATGCGGCGTCCTGCCCGCATCGGGCAGGAGACAGGATGGCGTCGAAACGTCGCATGCTCGGCGCCGGAACCAGATTGGCTGTAATCGCTCCCTCCCTTTCGCCGCAGGCGAAGGGGAGGGTTGGGGAGGGGTTTGCGGGGCTTGGTGTTGCCGGGCTACGGAAGCAACCCCCTCCCAACCTCCCCCTGCGCTATGCGCAAGGGGAGGAGCGGAGCGGCTGGTCGCGCTTGGTGGCTTGTGTAGGCAATGGCTCGCTCCCTTTCGCCGAAGGCGAAGGGGAGGGTTGGGGAGGGATTCGCGGGGCCTGGGTGTTGCCGGGCTACGGAAGCAACCCGCTCCCAACCTCCCCCTGCGCTATGCGCAAGGGGAGGAGCGGAGCGGCTGGTCGCGCTTGGTGGCTTGTGTAGGCAATGGCTCCCTCCCTTTCGCCGCAGGCGAAGGGGAGGGTTGGGGAGGGGTTTGCGGGGCCTGGGTGTTGCCGGGCTACGGAAGCAACCCCCTCCCAACCTCCCCCTGCGCTGCGCGCAAGGGGAGGAGAAGAGCGGATCGACGCGCTCGCTGTGATTGCAGGCAATGACCCCCTGCGCTACAGCGCAAGGGGAAAGAGCGGATCGCCATCAGAACGGCGCGTCGTCCTTCTGCTTCTTGATCACCCGCTTCACGCCCACGTTGGCGCTGGACGTGGTGAGCAGCGATTTCGCCGGTTCGGGATGGTCGTAGAGCGGAACGCGCTTCGCCGGATCCTTGGCGGTCGACTTCTTCGCCGTGGTCTTCTTGGCGGCTTTCTTGGTGGTTTTCTTCGCCGCCTTTTTGGCTGGCGCTTTCTTCGTGGCGGTCGGCGTTTCGGCTTTCGGCGCGGCGGCTTTTTGGGTCGCGGTTTTCTTCGCCGGCGCTTTCTTCGCGGCGGTCTTCTTGCCGAAGCCCTTGCGCATCGGCTTGCCGGTGGTTTCCATCAGTTCGACGGCTTCCTGCAGAGTCAGCGATGCGGGCTCGCGGTCTTTCGGAATCTTGCCGTTGAGCTTGCCGTCGCTGAGATACGGACCGAAGCGGCCGTTGAGCACCTGGATGTCGCTGCCGACGAAATCCTTGATGATCCGGTTGCGCGCGATCTCTTCCTTCTCTTCGATCAGGAAGACCCCACGCGCCAGATCGATGGTGTACGGGTCGTCTTCCTTCTTCAGCGACGCGTACACGCTGCCGCGCTTGGCGAACGGCCCGAAGCGGCCGATGCCGACGCTGACTTCCTCGTCGTTGTCCGTGCCGAGCTTGCGCGGCAGCTTGAACAACTCGAGCGCATCGACCAGCGTGATCGTGTGCATGCTCTGGCCGGGGCGCAAGGACGCAAACGTCGGTTTCTCGACTTCGTCCTCGCTGGTGGAACCGATCGCCGCGTACGGCCCGTAGCGCCCCAGGCGCACGCTCACCGGCTTGCCGGATTTCGGATCGGTACCCAGTTCGCGCGCACCGGTGGCCTGGCTGCGGTCGACCGATTCGGTTTTCTCGTCGACCAGTTCCTTGAACGGACCCCAGAAGCGTTCCATCAACGGCACCCACTCCTCCTCGCCGCGCGACACCGCATCGAGCTCGTCCTCGAGCTTGGCGGTGAAGTCGTAGTCGACGTAGCGGGTGAAATGGCCGCTGAGGAAGTTGGACACGGCGCGGCCGACGTCACTGGGTCGGAAGCGGCGGTTCTCGAGCTCGGCGTACTTGCGGAACTGCAGCGTCTGGATGATCGACGAATAGGTCGACGGCCGCCCGATGCCGTACTCCTCCAGCGTCTTGACCAGCGAGGCCTCGGAGAAGCGCGGCGGCGGCTCGGTGAAATGCTGGTCGGCATGGATGCGGTCGAGCGGGATGCGGTCGCCGGTCTTCATCGCCGGCAGCTTGCGGCCTTCGTCGTCCTCGTCGGCGTTCTTCGCGTCCTTGCCTTCCTCGTACACGGCCAGGAAGCCGGGATCGAT
>JBKJTC010000047.1:0-6365 GCA_046590925.1 Lysobacteraceae bacterium | reverse complement strand
TCGCGGAACTCGCCGCTGCCGCGTTCGCCGGTGCGCAGCAGCGGCTTGCGCAGCCGCGCCGGCGAGTAGTGCTGCATGATCCCGGCCGAACCCTTGGCGCAGAGCACGCCCTTGTTGACCGGATGGTCCGGATTGCCCTGGATGTAGCGGATCTGCCCGTCCTTGATCCACACGCGGATGCCGCAGCGGCACGCGCACATGTAACACGTGGTGGTCTTGAATTCGTCGCCCGGCGAGGGCGACAGGTTCAGACTCGGCTCGTTCGGCGGTCGCGATGACATGGCCCATTGTGCCTGCCGGGGACGCCGACAGGCGAGCGCCGATGCCTGGAGACCGCGTGCGGCCCGTTTACTTCGGCGGTTCGATCCTGATGGCCGGATCGTTGAACCGCGAATAGAGGATGGTCATCGTGCTGGCGCCCTTGCCCGCGTTGCCGGTGGTTTCGATCTTCACCGGATAGTTGTCCGGGCCGACCCAGAGCAGCGTGGTGGTCGGCGGACTGCCGGTGGTCTGCGTCATCCGGTACTTCTTCGCCGGTTTGCCGTTCAGCGTTTCCACGCCCAGCGCCTCGATCCGCATCTTGTCGATCTCGCGGAAGCAGCGGTCGATCTCGCGCCACTGGCTCACCGTACCCTTGGGCATGGGTACGCGCATGGTGCGGCCGTCGATGGTCATGTACATGACATCGCCGATCACGTACTGGGTGCCCATCGGCATCTGCATGCGGTAGCGGTTCGGGGCGACGAAATCCATCTCCATCTTCGGCATGCGCTTGTCGCTGTTCGTCATGCTCACGTGATAAGTGCGCAACGCCAGGAACTTGACGCTCAGCGCCTTCAGGTCTTCCTTCGGACCGGCCCACGCGGCCGTGGCGGCGAGCAGCGAGAGCGGCAGGAGCAGCCAGCCGAAGCGGCGGGCGATGGCGGGTGCAAGCAATGACATGGTGCGACTCCGGAGCGGTGCGGGGCGATGATGGCAAAAGCGGAAAATGCGCGGCGAAGCGGCCACGGGCTTCAGCGTGGCGGACCGCCGACGAATTCGACGTCGCCGAACCAGGTGGTGGTGGATTCGCCGGTCTGGTCGGTATCCACGCCCACCGACACGCCGATGATCCGCGGCGGCGCGACATTGAACGCCCGATGGTAGTCCTCGATCACATCGCGCTGCAGCGACTGCCAGCGGCCGACCTGCGTGCTGCCGCTGCTCGCGACCACCAGCGCCATCAGCGGCGTCTGCGGGCTGTCCATGATCGTGCCCACCGGGTGCCGGTTGTCCCAGACGTAGCACAGCGCGGCCGATGGCGCCTGTTTGCCGTGCCGGGCGCGGTCGAACTTCAGCCGCGTGCGCTCCTTCAGCGGCAGGGTCTCGGGGTCGCGGTCGAAGAACACGCACAGCCGCGCCGCGTAGTCGTCGCTGTCCTTGCGGGCCATGTCTGTGCCCTCGAGCACCCGCTGGGTGCGCCAGCGCCAGCGCACGATCGGGGTGTGCGCGGGATCGGCGAACAGGCCGTGGCGCAGCGACGAGGCCGAACCATCGGCGCGGGCGCGCAGCACGATGGTGCCGTTGTCCAGCACCAGATCGTAGAAGGTCTGGCGCTCGACCTTGGGCACGGTCTGCAGCGTCCAGCCGGGCGGCGCCGTGCCCGCGAGCGGACCGGACGAGAACGGCGTGGGACGCAGCATCGGCTGAACGGGTTTGGGCGGCTGTTCGCTGCGCTGCGCCGGTTTGGGCGTGCGCTTCGCGGCCGACGCCGGCAGCGCGACCAGCCCCGCGATGAGAAGGCCCGCGACGAGCAGGCCCGCGGCGACTGCGGTGCGAATGCGCCCGCCCGATGTGTTCCCCATGCTCATGCTGTGCGGTTCCTGTCTTGGCCGGTCGGGCGAAGGCGCATAGGCGAACACGGCGCCGCGACCCTGTCCAGTCCGTCGCAGGTGCGGGCCCGACGCTGCGGCCGCCCGGTCGCATCCGTTGCGACCCTGCTGCGGTACGCTGTCGGACGGCACAGGGGCGCAGACCGCCTGCCCCGGCATCCGCCATAATCGAGCACATGGACCGTTACGAACGCATTCTTTCCCTGCACCGCATCTTGAAGAGCGCCCGCTATCCGGTGACGGTGAAGCGCCTGCAGGACGAACTGGAGTGCTCGCGCGCCACCGCCTACCGCGACCTCGCCTTCCTGCGCGACGCGCTGATGGCGCCGATCATGGGCGACGGCGAAGCCGGTTTCCGCTACGACCCCAGCGAAGGCGAGCGCTTCGAGCTGCCCGGGCTGTGGCTGAATTCCGAAGAATTGCACGCCCTCCTCGCCGCCCAACAACTGCTCAGCCGTACCGGCGGCGGCGTGCTGTCCTCGGCGCTGGCGCCGCTGCAACAGCGCATCGAGAAGCTGCTGGAGGAACACGCCCCCGGCAAACGCTGGCCGGTCGAGCGCGTGCGCGTCATCCCGCATCGCACCCGCACCATGGACGAACAGGTGTTCCGCATCGTCTGTTCCACGGTGCTGGAGCGCAGGCAGCTGAACTTCGACTACCGCGCGCGATCCACCGACGAAAAGACCCGTCGCGTGGTCTCGCCGCAGCGCATCACCCACTACCGCGGCAACTGGTATCTCGACGCCTACGACCACGATCGCGACGCGCTGCGCAGCTTCTCGGTCGATCGCATCGCCACCGCGCGCATGCAGGACGCGCCCGCGCGCGATGTGCCGGACAGCGAACTCAACGACCACCTCGCCGGCAGCTACGGCATCTTTTCGGGCGCGCCGAAGGGCTGGGCCACCATCGTCTTCAACCCCAAGATCGCGCGCTGGGTCGCCGACGAGCACTGGCATTCGCAGCAGCAGGACCGCTTCCTGCCCGACGGCCGTTTCGAGCGCAAGGTCCCCTACAGCGCTCCGCGCGAACTGCTGATGGACATCCTGCACTACGGCCCGGATGCGGAAATCATCGAGCCGGCGTCGCTGCGCGAGCAGATGAAGTCGATGCTGGAACTTGCGGTGAGCAATTACCAGAAATAGGGAATTTCGGCGCTTTCGTGCTTTTCGTAGGATGGGTTGAGCGAAGCGATACCCATCATCGCCCTGTCAGAACAACGAATCTTCATCAGTCGTTTCGTTCCCCGGCACCGGGAATATCCATCAAGCACGCCCAATCCGCCGGCAGATCGCCTTTCGCGATGTAACGGCGAATCGACGAATGCGGCCAATCCGAAGCCCGTTGCGCATACCCATGTTTGACGGGATTGATGTGGATGTAGTCCACATGCCTTTGCATATCGTGCTCGTCGCGGATTTCATGTTCCCAATAGCGGCGTTGCCAGATGCCGCGCTCGCGTTTGACGATCCGGCTGGCCGACCGTGCTTCGGTGTTGGGTAATCCTCGCGAAAATCGCGTTTTGATCAAACGCCAACGCAGGGCATAGTCCGCATCGTCCGGCGGCAGCGTCCATATCGCATGCATATGTTCGGGCAATACGACGATCGCATCGATGATGAACGGATGCGCAGCCCAGACCGCTCGAAACGCTTCGCGCAACAAGTCGATATGTTGAATCAGAAGGTCATTGCGGCGGTCGGCCAGATTGGCCGTGAAGAAAAATGTGCTGCCAGGCGTCCAGCTGCGTCGATAGTTGGTCATGTGCAGAGATCGTGTGTTCTCGCGAAAAGCGATGGGTATCGCTTCGCTCAACCCATCCTACGCGGCTGCGTTGTTGCGGTTCACGGCGAGAAACTGAGCTCATAGGACACATGAAACAGTTTGCCCGCAGCGACCGGCAACTGCGCCGAAGTGAGATGTCGGTCCAGGCACATCGCGAAAGGCGAGTCGTCGTTGCGCCAGATGCGCTCGGCGACGCCGCTCACGCCGACCCGGACGACGATAGTGAACGGCGCGAACGTGCTCTTGGCCGGTCCGCAGGCGTCCAGGGCCGCGGTCAACGCCTTGCCCTGCGCTTCGACCAGCGCCGCGCTGTCCTTCGGGCTGAGCAGCGATTCGTATTCGTCGGCGCGCGCCTTCGCCTGCGCGAACGAGGTGTCGGCGCTGGCGAGTTGCGCGGCCAGGAACAGGACGTGAAACATGGGGGAACTCCATTGAATGACGAGGATGACGACACGCATCCTTTGTCCGCCGCATCCTACCCCGGCTGCCGGATCGCGTCGCAGCCCCTGAGACCCACCCCCGCAACACTGGCCTCCAGCCCAACCGGAGCGCCGTCATGTCCCAGCGTCAGCCGTCGTCCATGTCTCTCCTCGAACAGGCCCTGCTCGGCGCGGTCGCGCTGGCGCTGGTGGCGATGCTGTCGCTGCCGTCGGCGCGCGGGGTCAGCGATACCTTCGGCTGGATACCGTTCTGGCTGCTGGCGCTGCCGGTGAGCGGATGGGCCGTTGCCCGGGCGCTGCGGCAGCGTGGGCAACGCCGGCGGGTGCTGCCGATGGCCACGGTGCATCCGATCCGCATCGCGCACACCGTGCGCAGCCGCGAGGCGCTGCCGCGCGCGGCCTGAGCCGCGCCGGAGAATCCCTCGCGAAGAGCATCACGGCGGGAGCACCGGGCGGGGCTTCCGGCAGAGCGGCGGCCGGGCAGGCTGTGCTAGCGTGTCGGCCCCTGCCGTCCTTCTGTTCCGGACCTCTACATGCCAAAGCATTCGCATGTCTGCCTCGCCGTCGCCCTCGCCCTTGCCGGGGTGTCGACGACCGCCGAGATCCTCGCCGCGACTCCCGCCCCCGCCTCCAAGCCGACCATGCCCACGACTCCCGCCGCTTCCGCCGCCGACCCCTTCCTCTGGCTCGAAGGCGTCGAGGACGCAAAGGCGCTGGACTGGGTGCGCGAGCGCAACGCCAAGGCCGAAGCCGAGATCGGCAGCGCGCCCGGCTTCCAGAAGCTCGAAGCCGACCTGCCCGCGATCCTCGATTCCGACGCGCGCATCCCCGGCGTGGACAAGATCGGCGGCTATTACTACAACCTGTGGAAGGACAAGGACCACCCGCGCGGGCTGTGGCGGCGCACCACGCTGGCCGAATACCGCAAGGCCGAGCCGCAGTGGGAAACCGTCATCGACATCGATGCGCTGAACGTCGCCGAGAACGAGAACTGGGTGTGGCACGGCGTCGAATGCCTCAAGCCGCAGTACCAGCGCTGCATCGTCGCGCTGTTGCGCGGCGGCGCCGACGCCGATGTCAGCCGCGAGTTCGATCTCGACACCAAGACCTGGGTGGCGGACGGCTTCTCGCGTCCGGAAGCGAAGGGCGGCCTGCAGTGGGTCGACATCGACACGGTGTACGTGTACACCGACTTCGGCGCCGGCTCGCTCACCGAAGCCGGCTATCCGCGCATCGTCAAGGAATGGAAGCGCGGCACGCAGATGGATTCGGCCAAGGTCGTCTACGAAGGCAAGCCGCAGGACATGTACATCGCCGCGTACCGCGACCTCACGCCGGGGTACGAGCGCGACTTCGTCAGCCGCACCATCGCCTTCTACAACGACGAACTGCTGCTGCGCGGCAAGGACGGCAAGCTGGTCAAGATCGACGTGCCCAATTCGTCGAAGAAAGCGGTGCACAACCAGTGGCTGACGGTCGAACTGCGCGCGCCCTGGAAGCTCAAGGAACGCACGTACGAAGCCGGCTCGCTGCTGGTGATGGATTTCGACAAGTTCATGACCGGCAACCGCGACTTCGATGTGGTGTTCCTGCCCGATGAACACACGTCGCTGTCCGAATACGTCTGGACCAAACAGCACCTTGTGCTCAATCTGCTCAGCGACGTGAAGAACAAGGTGCGGGTGATGACGCCCATCGGCGAGGGCAGCTGGCGCCAGAGCCTGCTGGTCGGCGCGCCAGCGGTGGGCACGGTCGGCGTCGGCGCGGTGGATGCCGACAACAGCGACGCCCTGTGGATGACCACCACCGATTTCCTCACCCCGCCCACGCTGTCGCTGGTCGAGATCGGCCAGCAGCCCGAGAAACTCAAGGCGATGCCGGCGTTTTTCGATGCCAGCGGCATGGTCACCGAACAGCAGTTCGCCACCTCGAAGGACGGCACCAAAGTGCCGTACTTCATCGTCCGCCCGAAACACGTGTTGATGAACGGCAGCACGCCCACCCTGCTGTGGGGTTACGGCGGTTTCGAGGTGTCGTATACCGCCACCTACAACTCGATGATCGGGCGTGGCTGGCTGCAGCAGGGCGGCGTGTTCGTGCTGGCGAACATCCGCGGCGGCGGCGAATACGGCCCGCGCTGGCACCAGGCCGCGCTCAAGGCCAACCGTCACAAGGCCTATGAAGATTTCGCCGCGATCGCCGAAGACCTGTTCGCGCGCAACATCACCTCGCCGAAGCATTTGGGCGCCCAAGGCGGCAGCAACGGCGG
>JBKJTC010000308.1:0-17668 GCA_046590925.1 Lysobacteraceae bacterium | reverse complement strand
CTTGGCGCCCGGGAAGAACGACAGCGAGATGTCCTTGATGATCTGGCGTTTCGGCGGCACGACTTTGCTGACGCCGTTCATGGTGTAGATGTATTGCGACATGGGGGCTTCCGGTGTGACGCGACGCCGGTCCGATGGGAGCGGGACGCCGCAGTGGCGGGCAGCGGCCACCTGCGCAGGGCAGGGGCCGCGAAGAGGGATCTGAGGTTGGCGGCGATTATACCGGCCCGCGCCCGGTGCACGGCAGGCCCGCGTTGGCCTCGCGGACGGGCTTGGCAGGTTTGGCCGGCTGAATGCCGGTTCACGGCGGCGCGGACGGCACGGAACGTATTCAGGCGACGCGCGCCATTCTCGGCCCGTCCCCAACGCGCCACCATCAGGAGGCACCCATGAAACACGCCAAGATGAAGCATGCCAACCGCATCCTTCCGGTTCTGGCCCTGGCGATCGCCGCCGCTGTCTCCATGCCGGCGATGGCCCGCGACCACGGGTACCGGGATCACGACGATCGCGACGACCGCCGCAGCGAATATCGCAACGATTACCGTTACGACCGTCGCGATGATCGCCGCGACGACCGTTATTACGATGATCGCCGCCATGGTCGCGACCGGGTGGTCTACGTGGCTCCGCGCTACGCGCCGCCGCCGCGGGTGGTCTATCGCAACGGTCCGCCGCCGCACGCCCATCCCCGCTGGTCGCGCGGCGCCCGCTACGACACCCGCGGCTACGCGCCTACCTATGTGGTCCGGGACTACGGCTATTACGGCCTGCGCGAACCGCCGCGCGGTCATCACTGGCGTCGCGACGACCGGGGCGATTTCATCCTGGTCGCGGTGGCCACCGGCCTGATCGCCAGCGTGATCTTCCGCTGAGCCATCGCGCCATACCCCACGCAATGCAACGGCGCGTCCTTCGGGGCGCGCTTTTTTTGGGCCGGGCCTTCCCTGGCGGTGGGCTACAATGGCCGTATCATCCTGCCCCCGGAGTCCCGATGTTCCCGCGCGACAGCCGTATTGAAGGTTTCGATCCCGAATTGGCCGCTGCGATCGCCGCGGAGAACCGTCGCCAGGAAGATCACGTCGAGCTGATCGCCTCCGAGAACTACGCCAGCCCGCGGGTGATGGAAGCGCAGGGCAGCCAGCTCACCAACAAATACGCCGAGGGTTATGTCGGCAAGCGTTATTACGGCGGCTGCGAACATGTCGATGTGGCCGAAACCCTGGCGATCGAACGCCTCAAGCAGCTCTACGGCGCCGACTACGCCAACGTGCAGCCGCATTCCGGCTCGCAGGCCAACCAGGCGGTGTATTTCGCGCTGCTGAAGCCGGGCGACACCGTGCTGGGCATGTCGCTGGCGCACGGCGGCCACCTCACCCACGGCGCCAAGGCCAACATCTCCGGCAAGCTCTTCAATATCGTGTCCTACGGCGTGAACGACGCGGGCATGATCGATTACGACGAAGTCGAGCGCATCGCCCTGGAAAGCAAGCCGAAAATGATCATCGGCGGCTTTTCCGCGTATTCGCAGATCGTCGACTGGGCGCGCTTCCGCGCCATCGCCGACAAGGTCGGCGCCTATCTCTTTGTTGACATGGCGCACGTCGCCGGTCTCGTCGCCGCGGGCGTGTATCCCAACCCTGTGCCGCACGCGCACGTCGTCACCTCCACCACCCACAAGACCCTGCGTGGCCCGCGCGGCGGCTTCATCATCTGCAAGGCCAACGAAGAACTCGAGAAGAAATTCCAGTCGCTGGTGTTCCCCGGCCTGCAGGGCGGCCCGCTGATGCACGTGATCGCGGCCAAGGCCGTCGCGTTCAAGGAAGCGCTGCAGCCGGAGTTCAAGACCTACCAGCAGCAGGTGGTGAAGAATGCGCAGGCGATGGCGAACACCATCATCGCCCGCGGCTACAAGATCGTTTCCGGCGGCACCCAGAATCACCTGATGCTGGTCGACATGATCGGCAAAGGCATCACCGGCAAGGACGCGGAAGAAGCCCTCGGCCGCGCCCACATCACCGTCAACAAGAACGCCGTGCCGAACGATCCGCAGAAGCCGGTCTACACCTCCGGCCTGCGCATCGGCACCCCGGCCGTCACCACTCGCGGCTATCTGGAAGCGGACTGCGTGGCGCTGGCGGGCTGGATCTGCGACGTGCTGGACAACCCGACCGACGAAGCCGTGATCGCGCGCGTGCGCGATGCGGTGACGGCGCAATGCCGGAAGTTTCCGGTTTACGGTTGATCGCAGATTTCCGTAGGGTGGGCCCTGGCCCACCATCCCGGCGATAGAAATCGCCACGTCGAAAGGAGATTGGTGGGCCAAGGCCCACCCTACGCCAGCCACCATGCATTGCCCCTTCTGCCAGCACGACAACACCCGGGTCATCGATTCGCGCGTCAGCGAAGACGGTGCGACGATCCGTCGCCGGCGCGAGTGCGAAGCCTGCGGCGAGCGTTTCAGCACCCTGGAAACGGTGGAACTGAAGCTGCCGGCGATCATCAAGGGCGATGGCCGCCGCGAGCATTTCGATGCGCGCAAGCTGCGCCACGGGTTCGACCGCGCGCTGCACAAGCGCCCGGTGTCGGAAGAGCAGATCGAGTCCTCGGTGCGCGCGGTGGTGCATCAACTGCGGATGACGACCGAACGCGAACTGGCGTCGCGCCGCGTCGGCGAGTTCGTGATGGCCGAACTGCGCAAGCTCGATCACGTCGCGTTCGTGCGCTTCGCGTCGGTCTACCGCTCGTTCGAGGATGTGGCCGATTTCCGCGAGGAACTCGACCGTCTCGAACGCGAGCTGCCGTCGCCGGAGACCCAGTTGCCGCTGCTTGGCGGCGAAGTGGTGCCATTCGACCGGCACGCCGATAAAGACAAGAAGAAGCGTTGAGCGACATCGGTCCAGGCACTGACGGCGTCAACGCATTCACCGCCACCGACCACGCGATGATGGCGCACGCGCTGCGCCTGGCCGAACGCGGCGCCTACACCACGCGACCGAATCCGATGGTCGGCTGCGTGATCGCGCACGGCGACGAAGTGATCGCGGAAGGCTGGCATGCGCAGGCCGGTGGCCCGCATGCAGAAGTCGTCGCGCTGCAGGCCGCTGGCGACCGCGCGCGCGGCGCCACCGCATACGTGACCCTCGAACCTTGCGCCCATACCGGCAAGACCGGCCCCTGCGCCGACGCGTTGGCCGCGGCCGGTATCGCCCGCGTGGTCGCGGCGATGCGCGACCCGTTTCCGCAGGTCGACGGCGCCGGTTTCGATACGCTGGAAATGGCCGGCATCGCGGTGCGGTACGGGCTGATGGCCGATGCGGCGCGGCGCTTGAATCAAGGGTTTTTATCGCGGATCGAACGTAAACGGCCGTGGGTGCGGGTGAAGCTCGCGACCAGTCCCGACGGCCGCACCGCGCTGGCCAACGGCGATTCGAAATGGATCAGCGGCGAAGCCTCGCGTCGCGATGTGATGCGCTGGCGCGCGCGTGCCGGTGCGCTGCTCACCGGCGCCGGCACGGTGCTGGCCGACGATCCGCAATTGACCGTCCGTTTCGACGATGGCGACAACATCGCATTCCTGCCGCCGCTGCGGGTGGTGCTGGATCCCGGGCTGGCCACGGTCGGCCGCGGCCACATCCGCGCCGGCGACGCGCCGACGCTCTACATCCACGCGCCCGAGGCCAAGCCGCCGCGCGGCTTCGACGCCGCGCACGTGTCGGTGCCGATCCGCGAGGGCATGCTCGATCTGGCCGCGGTGCTGCAGGTGCTGGCCGCGCGCGAGATCAACGAAGTGCAGGTCGAAGCCGGCGCGACCCTGGCCGGCGCGCTGATGCGCGCGGAGCTGGTCGACGAAGTGCTGCTGTACGTGGCGCCGGTGCTGCTGGGCGCCGCCGCGCGCCCGCTGTTCGACGGCCTGCGCATCGACGAAATGCAGCAGCGCCTGCGCCTGCGCACGGTGGAAACGCGCCGGCTCGGCGACGATATGCGCCTGCTGCTGCGGCCGGAGCGCGCACTTTGACGCAAGCCATCAACGGTACAGACGGGGTCGCAGCATGTTCACGGGATTGATCGAAGGCGTCGGCCAAGTGGCCGCGCTCGAACTGCGCGGCGGCGACGTGCGCCTGCGCATCGCCGTCGGCAGTCTGCCGTTCGCCGATGTCGCGCTGGGCGAAAGCATCGCGGTCAGCGGCGTCTGCCTGACCGTGATCGAGTTCGATGCCGGCGCGTTCGCGGCCGATGCCTCCACCGAAACCCTCGGCCTGACCACGCTCGGCGGCATGGTCGTGGGGCAGGCGGTGAATCTGGAGCGCGCGATGCGCCCGACCGATCGTCTCGGCGGGCATCTGGTCAGCGGCCACGTCGACGGCGTCGGCCGGGTGCTGTCGGTCCACGACGACGCCCGCTCGCAGCGCTGGCGCTTCGCCGCGCCGAGGTCGCTGTCGAAATACATCGCGACCAAGGGCTCGATCTGCGTCGATGGCGTCAGCCTCACCGTCAACGCGGTCGACGACGAAGGCTTCGAAGTCGCGCTGATTCCGCACACCGTCGCGCATACCGCGTTCTCGACGACGCGCGTCGGCGATCCGGTCAATCTGGAAATCGATCTGGTCGCGCGCTACGTCGAGCGGCTGCTGTCGGCAAGGGAACATCCATGAGTTTCGCAAGCATCCCGGAGTTGCTCGAAGAAATCCGCGCCGGGCGGATGGTGGTGATCGTCGACGACGAGGACCGCGAGAACGAGGGCGACCTGATCATGGCCGCGGAGCTGGTGCGGCCGCAGGACATCAATTTCATGGTGACCCACGCCCGCGGGCTGGTGTGCCTGTCGCTGATCCGCGAACGCTGCCGCCAGCTCGGCCTGCCGCCGATGGTGCGCGACAACACTTCGCCGCACGGCACCAATTTCACGGTGAGCATCGAGGCCGCCGAGGGCGTGACCACCGGCATCAGCGCTTACGACCGCGCGCACACCATCCGCACCGCGGTGCGCCCGGACGCCAGGCCCCATGATCTGTCGCAGCCCGGCCACATTTTCCCGCTGATGGCGCAGCCCGGCGGCGTGCTCAACCGCGCCGGCCACACCGAGGCGGCGAGCGATCTGGCGCTGCTGGCGGGATTCGAGCCGTCCGGCGTGCTGGTGGAGATCCTCAACGCCGACGGCAGCATGGCGCGCCGGCCGCAGCTGGAAGTGTTCGCGCGCGAGCACGGCCTGAAGATCGGATCGATCGAAGACCTGATCCGCTACCGGCTGCACAACGAGCACACCATCGAACGCCTGGATGTGCGCGAGATCGAGACCGAACACGGTGCGTTCCGGCTGCATACGTATCGCGACCGGATCGGCCACGGCCTGCATTACGCGCTGCTGCGCGGCGACGCCGATGCGGACACGCCGACGCTGGTCCGCGTGCACATGCAGAACCCGCTGGCCGACGCGCTGCACTGGCGCCGCGCCGATTTCGGCCCGGCGGTGGGCGACGTGCTGGCCAAGATCGCCGCCGAAGGCCGCGGCGCGCTGGTGCTGCTGGGCGAGGCGCAGACCCCGGAAAACCTGCTGGCCCGGATCCGCGAGCAGCCCGAGCCGGCCGCACGCGGCGGCTCGATGGCCGAATGGCGCCGCAACGGCAGCGGCAGCCAGATCCTGGCCGATCTGGGCCTGGGCAAGTTGCGGGTGCTGGGCACGCCGCGCAAACAGGTGGGGTTGGCGGGGTTCGGGCTGGAAGTCGTCGAATACGTGGGCTTGTGATCCGTTTTTGATTGTCTCCGCTTGTCTTCCTCCCCCGCGAGCGGGGGAGGATCGAGATGGGGGCAGCTTCAGGCGCCCGTCCATCCAAAGCGCCCCCATCCCAACCTTCCCCCGCGAGCGGAGGAAGGAGAACTGCCCGCATGCGTGGGAAGGAAAACTGCCTGCACGCGGAGTGCCGGTACCCGGAAAAAGGAGGCGAAGGGCTACAATGCCCGCCCCCGTTCCGAGTCGCCCCGCATGCCTCACTACGAAGGCGATCTGCGTGCCCCCGAAGGCGCGCGCTTCGCGATCATCGCCAGCCGCTGGAACCCGCGCATCACCGAGCAACTGGTCGCCGGTGCCCGCGCCGCATTCGTCGCTCATGGCGTGGCCGAGGATGCGGTCGACGTGATCCGCGTGCCCGGCGCCTGGGAGATTCCGGCCACCGCCGCGCGCCTGGCTGCCGCCCGCCGCCACGCCGCCATCGTCGGTCTGGGCTGCGTGATCCGCGGCGATACCCGCCATTACGAACAGGTTGCCGACGGTTGCTCCGACGGTCTGATGCGGGTTGCGCTGGACCACGCGCTGCCGGTGGTCAACGGCGTGCTGGCGGTGGATCACTACGAACACGCCGAAGCCCGCGCCGGCGGCAACCATGGCAACAAGGGCGAAGAGGCGGCGCTGGTCGCCCTCGAGATGGCCAACCTGATGGACAAACTGCCATGAGCAAATTCCACCGTCGCGCCGATGGCGTGGACCCCGTGCTGCGCACCCGCGCCCGCCGCCGCGCGCTGCAGGCGGTGTACGCCTGGCAGATGTCGGGCGCCGACGCCCGCGACATCGTCACCCAGTTCGCGCACGAGCAGGCGCGCGAAATCGCCGATCTGGTGTATTTCCAGGAACTCGTCCACGGCGTCGACGCGCATTGCGCCGAACTCGACGCCGCGCTGGCGCCTTATCTCGACCGCACGATGGAAGAAGTCGACCCCATCGAGCGCGCCGCGCTGCGCATCGCCGCCTACGAGCTGCAGCACCGCATCGACGTGCCGTACCGCGTGGTGCTGAACGAAGCGGTGGAATCCGTGAAACGCTTCGGCTCCGAACACGGCCACACCTACGTCAATGGCGTGCTCGACCAGGCTGCCGGCGCGCTGCGCGCGATCGAAGTGCAGGCGTCGAAGCAGCGTTGAGTCCATGCAGGGAATGACGGCCGCCGCCGCGGTCCCTGCCGTTACTCCTCGCTGACCCCCGCAATCTCGCCGTTCTTCCCGCGCATGCCCGGCGCCACCGATTCCCACCACGCGATCTGTTCCGGGTCTTCCAGGCATGCGGCGTATGAGACGTCATCGGCGATGGTGTCGAGCGAATAATCCGGCCGGCCTTCCGCCAGCATCGCCGCGGTCGCGCGCAGCAGCGGCAGTTCGGGCGTGTCCTGTTCGACGAACAGGAACTGTCCGGCCTGGTTGATCTCCAGGAAATGCAGTTCGTCGTGCTCGTCGGCCACCAGATCGATGCAGCCGAATACCAGCCCCAGCGATTCCATCAGCCGCCGCAGCGCGGCTTCCCACGTGCCGGACAGCGCGAATGAGCGCGATGTGGTGTTGTCGCCGATCGAGGCGGCGCGCCAGTCGACCACACCGTCGTCGGTCGGCGGCGCGTCGAGGCGCACCGCGAATACGCGATGGCCGATCACGGTGACGCGCAAGTCGTAGCGTTTGCGCACGCAGGCTTGGTAAATGCCGGGACACAGACGCAGGGCGGCATCGTCCTGCAGCGCGTCGGCGTCGAGCGCGCGCGTGTAGGTGCTGAAGATCCTGCCGTCGCCGTCGCGCCAGCTGTGGGTGGCGAAAGGTTTGTAGACGATGCGCTGGTGCGCCGCGAAGAAACCCCGGATCTCCCTGGGGTCCGATGACACCAGGGTCGCCGGGAAGCGCAGCCCGCAGCGGTGCGCCGCCTGCATTTGCAGGAGTTTGTTTTCGGCGGCCAGCGCGCGGTCGGGTCGATTGACCCAGAACACGTCGCCCGCGGTCGCGGCGACGCTATGGACGTTGCCGGCGAAGCGTTTCCATTCGTCCTGCAGAAAGGCCAGATCCGAGGCAGCCGCACCGTCGAAGGCATCGGGCATCCGCGGCCGGCGGAACCAGACGCTGGAGGTGCGCGCAGGATCGATGCCGCCGCTGAAACGCAGACCTTCGCGATCGTCTGCGTGCAGCGAGATCGGCACCATCGCGGCGTCGGCCAGCGTGCGCGCCCACGTCGGCAGATAACCGCTGCGGCGCAGCGCCCAGCAGACCGCGGCGGCATGCACGTCGTGCGCGTAGCCAGAAAGGATCAGCGGCTGTTTGTTGGTGGATGAGGCATTCATGCGCGCTCCGTCGCGGCGATGGCAATGAGGCGGTATCAATGAAAAACGCCGCGCCCCGGAGGGAGCGCGGCGTGGCGGGAAGGATGCGCGCGGCGCCGATGCGATGGCGTTCGCGATGGATCGATCCGCTGCGGATCGGTGGCGCCGTCAGATCGCGCCGCCCGGATCCGCCGGGTCGTCGCCGTTGGGGCCGGTGGCATTGGTGGTGGTGGGCTTGCCGCCGGAAATCTTTTCGATCTCGTACGGCGTCAGCTCGCGCGCCACATTGCGGGCGATCGGGCGAACGGTGGAATCCTGGGATTTGTCTTCGAACTGGGACATCAGTGCACTCCTTCAATCATCCTGAGGAAGAAACGGCAGCCGGGAAACATTCCCGGTGCGGTGCTGCGGTATGGGGCCACGAATGACACCGGGGATCGAAGGCCCGACCCGGTTCCCGCAGCATCCGCATGGCGGGGATACGGGAACGCTTCGAGTCTATTCGGCGATCTGCGGCCGGGTGTTAACTTCCTGTGAGCCTGTGTGGACGCCGTCGCATTACGTCGCCGCATCCGCATGAAAGCGCGCATGGAACTGCGCCTGCGTCCACGCGTCCACCCGGCCGTCGGTGACCATCAGGATGCGATCCGCGCTGCGGATGGTTTCAGGCCGATGGGCGATGATCAGCCGGGTGATGCGCAGTGCGGCGATCTCCGCGTTGATCCTGCGCTCGCGCTCGACGTCGAGGTGACTGGTCGCTTCGTCCAGCACCAGGATGTCGGGGGTGCGGAACAGCGCGCGCGCCAGCAATACGCGCTGTTTCTGCCCGCCGGACAGCGCCGAACCCATGTCGCCGACCAGGGTTTCGTATCCCATCGACATCGCCGCGATCTCGTCGTGGATGCCGGCGCGGCGCGCGGCTTCGGTGACGGCGTCGGGCTGCGCGTCGGGATCGAAGAATGCGATGTTGTCGGCGACCGATCCGGCGAACAGCGCGTCGTCCTGCATCACCGCGCCGACCCGCGCGCGATAGTTCGCCAGGCCGTAACGGGCGATGTCGATGCCGCCGATCCGGATCGTGCCCGCGTCCGGTGGCAGCAGACCCAGCAGCAGCTTCGCCAGCGTGGTCTTGCCCGCGCCGGATGGGCCGACGATGGCGACCGACTCGCCGGCGCCGATGCGGAAACTGCAGTCGCGCACCACCCACGGTTCGTCTTCGCCGTAGCGGAAACTCAGGCCTTCTATCTCCAGCGAAGGCTCGGGTGGAGGGCCGGAATATTCGGCCGCACGATCCCGTTCCGGCGGCTGCTGCGCGATATCGGCGATGCGTCGCGCATGCACGCCAAGCAGGCGCAGGTCGATGAATTTGTCGATCAGCCCGCCGGCGCGGGTGGCGAACATGTCGGCGTAAGCGATGCACAGCACCAGCGTGCCTGCGGTCATCGCGCCGTCCAGCGCCATGCGCGCGCCCAGCCAGATCAGCAGCACCCGCTGCGCGCCGAACACCAGCTTCGACAGCGCCGAGAAGGTGGCGGTCGCGCGGCGCACCGCGGCATCCTGCCGCGCGGCGTCGTTGGCCGCGTTCGCCAGCCGCGCGCCGCGTTCGGCGTGGCGGTTGGCGAGTTTGATCGCCTGCACGCCGTGCACCGATTCGATCAGCAGCGATTGTTGGCGCGCGAGGCTGACCAGATGGCCTTCCTTCAATCGCCACAGTCGTTGGTAACTCCACGCTCGCAGCAGCGCGTACACCGCGAAACCGGCGATCACCCAAACCGTGAGCGTCGGCGAATACACCAGCAGCAGCGCCAGCACCAGCACCACCGTCAGCCCGTCGAGCAGAGCTTCGACGAAACTGGTGCTCAGCGTTTGCTGCACGCTCTGCACCGACAGGAACCGCGACAGCACTTCGCCGACGCTGCGCTTGGCGAAGAAGGTCAGCGGCAGCCGCAGCAGATGGCCGGCGAGATGCGTCGACCATTGCGCCTCGAACGCCGCGGCGATGTCGGCCACCACCCAGCCGCGCACCGCGGCGATGATGCTCTGGAACGCCACGGCGGCGAGGAAGCCCAGCGCGAGCAGCGTCAGCAATTCCATATCTGCCGACACCAGGACGCGGTCGATCACCCACTGCATCGACATCGGCAGCAGCAGCGTGAACAGCTCCAGCGCGATGGCGAGCGAGAACACCTGCACCAGCGCGCGCCGCCAGCCGGTGACGTCGCCGATCAGCGCGCGCAGGCGGATCGGTTCGCGCGCGCGCACCGGCTGGAAATCGGGCTGCGGCGTGAGTTCCAGCACGATGCCGGTGAAATGTCGCCCCAGTTCGGCCAGCGGTATCGTCACCGCCCCGCGCGCCGGGTCGTGGATCTCGGCGACGCCGCGGACGACGCGCTTCAGCACCACGAAATGATTCATGTCCCAGTGCAGGATGCAGGGCGTGCGCAGGTCGGCCAGATGCTCCGGTTCCGCGCGCAATGGACGCGCGGCCAGATCCAGGCGGTCGGCGATGGCGATCAGCCGCGACACCGTGGCGCCGCGGATCGATACCGCGAAGCGTCGGCGCATGCCCGCCATGTCGACATCGTGGCCGTGATACGCCGCGACCATCGCGAGACACGCCAGGCCGCATTCGGCGATCTCGTTCTGATGGATCACCGGCAGTTCGCCGCTGCGCGCGCGCCGCGAAAAACCGCTCATGCGCCGCTACCGTCGTGGTCGCCGCTGCCGGTCCTGCCTGCGGGAAAGAACACGTATTCGTACAGCCGTCGGCGTTCCAGCAACAGATCCGCTTCCAGGGTCATGCTGGCGCGCAGCGGCAGTACGCGGCCGCTGCTGCGATCGGTCTGCGGATCCAGCGCCACCAGCACGCGATAGGCGGGCGCGCTGGTCTTCATGCCGTTGCGGCGCAGGATTTCCTCCGGCGACAGCGCCGAGCGCGAGACCGACAGCACGCGTCCCGACTGCACGCCGTAACGTCGGAACGGAAACGCGCGATAGCGCAGCGCCACGCGCGTGCCCGGCGCGAGTTCGCCGATCGCGTCGCTCGGCGCCCACAGTTCGGCGTGCAGCACCGAGCCTTCCGGAATCAGCGACAACAGTCTTTGTCCACGCGCTACCGATTGCCCGGCTTCCACCGCGAGGCCCGAGACCACGCCGCGCTTCGGCGCGCGGACCAGCGCGCCGCCGTCGGCCGCGTTGCGCGCGGCGACCTGCGACAGATCGGCGAGCCGGCGCTGCAGATCGTGGCGCCGCAGCGTCGAGGTCGAATCCAGCGTCGACATCGCGGCTTCGGCATCGGCCAGCCTGCGCTGCGCCTGCGAGCGCGTCTGGCGCGCGTCCTCGGCGGCGGTGTCGGCTTCGGTGGCGTCGGTTTCGTACTGCGCGATCTGCACGTCGCTGACGATCTTTTCGCGCTGCAGCGGGCGGATGCGCGCCAGCAGTTCGCGCGCCTGCGTCGCCTGGCGTTCGCGCAGTTGCAGCGTGCGCTCCGCGGTGGCGAGTTCGCTGCGGAGTGCGGTGAGGCGTTCGCGCTGCGTGTTCGCGTCATGGTTGCGGCTGGCGTCGAGCACATCGATATCCGCTTCGAGCAGCGCGCGCTGCCGTTGCAATTGGTCGGCGACGGTGGCGCCGGCATCGCCGGTCGACCAGCGCGGACTTTCGACCGACGACGCGATTTCGATCAGCGGCTGACGCGCGTCGACGATCTCGCCTTCCGCGATCTTCACGCCGGTCACCACGCCGGTGTTCGGCGACACCGCGGCCAGCAATCCCTGCGACGGCACCAGCAGCCCGTGGACGCGGACCTTGCGCACGTGCTGGCCGAAGATCAGGAACGCGGCCACGCAGACGATCAGCGCCAGCGCCAGCCACGTCATCGGCCAGGCGATCCGCGGCGACGGCAGCCGCGTGGTGCCCAGCCACGCGTCGGCGCGCGCCTGACTCACCTCCGGCCTGAACAGGTTGTCCGTCATTCGTACTCTCTCTCCATATGCGCCGCGATCCGCGGCCGCAGTGGGCGGCGGCCGGGAGGCATGCCGGTATGGTTCCAGAAAGCGCCGGGTCCGCCAACCGGCCGTCCGGCGCCGCGAAGCGCTCGCGGCGCTGTGTCACCATAGCCGCGAACCTGCCCGAGCGGGCGCAGTACACATCCACAGCACCGCAGAGACCGCATGGCCGCCCGCGCTTCCGAATTCGACCTCATCGCCCGTATCGCTGCCCGTGTGGGTGACCGCGTCGCCGCCCGCGACGACGTGATCGTGGGCATCGGCGACGATGCGGCGATCCTGCGCATGCCGCCGGAGCATCGGCTGGTCGTGGCGATGGACACGCTCAACATCGGCGTGCATTTCCCGGCGGAGACCGCACCCGCCGATATCGGCTGGAAGGCGTTGGCGGTGAATCTTTCCGATCTCGCGGCGATGGCGACGACGCCCGCGTGGTGCACGCTGTCGCTGTCGTTGCCGCAGCCCGATGCGGCGTGGGTCGATGGGTTTCTGGATGGTTTTCTCGCACTCGCCGCGCGCCACGATGTGGCGCTGGTCGGCGGCGATACCACCCGCGGGCCGCTGTCGGTATGCGTGACCGCGCACGGTTTCGTCGCGCCGCGCGGCGCGCTGCTGCGCAGCGGTGCGTGCGTCGGCGACGATGTCTGGATCACCGGCACGCTCGGCGATGCCGCCGCGGCGCTGCGCCAGTGGCAAGCGGGCGAATCGATGACGCCCGCGCTGCGCGCGCGACTCGACCGACCGACGCCGCGCGTCGCGGCGGGGCTCGCGCTTGCGGGCATTGCGCATGCCTGCATCGATGTCTCCGACGGTTTGTTGGCGGATCTCGGCCACGCCTGTCGCGCCAGCCGCGTCGGCGCCGAACTCGACGTCGATGCGCTGCCGTCGTCGGAAGCGCTGCTCGCGGCGTTCGATGTCGCCGCACGCCGCGAGCTCCAGGCCACGGGCGGCGACGATTACGAACTGTGTTTCACCGCGCCGAAGACTGCGCGTCCTGCGGTGATCGATGCGATGAACGCCTGCGATGTGCCGGCGACGCGCATCGGGCGGATCACTGCCGATGCCTGCAAGATCGTGTTGCACGATGTCGCGGGCGCGGTGTGGTCGCCGCCGCGTGCGGGGTATGTGCATTTCGAGGGGTGATGCAGCGTTCTGTCATCCCGAGCGCAGCGAGGGACCTGCTGTTTCACGTTTTAGATCCGAAGCAGGTCCCTCGCTGCGCTCGGGATGACAGATCGAATCGCGCTCACGGCGGCAGCAGCTTGCCCGGATTGAGAATCCCGTCGGGATCGAACGCCGCCTTGATCGCGCGCATCGTCGCCAGCGTCGGCGCATCAATGGCTTGGACCATGAAATCGCGTTTCGCCAGGCCGATGCCGTGTTCGCCGGACAGCGTGCCGCCGAGCGACAGCGTCAGCGCGAACACCGCCGCCATCGCCGCCTGCGCGCGCGCGTTCTGCGCGGCATCGGCCGGGTCGTACATCAGATTGACGTGCAGGTTGCCGTTGCCGGCGTGGCCGAAACACACGATCGGCAGTGCGTGTTCCTGCGAGAGCTTCTGCACGCCGGCCACCAGTGCGGGAATCCGCGACACCGGCACCACCACGTCCTCGTTGATCTTGCCGTGCGCGAGATTCCGCAGCGCGGGCGACAGCGCCTTGCGCGCCGCCCACAGCCGTTCGCGCGCGGCGTCGTCGGCGGCGGGTTCGACACTCAGACAGCCGTCGCCGCGCGCCGCGGTGGCCAGTGCGTCCAAGGCATGCGACAGCGTGCGCGCGTCGCCGTCGGCTTCGATCATCAACAAAGCGCCGACATCGTCCGGAATGTCGCACTGTCCACTGTTCGAGCGCATGTGATCGCGCGCAAGCCGCACCGCGTCGCCATCCATGAATTCCAGCATCGACGGTGCGACCGGCTGCGCCATCAGTCGCGCGACCGCTGTGGCCGCGGCGTCGACATCGCGATAGGTCGCCCGCAGCGCGCGGCGCGCGGCCGGCAGCGGGGTGAGGCGCAGCGTCGCTTCCACGATCAGCGCCAGCGTGCCTTCGCTGCCGACCAATAATCGCTGCAGGTCGTAGCCGGTCGCGCCCTTGGTGGTGGCGCTGCCGCAGTGGATCAGTTCGCCGCTGCCGGTCACCGCAGTGATCGCCAGCACGTTGTCGCGGCTGGCGCCGTATTTCACCGCACGCGGGCCGCCGGCGTTGCAGGCGAGATTGCCGCCGATGCTCGAATAGTCCGCGCTGGTGGGATCGGGCGGCCAGAACAGGCCGTGCGGTTGCAGCGCGCGCTGCAGGTCGCCGTTCAACACGCCGGGTTCGACTACCGCGCAGCGGTCGCCCGGGCGGATGTCGATGATGCGCCGCATCCTTTCGAACGACACCACCACGCCGCCGGCGATCGGCACCGCGGCGCCGGTGGTGTTGGTGCCGCGTCCGCGCGCGATCACCGGCACGCGATGCGCGCGGCAGGCGCGCACCAGCGCGACGACCTGTTCGCGCGTGGTCGGCAGCGCCACCGCGTCGGGCATCGCCTGTCGTCGCGAATTGTCGTAGCCGTAGGTCAGCCGCTCGCTGGCGTCGATCAGAAAGCCGTCGCCGAGCAGGGCGTCGAGGGTGCGGACCAGATCGGCGGGCAGGGCAGTCATCGCGCGATTGTAGAGCCTGCCCCGGACTTGATCCGGGGGCGGGCCCCGGCCCGCCGCTGTTGGGCCCACCGCCATGCCCACAGCGACAGCAACATCGCAAACGTCGGCAAACACACCCAAAGAAATTCCGACCACAGCACCGCCACGCCGCGCAGACTGAAAAATCCGGCGCCGATCGGCGACACCGCGATCGGCCGCCACGGCGCGAAGATGCGTTCGTGCGACCACGGCCACAGCAGCGCCACGCCCAGACCGCCGTTGGTCAGCGCATCCAGCAGCGGATGCGACGCGGTGCAGAACGCGAGGAACAGCAGCGCCCGCCATCGCGTGGTGCGCAGCCACGGGGCGAAGATCGCGCCGAACAGCCCGACCGCCAGCGCGAACAGCAGCGAATGACTTGCGCCGCGATGCCCGAACTGATCGGCGTAGGCGATGCCGAGCTTGAACGCGACGGTGTCGAAATCGGGCGCGATCGCCGCGAACATCCCGGCGGCGATCAGTCGCGGCGAGATGGCGTTGCGTCCGAAGGCAAGGCCCAGCGCGAGCGGCACCACCGCGTGGGTGAAGATGGTCGGCATCGTGGGCGATCAGGGATAGAAGAACCAGACGTTGGCGATCAGGCCATCGTTGACCTGATACACCGCCACCACTTCCGTGGATTGCTCGCCCAGGCCGTGAATGCGCTCGTGATCGATCACCTTGTCGCCCAGCGTCATGCGATTGAGCAATTCGGCCCGCAGGGCCGCGATCGAAAAACGATGTTCGGCATAGAACGCCCGCAGCGCCGCTTTCCCGATGGTGCCGGGCACCTGCGCGGGCATGCGGTACACGCGCACGTCGTCGCTGAAACACGCCGCGAAGCGGTCGAGGTCGTGCGCGTTGTAGGCGTCGAGCTGCTCTTGAACGATATGGGCCGGTACGATCCGGCTTGCGTCGATGCTGTGGCGCATGGGTGTGCCTTCAGCAATCGTCGGCGCGGAATGCGTCGCGCAGCCAGTCGAATACCGGCGTCTCCGGATCGCCGCTGGCGTCGATCACATCGAAGCGGCAGGGCGCGCGGGCGTGTTCGCGATGCGCGGCGAGGAACAGTCCGGCCGCATGCACCAGTTTGCGGCGCTTGCTGGCGTCGACCGAAGCCGCGCCGCCGCCGAAACCATTGCTGTAACCGCCGCCGCGGCGATAGCGCACTTCGACGAAGACAAGCGTGTCGCCGTCGCGCATCACCAGATCCAGTTCGCCGCCGCGATAGTTCGCGTTGGCGGCGATGGGCGTCAGTCCGTGTCGCAGCAGGAAGTCGCGGGCGAGGGCTTCGACGTGCGCGCCCTGCGTTCTCCGGTCCAGGCCGTAGCCCTCAGTCGCCACTGCGGGCGAGGGCGACGACCTGGCCGTTGCTGAAGGTCGACCACGCCGGGCTGCGCACGATGTTGCCGAAGCCGTCGACGCGCAGGCTGCCGGTCGCGCCGGGCAGCGCGGCGTTGGGATTGTTGGCGATCTTTTCCAGATAGCCGGTCAGCATCCAGGCGTCGTAGCCGAAGGCGAACAGCTTGGCCGCCGGGCCGCGCGCGGTCGACAGCGTGCTGCCGGCGCTGTCGGCCGAGGGCAGGCCGGCGATGCCCTGCACGCTCCAGGTTTCGGCCGGGAAGGCGATGCCGTCGAGCAGTCTGTCCTGCTCCGGTTTGCCGGTGCCCGACAGCAACTGCGCGGTGGATACCCGCAGCTTCGCGGCGAGACCGGCGGTGCCGAGCTGCGGCGCCAGCGCGCGCGCCTGGCCGCCTTTCAGGGCGATGAAGATCGCGTCGACGCCGCCTTCCTTCTGAGCGGAGGCCAGCAGCGCGGCGGTGCTGTCCAGCGGTTTTTCGGCGATGGTCAGGGTGTCGACCACGGTGCCGCCGCGGCTCAGCAGATGTTCGCGGAACGCGGCGACGCTGCGACGCATGCCGTCGTCGCCACCGACCAGCACCAGCACCCGGCGCGCATTGCGCGAGAGCAGGTATTCGGCCGCGGCGATGCCGTCGTCCTCGGGCGCCAGTGCGAAGCTGGCGTGGCCGTTGGGCGGCGTGGCGGGGCCGCGATTCAGCGCCAGCACCGGCACCTTGAGCTCCGACGCGTTGAAAAGTGCGCCCACTTCGTCGCGACCGAGCGGGCCGAGCACGTAGTCGGCGCCTTCGCCCGAGGCTTTCTGATAAGCCGCCACGGCGCCGGCCGGGGTGCCGGCGGTGTCGTAGAAGACGATCGCGGGGCGCTGCCGGTGTTCGCCGTAATAGCCTGCGAGCAGACCGTCGCGTACCGGCGAGGACGCGGCGGCCATCGCGCCGCTCAGCGGCAGCAGCACCGCGAGTTTGGCCGGCGGGCGGTAGCCGTCGCGCTCGGCCGCGGCGCGGTTGCCGGCGTTGAAGCGCCAGCTGCCTTCGCGGTCGAACGGACGCGGCAACGGCAGATTGCGGCGCAGCAGTTCGCGGCCGAGGAAGTTGTAGAGCGGGTTGCCTTCGCCCAGCATTGCGGCCTCGCTGCCGAGGCTGGCGTTGTCGAGGCCGGCGATGATCCGTTCGATCTCGCGGGCGTTGTCGATCTTGGCCTGGCCGGTCAGCGTCTCGTGATTGGCGGCGAGGGCCGAGACCTGCGCGATCAGCGGGTTGGTCCGGTAGGTCGACGGTTTCGTGCCGCCGGGCTTGGTCGGCACGCAGGCCGTCGATCCCAATGCCAACAGGCCGGTGCACAGCCACGCCATTCCTCTGAACTTCATCGACATCGCCGCAACCCGTGAGTGAACCGTTACGATTCTAACCGCCTGCCACACCCCTAGCGAGCCAGATCCGATGTCCACCGCCACCGCTGCAGGCACTCTCCACGTCGTTGCGACACCGATCGGCAACCTCGGCGACCTTTCCCCGCGCGCCCTCGACACCCTGCGCGCGGTCGCCGCGGTCTGCGCCGAGGACACCCGCCACACC
>JBKJTC010000025.1:0-6745 GCA_046590925.1 Lysobacteraceae bacterium | reverse complement strand
TTCGACCGCCAGGGCATCACCATCGAAAGCCTGCACTGCGCCCGCTACCGCGCGATGCAGACCGGCGCCGACATGTTTTCCGCGCAGGTCACCATCGGCGTGCCGGCGGACATGCATATCGCGGCGCTGCGCGACGATTTCCTGGAATTCTGCGATCACCTGAATCTCGACCCCATCATGGACCCGATGAAGTTCTGACGATGACCGAAGCCGGCAAAGCGCTGCCCAAAACCACTCTCGCCCTGCCCCTCGCACTCTCGGACGGCAGCGCCGCAAAGCTCTCCGCCTACGCCGGACAGTGGCTGGTGCTGTATTTCTACCCGAAGGATTCCACCCCGGGCTGCACCACCGAAGGTCTCGACTTCAACGCTCTGCTGCCGGAGTTCGCCGAACTCGGCGCGACGGTACTCGGTGTGTCGCGCGATTCGGTCAAGTCGCACCAGAATTTCTGCACGAAACAGGGCTTCGATTTCCTGCTGGTGAGCGACGGCGACGAAGCGCTGTGCAACGCCTTCGACGTGATCCACGAAAAGAACATGTACGGCAAGAAGGTGCTGGGCATCGTGCGCAGCACGTTCCTGATCGACCCCAAGGGCAAGCTCGCCGCCGAATGGCGCGGCGTGAAGGTGCCCGGCCATGCCCAGGCTGTCCTCGACGCGCTGAAGGCGGCCCGGGCGCAGTGATCCGATGTCTCCGCAACGCCGACCATCGCCCCGCAACACGGGTCGCGGTGGCGTCCGTTCGCCCGCGATTCCTTCCGACCGCTCAGACGACCTCTCCCCCCACGACTTCCGCAACCGGTAGCGCATACGCATGATGACCAAAGGCAAGCGCATCTACGTTCTCGACACCAATGTGCTGATGCACGACCCCACCGCCCTGTTCAAGTTCGAGGAGCACGATGTATTCCTGCCGATGCAGGTGATCGAGGAACTGGACAACGCCAAGAAAGGCACGTCCGAAGCCAGCCGCAACGCGCGCCAGGTCAGCCGTTTCCTCAACGAGCTGATCGAAGCCGAAGGCTCCGACAGGATCGCTTCTGGCCTCACCCTCTCGCGCCCGAAGGGCCTGCAACTGCGCGCCGCCGACAGCATCGGCAAGTTGCGCTTCCAGACCGGGAGTTTCGATTCCGCCAAGCGCTTCGGCGCGGTGATGCCGGACAACCAGATCCTCGGCGCGATCCTCATGCTGCGCGAGGAAGAGCCCACGGTGCCGGTGGTGTTCGTCTCCAAGGACATCAACCTGCGGATCAAGGCATCGATCGCCGGGATCATTTCCGAAGACTACGAAAACGACCGCGCGCTGGACGATTTCAGCCTGCTCTACACCGGTTCCAGCGCGCTGCCCGAAGACTTCTGGCAGCGCTACAGCGACGGCTTGAAGTCGTGGACGGAGAAAGGCCGCACGTTCTACAAGCTCGCGCGCCTCGCGGACGACGAGTGGTACCCGAACCAGTTCGTGTATCTGCCCGGCGACGACGAAGCGGAATTCCGCGTCGCCAAGGTCGACGACGGCTTCGTCGAGCTGCAGATCGTCGACGATTTCCGCAGTCAGCAACATGCGGTGTGGGGCATCATCGCGCGCAACCGCGAACAGAATTTCGCGATGAACGCGCTGATGGATCCGGAAATCGACTTCGTCACCCTGCTCGGCACCGCCGGCACCGGCAAGACCCTGCTGGCATTGGCGGCCGGTCTGGCGCAGACCATGGACCAGCAGCGTTATCGCGAGATCATCATGACCCGCGCGACGGTGAGCGTGGGCGAGGACATCGGTTTCCTGCCCGGCACCGAGGAGGAAAAGATGACGCCGTGGATGGGCGCGCTGACCGACAACCTCGAAGTGCTGATGCCCAACACCCAGGACGGCGGCAGTTGGGGCCGCGCGGCGACCAACGATCTGCTGGCCTCGCGGATCAAGATCCGCTCGCTGAACTTCATGCGCGGCCGCACCTTCCTGACCCGCTGGCTGATCCTGGACGAAGCGCAGAACCTCACGCCCAAGCAGATGAAAACGCTGATTACCCGCGCCGGCCCCGGCACCAAGATCGTCTGCCTGGGCAACGTGGAGCAGATCGACACGCCCTACCTGACCGAAACCACCTCCGGCCTGACGTATGCAGTCGATCGTTTCAAGGGCTGGGCGCACAGCGCGCACATCACCCTGAAACGCGGCGAGCGCTCGCGGCTGGCGGATTTCGCTTCGGAAGTGCTCTGAACGAATCGCAAAACCCTCTGTCGACGCCATCAACGAAAACCCTGCCATATGGCGGGGTTTTCGTTTGCGTGAACGAGAACGCAAGCCGGCGGCGCACGGCGCTACCATGGCGTTCCGGGCGCTACGGCGCCGACGATGCAGGAACGCCATGCTGCGCCGAACCGATGAGTTGCTGATCCGCGAACTAGCTGCGACGGATGTCGACGCGCTGTTCGACACCGTATCCGCCTCCTTGCCCACGCTGTCGCAGTGGCTGCCATGGGCGAAGCCCGGCTACGCCCGAAGCGACAGCGCCGCGTGGATCGCGCACTGCCAACGCATGTGGAGCACCGGCACCGGATATCACCTCGGCATCTTCGATGCGGCCTCTGGCATCCTGCACGGCGGCGTCGGTTTCAGCGGCGTGAACACGATGCGCCGTTCGGCGAATCTCGGCTACTGGGTCGCCGATGCCGCACGCGGCCGCGAGGTCGCGGTCACCGCCGCACGATTGGCCGCGGCCTGGGCCTTCGACGATCTGGGGCTGCAGCGCATCGAAATCCTGGTCCAGCCCGAAAACACCGCCAGCCTGCGCGTAGCGGTGAAACTCGGTGCGGTCTGCGAGGGCATCGCCCGCAACGGCATCATCATCGACGGCCAGCCCCACGAAGCCATCGTGCATTCGCTGATTCCCGGCGATCTTGTCCTGGCCTGATCGCCGAAGGCGATCCCAAACGGCCCAAACACCGGCCAAACGATATTCGCCGCCTTGGAATCTGTCTGTTTTTTGCAGGCTGGTGTCCGCACGAGGCATGCGACTTTGATCGAATCGCAACTTCGGTCAGAATCGACCCATGACGAACTCCCCCCGACCCGTCTCCGTCCTCACCATCGCCGGTTCCGATTCCGGTGGCGGTGCCGGCATCCAGGCCGATCTCAAGACCTTCGCCGCGCATCGCGTGCACGGACTGAGCGCGATCGCCGCGCTCACCGCACAGCACACCCGCGGTGTGAACGCGGTGGAAGTGCCCTCAGCCGCGTTCCTGCGCGCGCAGATCGATGCCTGCTTCGACGATTTCGACATCGGCGCGGTCAAGATCGGCATGCTCGCCAACAGCGACACGATCCATGCCGTGGTCAAGGCGCTGGACCAGCACTGCCCGCGGCATATCGTGGTCGATCCGGTGATGATCGCCACCTCCGGCGCCAGGCTGCTCGCCAAGGACGCGATCGACGTGCTGCGCAAACGGCTGCTGCCGATGGCCACGCTGATTACGCCCAACCTGCCGGAAGCGGAGCTGCTGCTCGGCCACGCCATCCCCGATCTGGACGCGATGCGCGAGGCATGCGACGCGCTGCTGGACCTCGGCGCCGGCGCGGTGCTGCTCAAGGGCGGTCATCTCGCCGCAGGCGCTGAAGCCGAAGGCAATGAAGTGATCGATCTGTTTTCCGCACGCCGCGAGAGCGGCGGCCGCATGCACCGCGAAATCCGCCATCCGCGGCTTGCGGTGAACGCGCACGGCACCGGCTGCACCCTGGCCGCTGCGGTCGCCGCCCGGCTCGCGCTGGGCGCGGCGCTGGCCGATGCCTGCCACGGCGCATCCGATTACGTGCATCGCGCGCTGCAGCTCGGCAGCCGTCCGGGGCGCAGCGATGTCCTTGTGCTCGACCACTTCGGCGCGGCTGAGCGGTCTTGACCCCGGAGGGTGGAATCGATCCGGAGCTGCCCGACGAGGGCGACGGCATTCCTCTGACCGCCACGGATGGTCACCGGTTCCGGCTGTTGCTGCGCGCGCCCGCCGCACCGGCCGCCACACTGCTCTGGCTGCCGGCGCTCGGCATCGCCGCCCGTCACTATCTGCCTTCCGCCGAGGCGCTGGCCGCACGCGGCGTCGCGGTCTTCGTGCACGAATGGCGCGGCCACGGCACCAGCGGCCAGCGCGCCGGCCGCGACAGCGACTGGGGCTACCGCGAGCTGCTGACGATCGATCTGCCGGTCGGCGTCGAGCACATCCGCCAGCGATTCCCGACTCTGCCGAAGATCGTCGGCGGCCACAGTCTGGGCGGACAGTTGGCTACCTGCCTGCTGGCGCTGCAGCCGCAGATGGCCGAACGCCTGTGGCTGGTCGCCAGCGGTTCGCCGTTCTGGCGGGTCTACCCGCGTCCCCGCAAGTGGCTGCTTCCGGGGAGCTACCGCTTCCTGTCGTGGCTGGCGGACCGCAACGGCTCCCTGCCCGGCCGCAGCATCGGTTTCGGCGGCAGGGAGGCGCGCGGCGTGATGCGCGACTGGGCGCGCACTGGGCTCAGCGGGCGCTACGCCGGCAAAGGCATCGATACCGATCTGGAAACCGCCCTCTGCGGCGTGCATGCGGACATCGATGCGGCGCTGCTCGCCGACGACTGGCTGGCGCCGCGGGCATCGCTGGACTTCCTGCTCGCGAAAATGCGTCCGGGCGATACGCGCGTCGAAACGCTCGACGCCCACCGTCTGGGCGAGCGCGCCGATCACTTCGCGTGGATGAAACGGCCGGACGCGGTAGCGGCCGCGCTCGCGACAGGGCTTCAGCCCGCGACGTAACCGTCAGGATTCGCCGACTGCCAGCGCCAGGCGTCGCGGCACATCGCATCCACATCGAGTTCCGTGCGCCAGCCCAACAGGCGTTCCGCACGCGCCGGGTCGGCGTAGACCACGGCCACATCGCCCGCGCGACGATCGACGATGCGATAGGGAATTCCGCGCCCGCTCGCCGCCTCGAACGCGCGCAGCAGCTGCAGCACGCTGATGCCGCGGCCCGCGCCCAGATTCAGCGGCAGATGCCCGCGCACGTCCTCCAACGCTTCCAGCGCATGCGCATGCGCACGTGCGAGATCCATCACATGGATGTAATCGCGAACGCCGGTGCCGTCGACGGTCGGCCAGTCGCCACCGAAGATCTGCAGCCGCTCGCGCTTGCCGGCCGCGACCTGGCAGATGTAGGGCATCAGATTGTTCGGCACGCCGTTCGGCGCTTCGCCGATCAGGCCCGAAGGATGCGCGCCCACCGGATTGAAATAGCGCAGGCTGATCGCCTGCAGTCCGGGATCCGCGGCGCAGACATCGCCGATCAACTGTTCCATCACCAGCTTGGTGCGGCCGTAGGGATTGGTGGACGACAGCGGCGCATCCTCGTCGATCGGCACCGTCTGCGGATCGCCGTAGACCGTGGCCGAAGAACTGAACACCAATCGCCCCACCCCTGCCTCGCGCATCGCGCGCAGCAGCGAAATCGTGCCGGAAATATTGTTGTCGAAATACGCCAGCGGTTGTTCGCAGGATTCGCCCACCGCCTTCAAAGCGGCGAAGTGGATCACGGCGTCGAAGCGCTGCCCGGCGAACAGCGTCGCGAGTCCAGCGATATCGCGCACGTCCAGGTTGCGCATGTCCGGCGTTCGCCCGATCAGTTGCGCGAGACGATCCAGCACCACCGGCGAGCTGTTGCAGAAATTGTCGGCGATCACCACTTCATGACCTCGTTCGGCCAACACCACGCAGGTGTGACTTCCGATGTAACCGGCACCGCCGCAAACCAGAACGCGCATGAGGACTCTTCGAAAGGGGAAATCGATACAAGGACAGGGGATGCGACTGCAACAAGGCTGACGCGATGATTCGACGTGATCTCAAACGCAAACCGGCAAGCAATGCGGCAACGCGCGCGACACGGCCGGCGCGATATGGCCGGAACCATGCGTTTTCAGCGTGAACACAGCCGACGCCTGCTGCGGGGGGAGCAGCGCCGAAGACTTCGATGCCGTCATGCTGCGGTAAAGCGCTGCAGCCGGCAACCGCATCCACGACGCCAACCCCGAGCCTGCACGCCCGCGCAACCGTCGGGTGGACTCGCATGCGGCTGGTAAACTCCGCCTCTCACGAACCCTGGAATTCCGCACGATGCAGGCCGCACTTCCCGCCCAAGACGACATACGCATCGCCATCATCGGACTGGGCTATGTCGGCCTGCCGTTGGCCACCGCGTTCGGCAAACGCTATCCGGTGGTCGGCTTCGATATCGATGCGCACCGCGTCGGCGAACTCGGCGAGTTCCACGACCGCACCCTGGAAGTCACCGCGGACGAACTCCGCGCCTCCGAGCGCCTGAGTTTCAGCTGCGATGCCGCCGATCTGGCCGGCTGCAACGTCTTCATCGTCACCGTGCCCACGCCGATCGACGAATACAAACGCCCGGATCTGCGTCCGCTGGAATCCGCCAGCCGCACCGTCGGCCGCGATCCGCGCCGGCGGCGTCGCGATCTACGAATCCACCGTGTATCCCGGCGCCACCGAAGAAGTCTGCGTGCCGATCGTCGAGCGCGAATCGGGCCTGCGCTACAACCTCGATTTCTACGCCGGCTACAGCCCAGAGCGCATCAACCCGGGCGATCACCAGCATCGTCTCGAAACCATCATGAAGGTCACCTCCGGCTCCACGCCCGAGGTCGCGGATTTCGTCGACGCGCTGTACGCCAGCATCATCCACGCCGGCACCCACAAGACCTCCAGCATCCGCGT
>JBKJTC010000202.1:0-4681 GCA_046590925.1 Lysobacteraceae bacterium | reverse complement strand
TCTTCAACGTGCCGGTGATGCGCTGGATCTTCCGCACCGGCAAGGCCATTCCGATCGCCGGCGCCAAGGAAGACCCGGAGGTGATGCGGCGCGCGTTCGAGGAGATCGACGCCGCGCTGGCCGACGGGCAGCTGGTCGGCATCTTTCCCGAAGGCGCACTGACCCGCGACGGCACGATCGCGCCGTTCAAGGCGGGCATGGAACGGGTGCTGGCGCTGCGGCCGGTGCCGGTGGTGCCGATGGCGCTGAAGCACATGTGGACCAGCATGTGGAGCAAGCGCGACGGCCGCATGGGCCAGATGCGGGTGCCGCGCAGGTTCCGCGCGCATATCGAAGTGGTGGCCGGCGAGCCGGTGGATGGCCGCGAAGCCACCGCCGCGGCGCTGGAAGCCAAGGTCCGGGCCCTGCGGGGCGAAGACGCCTGACGGCGACGGGCACTGCAGTCTTAACCGCACTGCGGATGGCGGCGGCCGGTGTCATGATCGATGGAAAGGGCCCGATTACGGTACTGCGATTGCGCCGGTCGGCGGAATGGGCACAATGAGGCCATGCCGCGCCTGATCCTGCGGGCCGGCCGGTGGCCAGCCCGCTCTGCTTCCTGTCCTCCCGTTCCACTTCGTTGACGATTCCTGGAGATTTCTCATGAATACCACCGCCGCCCCCGGCAACATCCCCAATCATCTGGCGTGGGCGATCATCGCGACCGTGCTCGCGACCTGCCTGTGCTGCCCGCTCGGCCTGCTGGGCATCGTCGCCATTGTCCAGTCCAACAAGGTCAATACCCTGATCAACCAGGGCGATTTCGACGGTGCCCGTCGCGCGTCCGACAGCGCCAAGACCTGGTGCTGGGTCGCCACCGCGCTGGCCATCATCGGCGTGTTGATCAACGTCGGCTTCCTGGCCACCGGCGGCCTGGAAAGCTACACGCAGTACATGCAGCAGATGCAGGAACTGCAGAACCGCTGATCGTCCATCGTCAGCGGCCCGCCATCGGGCCGCTGTCCGTCACCCGGATGACCCGTTCGTGTTCATCCGGGCACGGTGGCAGGGTGCGATACCCGGACCCGCGCCGCCGTTGCATCCCCATCGATCCGACTCCGAATCATGTCCTTTTCGCCGAACGGCCCGCACGCCAGCAACGAATTCGTCCCCAACAATCTGGTCTGGGCGATCCTCACGACCCTGTTCTGCTGCCTGCCGCTGGGCATCGTCTCCATCGTTTACGCTACCCAAGTGGACGGTCTCCGCGCCGCGGGCGATATCGCCGGCGCGCGCATCGCGGCGGACAAGGCGCGCTTCTGGGCGATCATCTCTGCCGCATTGGTGCCGATCGTGATCGCGCTCTGGTTCGTGCTGTTCGGCGGACTGGCCGTATTGGGCAGCCTCGCGAATGGTTGACCGGCCCGCCATGTCCATCCGTCCGGCCTCGGCCATCGCGGCAACGTTCGCGCTGGGTGCGGCGATCGTCGGTGTCTGGCTGTTGCGCAACTACGACCCGAACCTTCCGAACACTCTTTTCCCACCTTGCATGTTCAAGGCCTTCACGGGTCTGTATTGCATCGGCTGCGGGCTGACCCGCGCATTGCACGCGCTGGTCCACGGCGACATCGCCGGCGCATTCGCCATGAACCCGCTGGCGGTGCTGGTGCTGCCGCTGATGCCGCTGATGGTGCTGGACGCGCGCGGCCTCACGCCGACGCGGCTGAAGCCGTTCATGTCGATCGTGATGACGCCGAAGCTATGGCTGGTGTTGCTGCCCGCCTACTGGATCGCACGCAATCTGCCGTGGTGGCCGTTCACCTGGCTCGCGCCGGGTTGAAAGCCGTGACCGCGCCGCGTCGTTCATCCGGCCGGTGCTAGCCTGCCGGCGATGTCTGTCTCCGGTCGCGCCCTGGTGTTCCTGCTGTCGCTGTTCTCGGCGTGCTGGCTGTGGCCGGTCGATGCACGCGCGCAACAGCAGACGAACCGCTGCACAGGGCCCGCCGGCAATACGATCTACACCGACCGCGCCTGCGCCAGCATCGGCGCAAGCGACCGGTTGCCGCGCGGCACCGCAAGTCTCGCCTATCGCCAGCGCCGCGGCGGCTGCGCGCGCACCGTGCAGGAACTGATCTACGAGATCACCACCGCGATCGACACCCGGGACGTGAATCGTCTCGGCGCGGTGTACCACTGGGTCGGTCTGAATGCCGCAAGCGGCGACCGTATCCTCGACCGCCTGCAGACCGTCGTGGACCGGCCGCTGGTCGATATCGTGCCACTGCGCGCCGCGAGTGCGCCCATCGTCGCCGATGCCACCATCGAGCCGCCGATCACGGCCGTGGCACCGGCTACGGCGGCGGCTACCGCGCCGGATCCGCCGATCTTCGCGCAGAACGCCGAAACGAACGGTGTGGGAACGGGCGGCGACGAGGTGCCGGTTTCGCGTCCGCCCGTGCGCCGCGCGCCCGTCGGCCTGCGCCTGCAGCAGACCCTGGGCAAGAGCGCCACGCCGTTGCAGACCACGCTCGGCCTGCGCAAACATCTCGATTGCTGGTGGATCACGCTGTAGCCCCGCGCCGCAAGTCCGATCGGATGCCGATCGCGCATCAACCGTTCTGAGACGGTATCCGCGATATCGCGAAGAGATGCTGCAACGCAGCTTGCGCATGGTCCTGCCGCATGCGAACCATATCGGTGGGCAAGGTGTCCGGGCCATCCTAGACAACCATCATCATCCCGACATTGCACATTCGGCTCGGACGCCGCAATGGAAGGACCAGGGAGAGTCAATCGTATGAAGCGTTCAATGATGTTCATCGCCATCGGCACGGTGGCCGCGGTGGGTTTCGCCGCGTTCGCCACCCAAGCCGCAAAACAGCCGCTGTTCTCCAGCATGAAGGCGACCCCGGCCGGGCTGAGCGGCGACGCCAGCTATCGCGCTCTGGTCGACAGCCGCACCACCGAATCGCTGCAGCTGGTGCAGGCCGACGCCTCGCAGATCAGCGCCGACAGCGACACGCTGCAGCTCGGCCTGGGCGACACCGGCGTCGCGCACATGCGCTACAGCAAGCGCAATCCCGACGGCACCCAGGTGTGGTACGGCAATCTCGGCAAGGATTTCGGCTTGGTCGACACCCTGATGGGCAAGGCCAGCGGCGAAATCGCCGACGACCCGAACAACTCGGTGATGATCGTCCGCAACGGCGACAAACTCACCGGCACCATCCGCGCCAAAGGCCAGCTGTACTCGCTGCGCCCGCTGCGTTCCGGCGGCCACGCCATCGCGCGCATCAACGAAGCGAAAATGCCGGCCGATCATCCGGCCGCATACAACTTCCTGCCGCGCATCGACATGACCAAAGCGCCGCGCGCGGAGCGCGCCACTGACGTGGGCACCAAGGCGATCAGCACGATCCGCATCCTGGTGGTGGCCACACAGTCGGCGGCGAACGCCAGTGGAGACATCGCCGGCCTGGTCAATCTGGCCGTGGCCGAAACCAATCAGGGCTATGCGAACAGCGGCGTCGAGATCACCATGCAACTGGCTGGCCGGTACACCTCGACCTATGTCGAATCCGGCAGCTTCAGCACCGATCTCGCGCGCTTCCGCACCAACGGCGACGGCATCATGGATACCTACCACGCCACCCGCAACACGGTCGCGGCCGACGTGATGATGCTGCTGATCAACAACAGCTCGTCCTGCGGTCTGGCGTCGGGCATCGGCTCCACCGCCGCCACCGCGTTCGCGGTCACCCACTACAGTTGCGCCACCGGCTATTACTCGTTCGGTCACGAGGTCGGCCACCTGCAGTCGGCGCGGCACGACATCGCCACCGACGGCACGCTCACCCCGTACGCCTACGGCCACGGCTATCGTTCGCCGACCAACGCCTGGCGCACGATCATGGCCTATGCCTGTACCTCCGGCAGCTGCCCGCGCATCAACTACTGGTCGAATCCCGCCAAAACCTACGGCGGCCAGGCCATGGGCAACACCACGCGCGCGGACAACGCTCGCGTACTGAACACGACCAAGGGCACCATCGCCGCCTTCCGCTGATCGCGGCATCGACGACGCAACACCGGACGGGACCGCATGGTCCCGTCTTTTTTTGGCGACCGCGCCGCACTGTCTGCTTTGCGGCCGCATCGCCTAAAATGCGGCGATTCCATCCCTCTGCGCGGACCTCGACATGACCCAGCGATACCCCGAATGGATCTGGCACAACGGCAGGATCAAGCCATGGGCCGAGGCCACCACCCACGTGATGTCCCACGTGGTCCACTACGGATCGTCGGTGTTCGAGGGCATCCGCTGCTACGACACGCCCAGCGGACCGGCGATCTTCCGCCTCACCGATCACAATAAACGGCTGTACGCCTCGGCCAAGATCTACGACATCGAAATTCCCTACACGCTCGAGGAAATGAACACGGCCTGCCCCGACATCATCCGCGTCAATGGGCTGAGCAAGGCTTATCTGCGTCCGATCGTGTTCCGCGGCTATGGTGGTGTCGGCATCGCGGCCGACACGCCGATCGACGTCGCGGTGGCGGCGATGGAGTTCGGCCGCTACCTGGGCGAGGACGGTATGGAAAATGGCATCGATGCCTGCGTATCCAGCTGGCAGCGCTTCGCGCCCAACACGCTGCCCGCGGGCGCCAAGGCCGGCGGCAATTATCTGTCCGGCCAGCT
>JBKJTC010000190.1:0-3019 GCA_046590925.1 Lysobacteraceae bacterium | reverse complement strand
CCCCAGTCGTGCACCGCCAGCGTCACCGGCCCGTCGATGCCGATGGTATCGAGCAGACGGGTCAGGTCGTCGACGCGCGACTGCAGGGTGTAGCGATAGTCCTTGTCGGCCGGCTTGTCCGACAGCCCCATGCCGATGTGATCGGGCACGATGCAGCGGTACTTGTCCCTCAGCCCCAGCACCAGATGCCGCCAGTAGTAACTCCACGACGGATTGCCGTGCAGCATCAGCACCACCTCGCCGTCGCGCGGACCTTCGTCCAGATACGACATCACGATGCCGGGACGCACTTCCAGGCGCTTGGGGGTGAAGGGGTAGTCGGGGTACGAATGCATGGTTTTGATAGCCAGGTGGGTTCAGGCGTCGAACGCCGTTGTCGATCGCTCGTTTCCGGACATCGGGAAGATTTCGCCAGCGGCGAACGGAGACCGGCAGCCCCGCCTGGCGGACCCCACACCGCTGCGCGCGACTCCGGCGCTTCGCCGGCCGCGCAGTTTATCAGCCGCAAGCGCAGTGTGGCCCGGGCTGGGGCGGCATCACCGGCAGACCCGTACTGTCGGCCAGTCAACGCTGCCGGGCATGTTCGGCGATGCGGTGATGTGGCCTCCTCCCCCGCATGCGGGGGAGGATTGAGGTGGGGGGGCGCGGCACGACAGCGCACAGCGCCCCCATCCCAACCTTCCCCCGCACGCGGGGGAAGGAGAAAACGGCCGAATGAAACCGGCAGGCGTGTGCATGTACTTGTGCGTTTCGCAAGCGGGAGGCGACCACAGCCTCGTCGGGCAACAAGCGCCCCGCTCAGCCCATCGCGCGGAAGCGTCCCGCGTCTTCGCGTGCGCGGCCCATCGCCACCAGCATGTCCAGCAATTGCGGCAGTCGTTTTTTCCACGGGCCGCGCGCCGTGAAGCGGGCGGCGATCTCGTCCAGCGACAGCGGCACCGCGCTGGCGGACAGCGCATCGGCGACCGCACGCACCTGGGCGACGGCATCTTTCGGCCACGGCTGCGGCTTGATGCTGATGATCGGCAGGATGTCGTCGGCCGGATCTTCTTCGGGCCCGGTGTCGATCGCCTGCTGTGTCGGCGCTGCCTGCGGGTTCTGGAATTCGGGGCGCAGCCAGCGCACGAGGCCGCGCGCTTCTTCAGCGGCGCGTTCGGCGTTCAGCGCGACCAGCCGCTCCAGCACCGCATCGTCGAACGCGCGTTTGGCATCGTCGCGGCTCTGGCCGGCGGCGGGCGCGTCGTTGCCGTGCGCCACGCGCAGCAGCGGCTGTAGATCCGACCAGCCGTAGGCGTCGAGCACGGCGGCGTCCAGTTCGTCGTGGATCTGGCGCAGCACCGACACCAGACCGTGTTCGTGGATGACGCGCTCCTTCGCGCTCAGCGGTTCGCCGCTGCGGAGTTTTTCCAGCACGTTGTACATGCCGGTGAGGGTGAGATCGGGATGCGCGGCTTGTTGACGTTTGCGGTGGGTGTCAAGTTTCTCTGCGAGCTGGCGAATATAATCTCGATTAGCGTGAGAAAAATCAGGACATGCGAATTTATCAAAGCAGAGTGACTTGTTATAGACAGGACGATCCTCAAGCGTCCCTCCTGCGGCCAACGCCCAAACAATATGCACCTCAGAAGAAAGAACGCCTAAATAGAAAGCATCCTGAATTCCCCAGCAAATCAGCCGATGATCGGGAAGGATACTAGAATTCAAAAACGTGAAATTTCGATACTTACTGGTTTCAATCGTAGCGATATAGCGCGAAAGACCACCAATCATACGCCGAAGAGCAGGCCTGCTTCGCCCGAACAACCACCAATTTTCACGAAACCCCTTATCGCTATTTGCAACGCGCGCCGGCTTTACATAATTCAAAATATACTGGTAAATATTTGGATACTTGTCTCTTACTTCGGACTCGGACAAACCATGCAGATCAATTACAAAAGCATCCCGCGGCGATTGAGTCAGATCGCGCCCGTTTCTATATTCCTTAATATGAATCCCATCGTCGAGAGAAGAGCCATACCCAAGATCAACTGCTTTCTCATGACTCAAAATAAAGCCAGATCCAGCCAGCATCACCCCCATCGAAGTGATATTTCTGTTGCATCGCAACGCCTCGCTTTTTGCGACATCCGCTCCAACCCGTAAGTCAGCATGAATAATGCCTTTTGCCTCTCGGAAGGTTACCTGCGCCTCTTCAGATTCACCATCAACCTCCGTCGAGACAGATAACAACCGCCCCTCCTGAGATCTAGCAGCCGTAGCAACCGTCATCGCAATACGAACTGCTGCCCCATCCGCAGAATCCACCCAAGGATGATCAGGCACTGCAAAGGGCAGTACTAGCGAGGTCTTCTTGTCTGCGAGCGCCGATTCAACAATTCTTCGGTTGAATGCCTGCTTGATTGAATTTGTTGTAATAAATCCAAAACGCTCAATCGCTTGACGCCGCGCGAGCACGCCTGCGTGATGCCACCAAAACATTACAAAGTCAGATGAGCTTGGAACTTCGGGCCAAGCGCTACTGAGGGCGTCCACATAACCATCTCCCAGTGCAGACCTCAGTTTTTCACCTTTACCTAGAAACGGCGGATTCCCCACCACAAAATCCGCCTCCGGCCATACGGCCTTGCGCGGATTGACATAGCGTTCCAGCAGCTTGGTCGCGCGCTCGTCCGGAATATCCTCGCCAGTGATGGGTGATTTCTTCATCGTCTCGCCATCCCAACGCGAGAGCGGCACGCCGCGTTCATCGGTGACGACTTCGACGGCGTCATACGCCAGCACCGCGTCGCGATTCTCGATATTGCGGAAGTCGCGGATCACCGGCTGCGGCGGGTGCACGTCGCCTCTGGTGCGGAAGTGCCATTGCAGGTAGCCGATCCAAAGGACTACTTCGGCGATCGCGGCGGCACGCGGGTTGAGTTCGATGCCGAGCAGATTGTGCGGGTCGACGGTTTCGCCTGCCTGCGCGTCGGCACGTTTGCCGCCGAGCGCGAGCCCGGTCTGGCGGTGGCCGAGT
>JBKJTC010000138.1:0-3886 GCA_046590925.1 Lysobacteraceae bacterium | reverse complement strand
GAGCGACGCAAGTCGCGAGGGGCTGCGAAAAACGCATCCGTAAGCCGTCGCGACTTGCGTCGCTCCCACAGGAGGATGAGGAAAGCCGGTCGCGGCTTCCGCCGCTCCTACAGGGCGGGGTACTCGCACTCGTCAAACCGGACCGCGCGTGCGAGGCTTCGCGCTTCGCCAGCAGCAGGCCGCACCCATGTCCGAACCCGCAACCGCCCGTCCGCTCGAAGGCGACGCCGCCTTGATCCGCGCGGTCGGCACGTTCGCGCTGACCGCCGCCGTCATCAACGTCATCATCGGCGGCGGGATTTTCCGGATGCCGTCGGCGCTGGCCGACAAGATGGGCAGCGCCGCGCCGCTGGCGCTGTTGGCCGGCGCGCTGGCGATCGTGCCGGTGGCGCTGTGCTTCGCCGCCATCGGCAGCCGCACCCAGGCCACCGGCGGGCCGTACACCTATCTCACCGCGGTGTTCGGGCCGTTCGCCGGGTTTCTCGCCGGCGCGCTGATGTGGATCAGCAATATCGCGTCGAGCGCCGGCGTCGCCGCGGCGCTGTCGGTGCAGGTGGCCACGCTGGTGCCCGCGTTCGCCGATCCCTACGCCCGCGCCGGTCTGTTGACGGTGGTCTATCTGTTGCTGTTCGCGCTCAACGCGTTCGGCGTGAAGCTGGGCGCGCGCGCGATCGCGGTGCTGGCGGCGCTGAAACTCGCGCCGCTGTTCCTGCTTGCCGGCATCGGCGTGTTCTTCGTCGACTGGAATCTTGTGAGCTTCTCCTTCGGCGACGTGCCGTCGGTGTCCGCGCTGGGCGCGTCGATGGTGCTGGTGATGTTCGCCTATTCCGGGATGGAGACCGCGCTGGTGCCGTCGGGCGAGCTGCGCGACCCCGCGCGCAACGTGCCGCGCGCCACCATCGCCGCGATCCTGCTGGTGGTGCTGCTGTATCTGGGCCTGCAGATCGTCGGTCAGGGACTGCTCGGTCCCAAGCTGGCCGAGAGCGGCGTGCCGATCGCCGACACCGCCGCGGCGCTGTGGGGGCCGGGACGCACGCTGCTGCTGATCACCGCCTGCATCTCGATGGCGGGATTCATGCTGGGCAATCTGCTGGGCACCTCGCGGCTGGTGTTCGCGCTGGGCCGCGACGGCTACCTGCCGCGTGCGTTCGGCCGGGTCACCGCCACGCATCGCGTGCCGCTGCTGGCGCTGATCGCGCATGCGGGCCTGGCCTGGGTGCTCGCGCTGGGCGGCAGCTTCGACACGCTGGCGCTGATCTCCGGCGGCGCGATCTGCCTGATGTACGGGCTCGTCAGCCTCGCGGCGTGGCGCGCGCAGCGCATCAACCTGCGCCAAAACCCGGAGGAAAGCCGCGGCGAACCCTTCGTGTTGCCGGGCGGCCCGGTCATTCCGCTGATCGCGTTCGCGGCGATGCTGGCCATCGTCACCACGCTGACCAGCAAGGAATGGATGGCGATCGGGGTCGCGCTGGCGGTGCTGATGCTGCTGTATGCCGGATTGCGGCTGCGCACGCCGCGCGCGACGTAAGAGCCCGTTCGAAATCCTGTTTCAAATGCCGGATTCGGAAAATATCTGTCATCCCGAACACGGGCGAAGCCAGGGGAGAGATGTGCTTGCGGCCGCTGCGATCGCAACAGCAGGTCCCTCCGCCCGCTGTGCGGGCGTTCGGGATGACAATCGTGGAGATCAATGCGTATTGCGGTCGCGATGCCAGCCGCGATGCCGGATGTCCAGATACAGGCTGTAGACGGCGGTGAACGCGGGGAACAGGTTCTGGATGATGCCGACCGAATCCTGCTTCTGCGAAAAGATGAAGTAGCTCAGCGTCATCAGGCTGCCGACGATGCTCATGTACCAGAACAGGCGCGGGATCACCGGCTTGCCTTCGCGTTTGCTGGCGATGAACTGCACCAGCCAGCGGCCGCCGAACATCAGCGCGCCGGTCAGGCCGATCAGTTTCCATGGGCTCATGTGGATGCCGGTCCACTCCAGCCAGGAGATCGGCGCGTTCATGATGTCGACCATCGTCTACAACTCCTCGACCGCGGTGCGCTTGCTGCGTGCGATCAGCCACGCCACGCCGCGCAGGTCGCGCAGGCCGACCAGCGCGCGGTTGAGGTTGTTGTATTTCGACACGCCGCTGGCGCGGTGGCGGTGGTTCACCGGCACGCTGACGGTCTTCCAGCCGGCGCGCTGCATCAGCGCGGGCAGGTAGCGGTGCATGTGGTTGAAATACGGCAGGTCGAGAAAGGCTTCGCGCTCGAACAGCTTGATCCCGCAGCCGGTGTCGGGCGTGGCGTCCTGCAGCATGCGGCTGCGGATCGCGTTCGCGAGTTTCGACGCCCAGCGCTTGCTGCCGGTGTCCTTGCGCTGCACGCGCCAGCCGGCGAAGAGCTTCACGTCGGCGGCGGAGGTTTCGCGCTCGGCCAGCAGTTTGGGAATATCCGCCGGATCGTTCTGGCCGTCGCCGTCGAGGGTCGCGATCCACGCACCGCGCGCCTGCTTCACGCCGGTGCGCACCGCGGTGCTCTGCCCGCTCTGGGTGACGTGCCTGATGACGCGCAGCTCGGGCACGTTGGCCTTGAGTTGTTTCAACACATCCAGCGTGTCGTCGCGCGAGCAGTCGTCGACGTAGACGATCTCGAACGTTTCGCCTTTCAGCAAAGCGTTGCCGCGCAGCGCAGTGATAATCTCGTTGATCAAGGGCGTCACGTTGTCGCGCTCGTTGAACACGGGGACGACGACGGAGAGGTGGGGGTTGGTCATAGAGCGTGGTATCCGACTTCTTTCTGCGAACGGATGGCGAGGATCACAGCCTCATCCTTGAATGGATCGTAGGCATAAAGCGCGAGGTAGCCGTGCCGGTCGCGCCCGATCAACAATTCGCGCCGTCCCGCGTCCACTTGGCGACCGATCCACGGATTGCTCGCCAGTACATTCACCGCCGCCACGATGTCCTCGATTCTGCCGATGGGGTCGGAGGCGGCGTACGCCGAAAGGTGAGCGAGGATCCGTTCGAAGTCGCGATCGACCTGCGCCGCGATGACAACCGTCGTCATTCGTCACTTGCCGATGCGACGCGCGACCGGCGGCACGACGTCTTCGCCCTGCACGCGGCGGCGGAGATAGTCGCGCATCTCTTCCCACGGAATCCCCTCTCCGGTCGCGAGGAACTGTTCATGTCGCTGCCGCGCCTCTTCGTGGAAAGACTGCCGGCGCTCCAGTGCGTCCGCCTTCTCGGCGATGGCATCAAGGATCAGGCCATGCGTGGACACGCCCTGATGTTCCGCGAGCTTGGCTAATCGCGATTTCAATTCATCGGGAATGCGGATCGTCGTGGTGGACATGACGCAGGCCTGCGGCGGATGGACCCCGCGAATGTAGCACAGCGGTGCTACATGAGGCGGCAGGGGTGGGAATCAAACGCGCGCCTTCAACCGCTCCAGCACGCCTTCCAGCGTGTCCAGATCGGTGTAGTGGATCACCAGCCGGCCCTTGCCGCCGCGGCCGTGCAACACGTTGACGATGGTGCCCAGCGATTCGGACAGGTCGCGCTCCAGGGCGACGATATCGGCCTGCGGTTTGGGCTTGGCGCCGTTGGTGGTCTTGGCCTTGGTGCCGCTGGGCACCTGCCCGGCGGCGTACTGCTGCACGCGGTGTTCGACTTCGCGCACCGACCAGCCCAGCTCGGCGGCCTGGCGGGCCAGCGCGATCGCCGCCTGCGGCGCCAGCGACAGCAGGGCGCGGGCGTGGCCCATTTCCAGCGCGCGGGTTTCCACCAGGGTGCGGATGTCGGCCGGCAGCTCCAGCAGGCGCAGCAGGTTGGAGACCGCGGCGCGCGAGCGGCCCACGGCTTCGGCGGCCTGCGCGTGGGTGAGGTCGAAC
>JBKJTC010000018.1:0-9734 GCA_046590925.1 Lysobacteraceae bacterium | reverse complement strand
GCCTTGACGATGGGCTCGACTACCGGATATGCCTCGGGATGCACGGACGAAGCATCCAGCGGCATATCCGGTAGTCGAGCGCATCGTCAAGGCCTGCGGCCGTCCGGTCGCGCAGTTGATCGGCGATACCGCGACCCTGCGCAATCTGAAGCTGGAGCAGTTCACCGACGAACGCTTCGGCCTGCCGACCGTGCGCGACATCGTCAAGGAACTGGAAAAACCCGGCCGCGACCCACGCCCCGAGTTCAAGGCCGCACGCTTCGCCGATGGCGTCGAAAAAATCAGCGATCTGGTGCCGGGCATGGTGCTGGAAGGCGTGGTGACGAATGTCGCTGCGTTCGGCGCGTTCGTCGACATCGGCGTGCATCAGGACGGCCTGGTCCACATCTCGGCGCTGTCCGACAAATTCGTCAAAGACCCGCGCAGCGTGGTCAAGGTCGGCGACGTGGTCAAAGTCAAAGTCATGGAAGTGGACGCGCCGCGCAAACGTATCGGGCTGACCTGTCGTCTCGACGATGTGCCCGGCGAAACCCGCGGCGGCAAGCGCGAAGAGCGCGACAACGCCGGCGGCAACCGCAATGGCGGTCGCGATGCGCGCGGCCAGGGTGCGAACAATGCAAGTCCGAAACCCCGTCCCGGCAGCGCAGCTGCGCCTGCGAACACCGCAATGGCCGATGCGCTGCGGGCGTTGAAGCGCTGACGACCACAGTGCGGCTTGGATGCTCACGCACGCATCGCGTGAGCATCGGCGATTACTCGAACACGCCCTCGCGCAACCACTTGGTAGCGACCCATTTTTCGCCCGCGATCACCGGCGCGCCGCCGTGCAGCGTTTTCGTCGACGGATGCGGGCGGTCATAGCTGAAGAACAGCGCACAGCCGCGCTTGGCCGCGAAGCGCAGCCCGAGATCCGGAAACGTGGTTTCGCCGCCGCGCTCCGGTTCGCGCAGATAGATCAGCAGCGTGGCGAGGCGCTGCCCCCCGCGGGCGAGAACAGCCGCCGAACCATCGGCCGCCGGATCGAAATAATCGTAGTGCGGTTCGTAACGATCGCCTGGACGGTAGTGCAGCACCTGCAGATGCTCGCCGTTCTCGACCGGCCACGACAACAACTGCGCGATGCGCGCTTCGATCGAGCGCACCAGCGGATTCTCGTCGCGCCGGAAGAACATGCCGCGACTGGTGCGCACGTCGTCCAGCTTGTTGTGCCCGGTTTTCATGTCGGTGGTGAGCGAGCGCTGCATGCGCGGCCGCGCCGTTTCCACCAGGCGGTCGCATTCGTTCTTGCTGAGGAAATCCGCGAACATCACGATCTGCGGATCGGGCAAGGTCACCAGCACCGACACTTTGCGGTCGCCGGCATCGATCGACATCGCGCCGTCGTCGAGCGCCGGCGACGGCATCCTGCGTTCGCCGGCGATGGCCGGCTGCTCCTGATCAGTCCGCGCCACAGCGGATTGCTCCGCGGCCTGCCCGGACAGCACGGCCGGCGCCGATGAAACATCGGTCACGACCGAACGCTCGCCCATCGCCTCCGCGATCAGGACCATGGCGAGGTCGCGCTTCCAGCCGCGGTCGCACATCGCCTGCAGCAGCGCGTGCGTGGGCTGGCCGGCGCGCAACTGCTGCACCAGCCATTGGGTGATGTTTCGGTAATCGGCGTTCGCCATCGGTGCGCTCTTCGGCTGTTCTGCTGTGAATCCGCGCAGAGGATAACTAAAATGCCGCGATGCCCACCCACTCCGCCCCCATCGCCCCGGATCGCCTGCGCCTGTCGGTCGCACCGATGATGGATGGGTTCGATGATTGATTTTTAACAAGCTAAATCAATAGCTTGCAATGAACCATCCGGGATTCGTAGCACCTTTGCAGCCTCAGCCAATGATGAGCAACAGCTCTTACCCCGTCTGCGTCAAGGCGCGTGGCCGGGCAATCCTACAAATTAGCCACGACTGCGCCATCCCCGTCCACCAGCGCGTGCTGCCAGCCCTTGCTCTCCATGCACGTTCGGAGGCGGTTTCCCGTCAACTCCTCGCCCGTGAAAAAAGCTGTAGTTGGGCGCAGTTCTTCGACGCATGCGCGAAGGCTTTGTTGGGCATCTGCATTACGGCAGTTCCCCATGTCTCTCGCTACGCCGACGGGAATCCAGCAAAACGTTGCATTGGAAAAATCAAGAATCTTTCGGAAATAGTACCGTGTTGGTCATCAATCCTCTCAACGATGAAATATGACCGTGATACCCATCCCGCTCTCACGCCCGAGCGGGGTCCGTAATGAACCCCGCTCGGGCGGACACTCAAATGAAAGTCACTTACTTATAGCTGTAATCGCGTAACGACAATCGCTTTAGCACTTTCCCGTCGAAATTGACGTAAACCAGATCATTCTTGTTGGTGTCTACATACACGTATGACAAAGCTCCTTTTTTCTCGAAAAAATCCGAGTCAACGAGGCGCCAAACTCCTTCAGCACTGTTCTTGTAGTAGGCATACGAGTAAACCCCTGCCCGACCAGAAAACGGACTGTTGTGAGCAACATACAAGCGGATACTCCCGAGGTTGAAATCAATCTCAGATGGGTTACCGAAGCCTTTGTGCTCTTGGACCCAAGTTTGCAACTCTTCGAGTGTTCCAAAACTGGCAGGAACCTCCCTCTCACCGGCCTTTAAAAATGAGGGCAGTGCAAGCACTAAAAAAAGCACAAGCAGTCGAATTTTATTCATCGAACACTCCTTGATTCTATTGGCCAGGATCACATTGGGATGCACAAGTAACCGCATTTCTTGCTGTAGTTAACCCCTTCATCTGGATTCAACGGAATGTAATTGCGATTAGCAGTCTCAGGATTTGAAATCAGCTGCTGGGAGGCATCCTGATTGGTCACCGCTCCATTCCCTGGCTTGTGTGACCACATCCCGTCAGCGTCCTGCCGATACCAATGGTAGTCCAAGCTTCCATCCCTTGCATTGCCCATCACAAGAAACACCTTCCGCATACAAGGCGCGCACTCCCCCTTCTTGGCTCGCTTCATCCCGTCGCGAATCGCGTGGGCAATAATCTTCTGACAAGTAGTGTTATCGCCCCGGGGGTCGTCACACTTGAACCCACCGGGCTGAGGCCTGCATCTATCTGGGCGAGGCGCCTGACCTTCAGGATTCTCCGGGCGATCCCACGCATAGCTATAGCAATTATTTGTCCTCCTAATCCCACTAGAATTCCAGAACGACGGATTGTACAAAGGCGCAACCGGGCAAGTTCCGTCCATTCCATAACGGTCTATCAGGTTCATCGGACGACCCGATGCATACCCGAAGGTGCTCACCCCACCAGCCAAGCCAATAGGGTCAGACTGCACATACCGGCCCGTGCTGCTGTCGTAATCGCGCATGTAGTTGTAATTGAGACCCGTGGCGCTGTCGAATCGCTGCCCCTGGAATCGCATGTCAAAGACGAGCGCGACGCCATCGCCGTCCACATCTTCATTCGGCAACCCATCTCCGAAAGCCTCGCCCGCAAGATCCCAACGCCAGACCGCGACATTGCGATCCGGATCGATCACTACCCGCGGAGTGCCAAGGGCGTCGGCTTCGATGTAGTACAGCTTCTGGCCTGCACCAGCACCGACCAGCAGACCGACGGGAAGATCGTCGAGCCAGATGACTTGCTGGATCGGCTGGCCTTTAAGATCGTAGTCGCCAACCCAATGACCCATCTGATCGTAGACGGACACGACCGAACCTAGCGCACCAGACCGATGGACCCGCTCACCAATGCCATTGTAGAGGTAGCTCATTGCGATCACACCGTCGTGCCTCACCGCACGCATGCGGTTGGTGTCGTCGTACTCGAACACGCGTACATTGGGAACAACTGCGGAAGCGGAATTCATGGTCCGCGAGTCGTTTGTGGGCGGATTGATGGGACTTGGATCGGGATCGGGATCGCCACCGCCGCCGGGCGGGCCATCTTCGCCACCTCCACCGTTGGTCGGTGTCATCTCGATCCGCGTCGTATTGCCCGCTTCATCGTATTGCCGGCCCTGCGTTCCGATCTGCGTCAGTCGATGGCGCGCGGGTCCATAGGTGTACAGCGTCTCAACACCGCTTTCGACCTTCTTGGTTCGATTGCCGGTCGCATCGTAGGCGTATTCCTGCAGCACCGAATCGGTTGCGTCGTCGCGGACATGGGTCAGACGGTTGAGCCCATCGTAGGCGTAACGCCGCCGTGAAGGCGCACCCTGATTCGCGTACTGCAGCGATTCGAGGTTGCCGACGGCATTGAACCAATACCCCTCGTTGATCCCGCCGCTGGATGTGTCCTCGACGAAGCCGGGCTGGTAGTTCTCATTCACCGAACGGCGCAGCACGCGACCGTTTCCGTACGTCCATCGCGCGACCGGCCCGAAGGGATAGTAGGTCGCACCATTCAGTAGGATCTTGGTCTGCCCGTTGGTCAGTGTCACCCTCAATTCGGCAGAACGCCCAGGGGCATCGCGCACGACCCGCACCCCGGTTCCATCCGGGTACGTCCAACCGACCATCTGGTTGCCCGGCGGCGGATTCTGGAGGGCGTAGTCCTGCCCAGGCAGACGGCCTTTCGGATCAGTGTGCAGGTAGCGCAGCACGTACGTGAGGCCCTGCGTCATTTGCAACTTGCGAGTGACATTGCCGTATCGGTCATAACAATATCCGGTTTCGCCACTCGCATCCGTCATCTTGCCGACCAGCCCTTTCGCGGACCGCTCGCCGCTGAGGCAATCCGGATGCGCCTCATCGTAGACGTAGGCTTCGTTCTTTCCGGAGTTCGGATACGACACTCCGATCAGCCGATTCAGGGCGTCATAGCTGTAGGTGGTCACGATGTCGCGCGCATCTTTTCTTGTCCGCATGTTGCCAGCGCTGTCGTAGGTGTACCGCTGGTGCCCGGTGTCCGGACTGTACTCATGGACCAACTCGCCAAAAGCGTTGTAATCGTAGCTGGTCACGAGACCGGCCGGATCGACAACTTCCTTCAAGTTGTCGAGTGCATCGTAGCGATACGTAGTCCCTGCCGCGATTCCGTTCTTGTCGAGCACCATGCGAAGAATGCGACCATGCGCGTCATAGTCGTAATCGGCGACATGGCCAAGCGCGTCGGTCACTCGATTCTTGTTGCCTTCCTTGTCATAGGCGAACACCGTTCCGTTTTCATAGGCGTCACGACCCTCGGCAAGTTGACCGAGCGTATTGAATGTCCGCGACACATGCCACAGGGGTACGCCTGCGGCATCCTTGATCTCCTCGCGCAAAGGTCTGCCGCTCTCATCCAGCGTGTATGACAGGACGTTATCCGCATCGTCCTTGATGCCGATCAGTCGATTTACGGCGTCGTAGTAGAAACGTACCGTGGTGCCATCCGGATGTATCGTCTTGTACCGCATGCCCTTCGGGTAATACTCGACCCTGGAGATCCTGTCATCGGCCTCGCTGCCGTCATCGGCTCCACGCACCTTGTTCGCAACCGGCCGGCCGCGCGGGTCGTACTCGGTATCGGTCACGACGCCGTTGGCGTCGCGCTGCGACAGGATTCGGCCGCTAGCGTCGCGTCGCAGGATCTCGACCACATGATCCGCCGCATTTGTCGCACGCCACAGATCGCCCTTGCGATATGGACAGTTCTCGGGAGTGACCGAACAACTCGAGGCGTCCGCCATCCTGTATTCGTAGCGGGTCACGTCGAGAACGTCCGAACGCGGGCCGTCTGTCGATTTGACCAACCCCACCACGGGGCAACGATTGTTCGCCACGTCGTCAATCTCGCAGTACGTGGTTGCAGTACTGCGGACTTCACCCGTTTTCGGGTCTGTCGAAGCGGTAGCGGTCACTTGGTTGCGTGCGTTGTACGTCCACGTCGACTGCACCAGGAGGGTACCGGCCTTGTCATAGGCCCGTTGTTCTGTAACGAGTCCGGTTGTCAGGTTACGGATTGTCTCGGTCTTGCGTTCCTCATCCGTCCCCACGCCCGTCGTGACGGTCCGGCGAAAACCATCCTGATAGGTGTATTCAGTGATGTTCCCGAGCCTGTCCACCTGACGCTCGATCCGCCCTTCCGCGTTGTAGTCACGTCTCTCGGTCCCGGACCCATCCTTGATACCGATAACACGACGATAGGTGCCCGGCAGGATCGTGTATTCGTTCGTGTCACCCGACGAACTGACCAGCGAGGCATTGTCCTCGGTCGGATAAGTCACGGTCGTCACTTCGTTCGGCGTCCCGAGCATGCGACTGGAAGTTGCTCGCCCGCGTGCGTCATAACTGAAGGAGGCGTAGCGCCGACCATCTTCGGCGGTAATTCCGGTCAACAGATGACGTTGATCTGGCGCACCCGCCAGGCCGTCCTCGTTGTAGTGGTACTGCCTGGACACATTGCCCGGATAAGTCACGTTGGTCAGATCGCGGTCGTCGTTGTAGTCATAGGCCACAACCTTCTGATCCGGTAGCACAATCCGCCGCAGCAGATTGCGTCTGTACTCGAACTTCAGCATGCGACCCTGCGCGTCGGTGACGGTCGAGATCGCATTATCCGAATACGCAATGGCTATGTCGTTCAGCGGGTCGCTGGGATTGCGTACCGCAGTGAGATAGCCAGCCAGATCGAAGTCGCGCACCTCGCCGTCCGGCATGCGCAATCGCCAGCCGATACCGTTTGCGTTGACCCTCTCAAGCATCCGATCCACCGAATTTTCGCCCCGATAACGGTTTCCGCTCAGCAGCGCGTAGGATTCATAGTTCCCCGCTTCATCAAGATGGACGTAGGGGCTGGCCTGCGTACCATTGATGATCCGGTCGCTCCAGGTGTGATTCCACGCTACCGCGAAGCTGCGGTTATTGCGGAACTGGCGCAGCGAGCGGTAATGCCGCGTAAAAGTGTGGCCGGCAAACGTGAAATCCGATTCCGCGCGCTGCTTTTCGCCTGTCGCTGGATAGATCGGATTGCGACTACCTGCACAACTACCGCACTGCTGGATCGGCACATTGATCCATGCAATGTCGCCATTGCGGGGCTGACACAGATTTGCTGTCTGCAGGGTCGCATCTGTGACGTTACCTGACACCGGATAAAATCCGGTCGAGCAATATAGGGTCTTGTGTTTCTGCAACGACCAATTGTGCGATTTTGTCGTTCCGTTCTGGCAATTGGCGGTCGTGGTCATTCCCTTGAAAAAAAAGTTGACCGTTCCGCGCGTGGAAGAGGAGACACCGTTGAGCGACGGAGTGGCGCTGTAGTCGGATCGCATGCTGCTGCCGGCGATTGTGCAGCCCGGCCACTTCGTTTGCAGCGTGCGTTGAACCGAACCGATCAGCGTGGATTCGCTACCGCACCAGTCGTTGTAAGCGCTCGCAGGGTCGGACGCGGGCACGTTGCAATCTCCTTTACCCTGACCGTATATACCTAGATCAGCGTAGAACATCGGCTCGTAGAAGGTATTCGCCGGGCGCTTGCGCAGCCAATATTGCATGCGTAGCGTGGTAGGCGTCATCTGGACAGTCTGGACATGTTCCAGCTGATCTGCAGCACCATAGTAGGCTGTGCTGCTACGGATCGCAGCCTCTGCTTTCTCAAGCGTATCGAATGAACCATTCGAGGTTATGTAAATCGGTGGCGGGGTAGGCGCGAGAACGGCCGCGACCGCGCCGGCTCCCGCGAGCAAAGCGATCAGCAGCATGAGGCTGCTCCCTTTGCGTAACCACTGCGTGATGGCGCCACGGCCAGTCGGCCGGGCGTACCTCTGTACTTCAGTCATGATGTTTGCCCTGTTGTGCGATCGATCGGCGTGCTGCCCGCACGTCGGCCCCTTGAACGGGCTCGCGCACGCAATGCCCGTGTTCGTATGAACGGGCATCGGTGTCTCTGGGGTTGAGATTTGGCGTTGCCACCGGATCGAAGTCCTGTTTCAAGAAATCGACAGAGAGGCCGGATCGCGCGGACGCGACAACGACTCGCCTGTCGGCGATGCCTTCCTTGATCGGTTGATGGTGCTACTGCAACGCCTGCCGCCCTCGATGGGTGCGGCCCCTGGCTGGGGAGGAGTTTAACCGTCCTCCGGCGGCTGTGAACCCCCTGTAGGTTCTGACAGGGGGGCGGGATGGTCCCCGCCCCTACCTGGGCTACTCGGACGTGCCGGTCTCCTCCCGGACCCGCTCAGCGAGCTTCGGACTCAGAACGATGCCACGCTCCGCCCGCGCGCTGTACGCCAGCCGCGAGGCGATAGACCGCTGCAGAGTCCGGGCCGTGATCGCCAGCTCGGGCACCTTGCGGTTCCATTCGCGGATCTGCCCGACGACCTCACTCCGGGCCTCGGCATCGCCGGCCCGGGTCGCCAGCGCGTAAGCATCCAGCAGCCGCTCCCGCCGTTTGATGAAATGCTGCTCGTAGCGTTTGGCGGCGTTGTTCGAGGCATACGTCTCGGCCAGTTCCGCCGGGGTGAACCCGCTCAACTGCAAGAGGGTCTGGCGCAGGCTCATGTCCTCCACCAGCGGATCGCCGCGGAGCGTGTTCGCGCCCTGCACCTCATAGCGCGCCGCCTTGACCATCGACTTGAGCGCACTGGGGAGCATGGTTTCCACGCCACGCCAGGTCTGGCCCTCGTCTATCAACGCCTTCCCGGTGATGACGTTCTTCAACACCCCGCCCATCGGGCCGGCGGCCTGCTCAAGCAGGTGGTAATACATCCCACGCCCCTCCAGTTCGCGGTCCGCGTCGCGGAACCACAGCTGCGACATGCTGACGCGGCTGGCGACATCGGCGCCCGTGGCCTTGTTGACCGGCCCGTTAAGCAGGGTTTCCGCCGCGTCCTCGCCGAGCATGTCGACCAGAAAGGCGCGCAGTTCGGTTTCCGCTTCCCACGGTTCGTCCTCGTCGCCGAAGCTCGCGGCGATAGCGTTAAGCACGCCCAGCAGCACGCTCGCCGTTGGCAAGCCCAGCGCGCCTGAGAACAACGCGCTCATGCCCAGCACGCCGGTCAGGTTGCGGCGGGCGATGCGCTTGGTGTCCGGATCAGCGTTGCGCGTCGCCTGCCAGACCATGCGCCCCAGATGCCAGGTCGTGTTGAGTGCGTACTGCTTGAACATCAGCAGCACTTTCGCCGCATTGCCCTGCATCCAACGCGCACGGTTCTGGTTGGTGTAGTCGTAGTGGGTGTCCTGGATCGCATCGATCGCGCTGCGCACGGCCTGATCGAAGGACCGCCCCGCCTTCCGCGCCAATCGGAACGCAGCGATGCCGGTCGCCTCGCGGTTGATGAGTTCGGTGGTGTGGAAGCCCCAGCCGATGATCCGCATCGCCTTAGCCCATGCCGGGTTGAATCGCGCCGCGCCATCCTCGGCGATACCGGCGAGATTGTGCGCTTGGGTCTTGTCGATGGCGCCCGCCGCGACCAGCGCCTGATAGGCGCGCTCCTCCTCCGGGTCGGACAGGCGCCGCTCGATGTGGCCGAGCGTCCGCCCCGCGTCGCGTCCGGCAGCGAGCAACGCATTGAATGCCGGCACCGCGCCGAAGCGGGCGGCGAGGTAGGGATAACTGATGAGCGCGGTCTGACTCAGATTCACTAGCGCCGATGCCGGGGCAAGCCCCAAGTAATAGACGAAGCCCGCCGACCGACAACCCGCTCACGCAGTTGGTGTCGTCGGCGGGCTTCGTCTATTACTTGGGGCTTGCCCCGGCATCGGCGCTAGTGAATCTGAGTCAGACCGCGCT
>JBKJTC010000283.1:0-18142 GCA_046590925.1 Lysobacteraceae bacterium | reverse complement strand
GTGGCGAGACCGATCTCGAACAGCGGCAGTTCGGAGCGTACGGTGAATCCCAGCACGCTGAAACGGTCATCGATCGATTCGCGGTTGGCACGGATAACGGCCATGACGGACTCCTAGCGGGACTTGCGTGCGTTGACGGCGGCGTTCGCGGACGCGGGGATATGGGGTTCTGTACCGGGATCGATCCCGAAATCGAATCTGATCTCGCCCGGGTCGCGGCCTGGGGACGCGAAATCCGGCGCGTCGTCCATGACGGTCGAAATGCGTTCCCAGAAACGCTGCTGGGCATCGATGCCGATGCCTTCGAGGTGCGGTTTCATGAATTCCAGCACCACGTCCAGGTGCCGGAAGAAGGCGCGCGCCCCGGTCTGGACGTGTTCGACCGAACCCCGCCACTCCGGCGCCAGGCTCGGCCCGTCGCCGCGTTCGCACCAGATGCGAACGATGAAAACGGCGGTGCGATCCTCAAGCAGAGTCATGGGTGCCTGACCGGCATCGGTGCGATGGCCCGACTGTGCGCCGCCGCCATCACCGCCCCGTCACGCCGACATCACGCGGACATCACATCGAAGGCGACGGGTGTGTGATGTCGGATGATGAGGGTGTGATGCCGAGCGTCGGCGTCGGTGGCCGTCCGCAGAGCGCGCTGCAGATTGGGCCGTAGAGCGGGCCGTAGAGCGGGCTTCAGCCCGCAGCCCTCCTCTACCGGCCACGTGACCGCAGGACGGAGGTACCGCGGGCACGGCGTGCTGTCACCGCGGTGCAGCGTGCGGAAAAGCAAATCCCCCGTAGCCCCCTTTTTCAAAGGGGGCGAAGCAAGGGCTTTGAAGCAAGGGCTTTGAAGCAAGAGCCTTCAAGCAAGAGCCTTCAAGCAAGGGCCTTGAAGCAAAGGCCTTCAAACGCAACGCGACAAAGCGCAGCCCTGCTCTTCCCCCCTTTGAAAAAGGGGGGCAGGGGGGATTTGCTCTTGAAAGCGACCAACCTCAGCTATCGAGCTGCCGCAGACTCAGCTCAAGCTGCGCGTCGGCCGCGGCCAGATGCTGGCGGGCGGCGGCGATCATGCTGCGGGTGCCGGCGGCCGGCAGCGGCGACATCGGGCCGTACGCGAGCGCTGTCGGGACGTACTCGAAATGCAGCGGCGCCTGCATCGCATGCGCCGGCTCACCGTCGCCACCGCCGCCGATCGCGCTGTCGGCGATCTGCCGGTACAGCGCCAGGGTTTCGCGCATGGGCTGGATCGCCAGTTCGCGGCGCAGCATGTCGCGGCAGGTCTCGAACTGGCGCAGCGCCTGCGCGCGCTGGCCGCTCAGCACGAACAGCTGCATCAGCTCCCGATGCACGTCCTCGCGCAGCGTGTCGCAGTCGAGGATCGACTGCGCATGGCGGATGCCCTCGCCGTATTCGCGGCGGATCGTGGACAGCTGCATCAGCCGCCACAGCGCGTTGAGATAGTGGCGGCGATGCTTCTCGCGCTCGCGCAGCGCCCAGTCGTCGGTGAATTCCATCAGGATGTCGGACTTGTACAGCGCCACGCCCGCGCGCAGGTCCGCGATCTCGGCTTCGCCAAGCAGTTCGATCGGCCGGCTCAGGCCGGAGGCGATGCGGCGTTCGAACTCTTCGATATCCAGCCAGACCGCCTGCGAACCGTTCAGCCCGATCGCGCCGCGGCGGTCGCTGGCGATCAGCTCGCCGTGCTGGAACGGCGGACATTCGACCAGCCGCCGCAAGCGCCACAGCGCGGTGTTGAACGAACCGGCGGTCATCGACGCCATCCGCTCCGGCCACAGCGTGCCGAGCAGCTCGGTGCGGCTGAAATAGCGACCGCGGCCCAGGGCCAGATAGGCCAGCAGGCTGCCGCAACGGCCGGAGACCGCCGTGACCTGCTCGCCGCCGGCATCGTTGGCGACACAGAGGGAACCGAACAACCAGATGCGTAACATCCTGTCGTGTCCTTTGCGATGGCTGGCTCCGCATTCGCGCGCTGTGCGCATGCGGCAACCTTGTCTGCGCGCTCCATTCGCGCTCGACCCGCTCCCCCCGGTGCGGCCCGCAGCATCCCGGGCTCTGGATTAGACGCGGGAATGCGCCGGCGCAGGCCGCGGCCGCGGGCGGAATGCACAGCGACCGCGTCAAGCGCCGCTTTCCGTTGGACATCAATGCCGGTTCGACTCAGCCGTGGGGAGCCGAGGAAAGCGAAACCGGACAACTTGCCGTCCGCGGTGCTCCTGCGCTCCCGCGCATCCGCCGGGCGCGACAGCCACCGATACGAGACGATACGCAGGGCAAGGCCGCCGGATGCACGTCACGACGGCGGCGCCGACCAGGACGAGGTTCACGCATGCAGCTCCCCACACGCATCCGCAAGGCACGGCTGGCAGGCCAGCTGACCCAGGCCGAACTCGCGCGCCGGATCGGCGTGAAGCGCAGCGCCGTGACCCAGTGGGAACACCCGCTCGGCACCTCGCCCAGCATGCACCACCTGATCCAGATCGCGATCGAGACCGATACCTGCGTGGAATGGCTGGGCACCGGCCGCGGCCCCAGCCGCTGCGACGGCAAGGAAGCGCCGCCGCTGCCGCGCGACGACTGCGCCCAGGACGCCAGCGAAAGCGAGGCGCTGCTGCGCTTCCGCAAACTGCCCGCGCAGAAGCGCAGGATCGCGCTGCAGATCCTCAAGGTGCTGTCGACCTGAATCGCGATGCGTAGGGCACCTGGATATTGAGCGCGCTCAATATCCGCGCGGCATCGGTGGCTAGACTGCGGCCATGTCTTCGCAACGCATTCCGTCGAACAGGCTCGCAGGCGTCGTATCGGTTGCCGTCGCACTGTGCCTGTCCGCGCAACTGTTCGCCGCGCCGTCGGCCGGCACCCGCGTCGATGCGCGCACCCCGACGCCATCCGGGACCACGAACGCCAGAGCGGCGTTCGCGCTGAAACCGGGCGAATATCTGTGGATGCCGGAACTGGCGCCCGCGGGGCCGGTGGTGATCGTGATCAGCCTGCCGGAGCAGTTGGCGTACGTGTATCGCAACGGCGTGCGCATCGGCGTATCCACGGCCAGCACCGGCAAGCCCGGCTACGAAACGCCGACCGGCGTGTTCACGATCCTGCAGAAACAGCGCGAGCACTACTCCAATCTCTACGACAACGCGCCGATGCCGTTCATGCAGCGGCTCACCTGGGATGGCGTTGCGCTGCACGCCGGCCGGATTCCCGGGTATCCGGCGTCGCACGGCTGCGTGCGCCTGCCGTACGCGTTTTCCGAAAAGCTGTTCGCTGCGACCAGCCACGGCATGACGGTGGTGATCGCGAGCGAAGCGTCGCACGCACCGGAAGTGGCTTCGCCCGGCTGGTTCGCGCCGGTCGATCCCGCCACCGGCGCACCGCGCGGCCCCATCGATGCCGTCGATGCGAGCGGCGACGTCTGGATGCCGGAACGCGCCCCCGACGGGCCGCTGACCATCGTCCTGAGCACGCGCGACGGAACACTCGTGGTGCTGCGCAACGGCGTGGAGATCGGCCGCGCGGCCGTGCAGGTCGTCGATGAACCGATGCACGGCACGCATGCCTACGTGCTGCTGGAAGGCGCCGGCGAAAGCCCCAATGCGGTATTGCCCGATCATCCGGCGCTGCGCTGGCTGGCGATTCCGGTGCCGAACGCGCGCACGCCGAGCGAAGGCGACCTGCGCCAAGCGCTGGCCACGGGCCGGATCCGGATCTCGGACGCGTTCGCGCATCGGGTCTACGAGGCCCTGCGCCCGGGCGCGACCGTGGTGGTCACCGACGAATCGATCCAGCGCGCCACGCCGTCCGAAGGGCTCACGGTGCTGCGCGCGGACGAGACCGCGGTCGCACCTGAACCGCCACCGCCGCCACAGGCGCGGCCATCGGCGGAGTGAATCGCCGCGTTGTTCATGCATTCACGGTTCGCATCGGGCATGCTCCGGCGATGCTCAGACCTGCCTGCTTCCTGTTCGCCGCCGCCGCACTGGCGACCGCGCTGTCGGCCGCCGCCGCAGCCGCCGCCGACTCGGATCATGCGTCCACCAGCCACGCTTCCGCGGGCGCGACATCCACGGCCGCGACCCTGGCCGCCGCCCGCACCGATGCCGCAACCCCGCTGTTGACCCGGCTGCAGCGCCTGGCGCCCGGCGCCGACCCGAAGGTCATCGCGCTGGCGCTGGAAGCGGCCGAATGCGCCGCCGCCTCGGGCAGCGTGGCGCCCGCAAAACGGCTTGCGGTGATCGACTACTCGCGTCCGTCCACCGAGCCGCGACTGTGGGTGTTCGATCTGCAGCACGCACGGTTGCTCTACGCCGAACACGTCGCCCATGGCCGCAGCAGCGGCGAGAATTTCGCCAACGCGTTTTCGAATCTCGACAGCAGTCACCAGTCCAGTCTCGGCCTGTTCGCCACCGCCGAAACCTACCTCGGCGGCAACGGCTACTCGCTGCGAATGGAAGGGCTGGAACCCGGTATCAATGATCTGGCGCGCGCGCGCGCCATCGTCATGCACGGCGCGCCCTATGTGGATCCCGCCCAGGCGCTGCGCCAGGGCCGTCTCGGCCGCAGTCTGGGCTGCCCGGCGTTGCGTCCCGCGATCGCGAACGAAGTGATCGACACGCTCAAGGAAGGACAACTGCTGTTCGCGTATTACCCCGACCGGCAGTGGCTGGCGAATTCGAAGTTCTTCCGCTGCGGCGCGAAGCGCACCGCATCCGTGCAGCGATAGGCCGCCAGCCCGGAAGCGCGGATATCGCCCGGGAAAACGTTTCGCTCAAACGCCCGCCCACCACGCGCCCGCCGCGAACGCGGCGACGATCGCGATCACACCCGGCAGCAGCCGCAGCAGGAACGCACGACCGCCGCGCAGCCCCGCCATCAGCAACTTGCTGAGCGAATTGGCGACCAGGGCGATGAACACCGGCCAGCGGGCGTCGCCCGCATCGATGGCGCCATTGGCGACCAGTTGCGCCACCGACGCCGCAGCGGCATGCAGATCGGCCAGACCGCCGAGACCGGCGGCGATGCCCACGCCGGTGTCGCCCAGCCAGCGGTGCACGCCAGCCGACAGCAGCAGGATCGCGCTGACGATGGCCACGAACGCCAGCGCATGGCGCGGCTCGAACGGCCGGCCGGGCGCGACCGGGCCGCTGTCGACGCCGGTCGATGCGATGCGCGCATGCACGATCCACGCCGACAGCATGGCCGCGACTCCGGCGAAGATCAGCGGCCACATCAGCATCGACAGCAGCGGCCGCGACAGTGCGCCGGTCACCACGCCCAGCATCAGGATGGTGGGGATGTTGGAACACAGCGCGGCGCTGACGCATTGCATCCGCCACTGCGGCGACGCCCGCGCACGATCGCCCATCGCGGCGATGGTCGCGGTGCTGGACACGAAACCGCCGATGAAACCGGCCAGCGCCAGACCGGCGCCGGGCCCGAGCATGCGCAGCGCGACGTAACCCGCGGCGTTGATCGCCATCACCAGCACCACCAGCGTCCACAGCGTGTGCGGATTCAGCGCCTGCCATGGATCGATGGCGCGATCCGGCAGCAGCGGCAACACCACCACCGCGGCGGCGGCGAGCAGCAGCGCATCGTGCAGCTCCTGTTCGGTCAGCGTCTTGCGGGTGAAATCGTGCAGCCGGGATTTGCTCACCAGCACCAACGCGACCACCACGCCCAGGCCGGCGGCGACCGGCAGCGCGGTCATCGCCAGCACGCCCAGCAGGAACGTCACCAGCATCGCGACTTCGGTGGTGAGCCCGGGGTCTTCGGAACGACTGCGGCGATAGCTGGCCAGCGCCGCCAGCGCCACGAACGCACCGCCGACAGCGATGCCGACGGCGCCGACCTGATGCGCGATCGCGCCGCACAGCCCCAACAGGATGAACGTCCGCACGCCGGCCGCGGCGCGCAGCGGGCCTTCGCCCTTGCTGCGCTCGCGTTCGATGCCGATCAGCAGACCGATCGCGAAAGCGACGCAGTAACCGTAGAGCTCGTCGGCATTCAATGGCATGGGGGCATCGGCGAACGACTGCGCATCATGCCGGGCAGTCTACGCCTCGCACCGCACCGCATCGCACCGCATTGAGCACGGCATGCGGCGCTCAATGCGAGAACAGCACCGGCACATGCGTGGTCTGCAGCAGCTCGCGGGTGGTGCCGCCCAGCAGCGCCTCGCGCAGCCGCGAATGGCCGTAGCCGCCGGCGACCACCAGGTCGGCGCCGACCGTGCGCGCGTATTCGAGCACGGCGTAGGCCACCGAAAAATTCATGCTCGGCCGCGTCACCACTTCGACCCGCAGCCCATGGCGGGCGAGATGCGCGGCGATGTCGGCGCCTGGTTCGTCGCCATGCCCGCCGCCGTGCCCGGATTCGCCCACCACCGGATCGATCACCAGCACGTCCACCGCGTCGGCCTTGTGCAGCAGCGGCATGGCGTCGGCCACCGCGCGGCTGGTTTCGCGCGTGGGTTTCCACGCGATCACGACGCGCTTGGGCGGCAGCGTCGCGGTGCTGCCATCGGGCACCACCAATACCGGGCGGCCGGAATGGCGCAGCACGTCATGGAAATAATCGTGTACCAGCATCTTCTCGGCGCCGTCGCGCGGCATCGTCGGCAATACGCTCAGGTCCGCGTAGCGGGCCTGCATGGCGGCGGCGTTCTGCGGATACAACGACACCGCCTCGGTCGTGCGCACCTCCAGCGGCACCGTCGCATGCGCGAATTTCACGCGCAGAGCGTCTCCCTGTTCGCGCGCGCGCTTGCGCGCCTCCTCATGCAGACGCGCATAGACGTCGTACGCCATCGCGCCCCAGTCGCTGGGCATCGGCGCCGGCACGTCCACCGTCACCAGCATCGCGACATGCGCGTCGAACGCTTCCGCGAGCGCCATCGCCGCGGCGGCGGCGGCCCGTTCGCTGTCCGCGTTCACGTAGGGAACCAGGATGTCCTTGAACATGACCACACCTCGCTTATAAACGGGAGGCGTCATTGACGCACGGATCGGCGCATTGGCTTTTGATCGGAATCAAACGCGCGCGGCGCGACCGGCGTATCTTCAGGGTCGCAAGCGCCAGAATCGAATCGCACATCCTCACGAGAACATCACTCAGGAGAGCATCGTCATGCATCGGCTCGAAAACAAAGTCTGCATCGTCACCGGCGGCGCGCTGGGCATCGGCCGCGCCTGCGCCGAACGCCTGGGCCAGGAAGGCGCGAAGGTCGCCGTGTTCGATCGTCTGGATGCCGAAGGCGACGCGCTGGTCGCCGAACTGCGCGCGCAGGGCATCGACGCGCGCTACTGGCACGTCGATGTCGCCAGCGAGCGCAACGTGCAGACCGCGATCGATCAGGTCGCGGCGCTGTTCGGCAGCGTCGATGTGCTGGTGAACAACGCCGGCATCTCCGGCTCGGTCAAACTCACCCATGAAATCACCGAAGCCGAATGGGATGCGGTGCAGGCGGTCAACGTGAAGGGCGTGCTGTTCTGCGTGAAGCACGCCATCCCGCACATGAAGCGCGCCGGCGGCGGCAGCATCGTCAACCTGTCGTCGATCTATGGCCTGATCGGCGCCGCCGACATCCCCGCGTATCACGCGTCCAAGGGCGCGGTGCGGTTGATGAGCAAGACCGATGCGCTGTGCTACGCGCCCGACCGGATCCGCGTGAACTCGGTGCATCCCGGCTTCATCTGGACGCCGATGGTCGAGCATCACCTCGGCGCCAGCGGCGCCACCGATATCGACGCCGCGCGCAAGGCCGTAGGCGACCTGCATCCGCTGGGACACATGGGCGACGTCGACGACATCGCCTGGGGCGTGGTCTATCTGGCGTCGGATGAATCGAAATTCGTCACCGGCAGCGAACTGGTGATCGACGGGGGGTACACCGCTCGATAACCCGCGAATTTCGTAAGGCGGGTCTCGCACCCGCCACACCAACCGAACCACTGCTCACCTACAGCAAACCGGGTGATTTCAAGCGCCGCAATGGTTTGCTGTTCGTCGCTTCGGCTGTGGCGGGTACAAGACCCGCCCTACGCGCGTCATACCGAACCGAAGGCGGCGGATTCAGGCGACGACGCGCCTGCGCACGGCATCGAAATCACGCACCGGGCGGACTTCGATACTGCCGAAGCGGATCCACGGGAATTCATGGGCGATGCGCACCGCGTCTTCCAGGCTGTCGGCTTCGATCAGCATCGCATTAGAAAAAAAGTAGGGATACCTCGGGCTCAAGCCCGCCTTATGGTTCACCAGCCAGACCGGCCTCCGACCAGGCATGGTCGAAGGTATTACCGACACCCCAGCCGACGTTTTGGCCCAACTGGCGAACCCGGTCCAGCCGGATCAAGAATGGCGCCCGCTCCACAGTGGGCAGGGCCAACACATACTTCACAGCTTGCTCGAACATCCGCACCAGAGCATCGTAAAAGCCTTCGTCGTCCAAGCCGCAACCGGCCAGAAAATCGAACACTTCTTCGCAATAAAAGACCGTCAGTTCGGCCAGGCCCTCGGGCTGGCCCAACGCCTTCTTATCATCGCTGATGGCTTTCTTGGCATTGGCTACCGACATCGGTTTGCGAACGTCAGCGGGATTGATCCACTTTGCGATCGCGGCCTTGTAGGGCTTGAGCACATCGCCGCCCAGGCCAAAGCGTGCGTGCAGAAACGTCTGGTTGTCCTTGCTGGCGGCGTACAGGTCCTGCACCAGCCCAAGCAGGCCTGCACGGTCGATATCGGCCAAGCTGGCTTTGACGCCACTCCAGGTGGGCGAGAGCTTTTTAGTTTTCATCAAAGGTATTTCCTGTGGCGATCAGGGTTCTTCTGTTTCGAAAGTTATCCGCAATTCCCGGATGGTTCAATCTTCATCCAGGCTATTGCCGGCGCTGTCGGTACGATGAACGGGCATGAAAAGGCTCCATCCCTCGTAGCCTGTTTGAAATTTCCGCGCTGTCGCGATGGCAACCACGGAAAGACATGTCATTCCACGTAGAGCGGCCTTCAGGCCGCTGCTCTTGCCGGAACCAACCAGCGGCCTGAAGGCCGCTCGACAGGTTTGACCGAGAGATTTTGAACAGACGCTCAGACCTGCCCGCACAGGCCTTTGAACTTCTCGACGAACGCGGCGATTTTTCTGAAAACGCTCTGCTTTTTGCTCAGGTATTGCCGATTAAGTGGGATCATCTTGGGCAGCACGGCATTGAGCTCCGTGCCGCTGTCGCTGGCGAATTCACGTTCTAGCGAGGCGGCGATATAGCGCTTCGCCGCATCCGCATTCAGATTCTCGGCACTGATCAGCTCTTGGGCCTCACGCGGTTGTTCCGCTTGGGCAAAAGCGAAGAAGGCGTCTATCACGCTGGCCTTGTCGCCAATCCGGTTCAGGTCGGTATGGTTGATAACGTCCGTTCGAGGATCTGGACGGACACCAGTGTGAAGTCTTCTGGATGGACCCGTCGGCGATGCCGTCGGCGTGATCGCGGCAACCGTTCCGCTGCAATCCTTCCGTTGAAACAGCAACACCCGCGACACCGACCCACCCCAGGAGAATGCCATGAGCTATGTCGACGGTTTCGTTCTGCCGGTCCCGAAGAAGAATCTGGATGCGTATCGCAAGCTGGCCCGCAAGGCCGGCAAGATCTGGAAGGAATACGGCGCGCTCGAATACATCGAATGCGTGGCCGACGACGTGCAGCCCGGGAAATCGACCTCGTTCCCGCAGGCGGTGAAACTGAAGCCCGACGAAGTCGTCGTGTTCGCATGGATCGTCTACAAGTCGCGCGCGCATCGCGACAAGGTCAACAAGCAGGTGATGGCCGATCCGCGGCTGATGGCGTCGATGGATCCCAAGGCGATGCCGTTCGACGGAAAACGGATGTTCTTCGGCGGATTCAAGCCCATCGTCAGTCTTTGAGCGATTCATCGAAGCTTGGCCTTCCGGTGGATGCGGCCTGCTGCATACGGTCGCAGGCTTGCCGGTGCGGGGACGGAATGGTGTGATGCCGACGATGACCGACGACCGCACCCGACGCACCCTCGATGCCCTTGGCGGATGGAATCGCCGCGGCTGGTCGCGCGCATCGCGCGCATGACCGGCGACGTCGCCATCGCCGAGGAACTGGCGCAGGACGTGCTGGTCGCCGCGCTGGAGCATTGGCCGGGCGAGGGCGTGCCGGACAACCCGGCGGCGTGGCTGATGGCGGCGGCGAAGCGTCGCGCCATCGATCATCTGCGCCAGCGCGCACTGCACGCGGACAAGCAGGCCGAATACGGCCTGGAGCTTCAGCTGCACGGAACCGACATGACCCACGATCGCGCGGATGAGCATGCGGACGACGACATCGGCGACGATCTTCTGCGGCTGGTGTTCGCCGCCTGCCATCCGGTGCTGCCGCTGGAGTCGCGGGTCGCGCTGACCCTGCGTCTGCTCGGGGGTCTGAGCACCGCGGAGATCGCGCGCGCATTCCTGCAGCCCGAGCCGACCGTGGCGCAGCGCATCGTCCGCGCCAAGCGCACGCTCGCCGAAAAGCAGGTGCCGTTCGAGGTGCCGCGCAAGGCCGGGCTGGCCGAACGCCTCGACGCTGTACTCGAAGCGATCTACCTCATCTTCAACGAAGGCTATGCCGCCAGCTCCGGCGAGGACTGGATGCGCCCCGCGCTGTGCGAGGAAGCGCTGCGGCTCGGGCGCGTGCTGGTGGGCCTGTTGCCCGGCGAATCCGAAGCGCTGGGTCTGCTCGCGCTGATGGAACTGCAGGCCTCGCGCGCGAAGGCGCGGGTCGCCGCCGACGGCAGCCCGGTGCCGCTGCTGGAACAGGATCGCGCGCGCTGGGACCGCCTGCAGATCCAGCGCGGACTGCAGGCGCTGAATCGCGTGCAGCAGCTCGGCGGGGCGCGCGGGCTGTACGCGCTCTGCAGGCCGCGATCGCCGCCTGCCATGCCCGCGCCGCGCGCGCCGACGACACCGACTGGGCGCGGATCGCAAGCCTCTACACGGTACTGGCGCAGATGCAGCCGTCGCCGGTGGTGGAACTCAATCGCGCGGCCGCCGTCGGCAAGGCGCAAGGGGCGGCGTTCGCGCTGCCGCTGGTCGATGCGCTGTGCGACGCTGCGCGACTACGGCCTGCTGTACGCGGTGCGCGGCGACCTGCTCGAACAACTCGCGCGCCGCGACGAAGCCCGCGACGCGTTCGAGCGCGCCGCAGCGCTCGCTGCCAACCCGCGCGACCGCACCTTGATGCTGGCGTGCGCGGAGGCGTGCGCGGGGCCGCGCGAGCGACCCTGCTTGGCCTGTAATCGCAACGCGCAATACGTTCTTGCACAAGCGCTTCAGCCGCCAATACTCCGGCAGCAAACCGTCGCCTCTGTGGGAGCGACGCAAGTCGCGACGCTTGTCGCTGTCATCCCGAACGCACGCACAGCGTGCAGAAGGACCTGCTTGCACTCGTCATTCTGGCGAAGGCGTGAGGTCCGCCTCCTCCCCTCGCGCAATGGCGCGGAGTTAGGAAGAGGTCGCGGCCGCCTCAAAACGTTCCGATCCGTCATCCCCGCGAAGGCGGGGATACATGCTGTCAGCGCTGAACGGGCGACGAAATTTTGCGATTGAAACGTCTTGTCATTTCAGCGTCGTTGCCCGGGTGCGGCCAAAGGCCGCACCCGGGCACTTCGGCAAGGCATTCCTCCGCTCGTCCCGGGTACGCGCGTTGCGCTTACCCGGGCTCGCTGCTGCTTCGTGGAGAACCGTCAGGGTTTTCAGTTCCTGTATTCGTACCAGTACAGCGAACCGTCGATACACAACCGTCGAAACGATGTTCCGCCGGTCCATTCCCAAGCGCCACAAGTACCTCCCTCGGGTTGTTGTTCGGGCATATTGGCGAACGCCAAACCCGTTACTGCAGCCCCAGCAAGCAATAATGCACCGAGTGCGAATTTCACCTTACGCATAGCGAACTCCTTGTGATGGGGATTGACCCCGGCTTCTTCAAAAAAATCGACGCTGCTCCAATTCCCAGGCACCGATGCAGATGCGACTCCGTGCCTGCACGCTTACGATAGCACTGCCACAGTCCTAGCCAAGGTGCCGGCGAAGGCCGCACCCGAGACTTCGGTGGGACGGCCGTCCCGGGTACGCGCGTTGCGCTCACCGGGACTCCCCTGCTGTCGACGCTTTTCGTAGGATGGGTTGAGCGTAGCGATACCCATCATTCAAAGCACAGCATCGGTCATGAGACCGAAATCAGGCATTGGAAACATCATTGACAATTGCGGATCGGAAAGCGATGGGTCTCGCTACGCTCAACCCATCCTACTTGCTGCAATGTTGGCAACCGCCACATGATCGGCCGGGTCGAGCGATACGCCCGTACCGATCACCCGGAAGACCATGACATCCTTCGCTTCTTGAACGATCTCCTTATGGAGTGATTAATTCATGCATTCACAGACGGATGCGAAGCTCGACACAAGCAAAAGCAGAAAGAACGACAAAGCTTTCATCTTGAAACTCCGAGGCAGTCAATCATGCCTTGCGAATGATCCAAATCCGAAACCCCGCATGAATCGCCACGATCCCCGCCGATGCCGTAGCCCGGGTAAGGCCAAAGGCCGCACCCGGGGCTCTTCGGTCAGGCATTACTTCACCTCATCCCGGGTGCGCGCGTTGCGCTTACCCGAGCTACTCACTGGCGACGCTTTTCGTAGGATGGGTTGAGCGCAGCGATACCCATCATTCAACGCGCAGCATCGGTCATGAGACCGAAATCAGGCATTGGAAACATCATTGACAATTGCGGATCGGAAAGCGATGGGTATCGCTACGCTCAACCCATCCTACTTACTTACGATAGCACTCCCGCAGTCGTAGCCAAGGTGCCGGCGAAGGCCGCACCCGGGGCTCTTCGGTGAGGCAATCCTACACTCATCCCGGGTGCGCGCGTTGCGCTTACCCGGGCTACTCGCTGGCGACGCTTTTCGCAGGATGGGTTGAGCGTAGCGATACCCATCATCGAAGGCACCGCGTCTGCCGTGAAATCAGAAAACAGACATTCAAAACATCATCGAAGATTACCGATCAAAAGCGATGGGTATCGCTACGCTCAACCCATCCTACTTGCTCTTAGACGCCATCCTTCATAGCCTCAGAGAATGCATCTTCTACTGGCATGCCCTCTACCAGAAGATCAACGATCAGTTCCCGATGATTGCGGATTTGAGGCGGCAATTTGCTTTTGTTGATTTTATAGTAGTCGGACATTAACTGAAGTGCATCAGCCCTACTGGGCTTCCGGGCGACCGTCCTCGCATCAGTGTCCAAGATAGAGTACGAGCCAATAAGGCTGCTCTTCTTGCTAGGAACTTGTTGTTCGCCAGCTTTCCCTAGAGTAATGGCAATCCAGCGTCCGCCCCAGTTGTTGACTACGTCCTGCCCAAGGCTTGAGCAGAGCGCTTCGTAACGAGCACGCCAGCTCTGGTCTTGCTCTATTGCGGCGAAGACTTCACCAATAACATGATGCGAATAGGGCTGAGGCATCGTCTCCAGAATTTCCTGGACGAGTGTTTTGACGTCAGCAGTTCTCATAGGTGACTCTCGAAGTGATGAAACGCAGTGACTGTCTTGGCGCCCAACTAGATTCGATACCCCGTATGAATCGCCACAATCCCCGCCGATAGATTCTTGTACGAACATCGCGAGAAACCAGCCGCATCCATCATCCCCTTGAGCTGATCCTGCGGCGGATGCTTGCGAATCGATTCCGCGAGGTACTGGTAACTGTCGCTATCCTTCGCGAACAGCTTGCCCAGCTGCGGCAATATCCTGAACGAATGGAAGTCGTAGATCGGCTTGAACCATTCGGCGGTGACTTCGGAGAACTCCAGCACGCGGGCCTGGCCGCCGACGCGGAGCACGCGGTGCATCTCGCGCAGGGCGGCGTCCTTGTCGGTGACGTTGCGCAGGCCGAAGGCGATGGTGACCAGATCGAAACTGCCGTCGGGGAACGGCAGTTTCTCGGCGTTGCACTGCACGTACTCGAAACCGCGGACATTGCCGCGGTCGGTCATGCGGTCGCGGCCGACGCGCAGCATTGGGCCGTTGATGTCGCCGAGCACCAGCTCACCTTCTTCGCCCACGCGATCCTTCAGCAGCGCGGCGATGTCGCCGGTACCGCCGGCGAGATCCAGCATGCGGTCGCCGGGGCGCACCTGCGCGGTGGCGACGAAGTAGCGTTTCCAGACCCGATGGATGCCGAGGCTCATCAGGTCGTTCATCAGGTCGTAGTTGCCGGCGACCGAGGAGAACACCTCGCCGACGAGCTTCTGCTTTTCGGCGACGGGCACGTCGCGGAAGCCGAAATGGGTGGTGCCCTGCCCGGACGACTCGGGCGACGATTCGGAGGACGCTGGGGTTTTCTTGGGCTTGCTCATGGCGGCAGTTTAACCCGCCGGCCGGCGGCATCCGGCGCCAGCCGATCGAGCACGCTCACCCGGCCCGCTCACATCGGTTTCTTCACCATCAGCCAGAAGATCGCCAGCACGCTGAGGAACGCGGGCCAGCCCAGCCAGAACCACCACCGCATGACCCGGAAATAGGCCGGCGGCAGGGGCGCGCGGGTGGCCGCCGCGACGCGGGCCAGGTCGCGGGCGCGCAGTTGCAGGCGCAGCACCGGCAGCCAGCAGGCGCCGATCACGAAGAACAGGATCAGCGCGGTCTTCAGCCAGAACATCGACAGCGGCATGCCGGCCATCCGCGCCAGCCACAGTCCGCTTGCGAACTGCACGATCACCGCCGGGGCGGTGAAGCAGGCGTCGGCGATGACAACGGTGCCGGCGGTAGCAGCGATTTCGCGGGCGTCGCCGCGGCGGTGCGCCATCCGCAGGAAGAACGCGATGCCCAGGCCGGTGCCGAACGGCAGCGTCGCCAGCGCGCGCAGCATCGACGTGCCGCCGTACGACCCCCTGGCCGAATACACCACCGACGGCCGCACCGCGACCGCCGACAGCGGCAGCGCGGCCAGCGCCTCGTCGAAGCGGTGCTTCGAAGCGATGAACGCGCCGTCGGCGGTCAGCCCCAGCGCGGAGATCTGCACGAAGCGGCGCACGCCGGCATCGACGCAGGCGCGCGCCAGCTGCGCGATGCGCTTCGAATGCCTGATCGCCAAACAACGCACGGCATCGGCTGGAACATACCTTTCAAAGCATGCCATCCAAGACATGTCATCCAGGATCTGCCATCCAGAACTCGAACGCCGTCACACCCGCCACCGCACAATGTGCGCACGGACACCGAATCACCGCACCGTCCGCACGGATGCGTATGCGTTTCGCGAAAAAGCCACGGATTCATGACGAATCGTCATTGGAACCGCGCGGCGTCTTCGACAACGCTTCGGTCGCCCGCACATGCAGGCTCCCCGTGCGGGACATGCGTTCAGAAGCAGAATTTCCCTCGTGCGCAGCGCGCGGCGATCCATGCGCGCAACCATCATCGGCGCCACCCATCAACCTACTTGAAGGATCAAGTACATGCGTTCGCATCTCAAGGCCACCGCACTATCGCTCTGCATCGCCGCCGTCATCGGCGTCGCCTCCAGCAAGCCCGCCCATGCCGCAAGCCCGGCGGATTCCGCACCGGTTACCGTCTCCGATCTGATCTACACGCCGGAAGAAATGTTCGGTTTCGACATCGAACGCTATCTCGCGAAGCATGCTCCGCACCTTCGCGGCCAGAGCGAAGCGATTTCGCACTGGGCCGGCTACAGCAGCATCAGTCCGAAAGTGCTCATCGCCTTGATGGAACAGCAATCCGGCATCGTCACGCGCAACCGCATTCGCGGCAATGCGATGACCCGTCCGTTCGGAAAGCTTTCGCGCCGCAACGGCTTCAGCCAACAGGTCGAAGATGTCGCGGAACAGTTGCGCGTCATCGTGTACTCGCAGCGTGACGCCGAGATCCTGGCGAAGGCGCAGGGCAAGGTGGCCGTCGCCCATAATCCGCTGCGGACGCTGTATCAGAATACTGGCGAAAGCGCGTCCAGCGCGGCGCTGCTGGGTCAGGCGCAGTTCGCCGCGACGTATGGCGCATTGTTCAACGAAACCTGGGGCGCCAAGGCCAAGCCGAGCCTCGTCGACAGCGATGTCGTCGCGCTGGCCGGTCCCGCGAGCGGCTTCCTGCGGCTGCCGTATCCGGTGGGAGCTTCGTGGCATGTGGGTGGCGCGCACACCAACACCGGCAGCGGCAGCTATCCGATGTCCTCGCTCGACATGTCGCTCGGCGGCGGCTGGGGCAGCAATCAGAGCGGCGTGCGCGTGTCGTCGTCGGCCAGCGGCACCTTCAAGCGGCATTCGTCCTGTTTCGCCGAAATCGTGCACAGCGGCGGCTGGTCCACCACCTACTACCACATGATGAATCTGCAGTACGCGACCAACGCCGTCGTCGGCCAGAGCGTTTTCATCGGTAATCCGGCCAACACCCAGGCGCAAGCGTTGTGCAACGGCGGCAGTTCGACCGGCCCGCACCAGCACTGGTCGCTGAAGCTCAACGGCAGCCATTACCACCTGAATCAGGTCACGTTGTCGGGGTATCTGATCACCGCGACCGGCACCAGTTACGACACGAACTGCAGTCGCTTCTATCTGGTCAAGGGCGGGCTGAAGTACTGCTCAAGCTATATCGTCAACAACCCGTAAGCGATGCCTGCGGCGTAGCATCGCGAGCCGCCGCATCATCCGCGACTGCTCCGGAAACGGGGCAGTCGCTGCGTCGCGCATATCGCGCCCACGTTTTCCCGACACGATCCGATCAGAGGATGTAACGACTCAGATCCGGATCCTGCACCAGTTCGCCAAGATGCAGATCGACGTAAGCGCGGTCGATGGTCACCGTGGTGCCGCCGCGATCGGGCGCTTCGTAACTCAGCGTATCGAGCAGCCGTTCGAGGATCGTGTGCAGCCGCCGCGCGCCGATGTTTTCCTGACGTTCGTTGACCGTGGCCGCGATCTCGGCCAGACGCTCGACGGCGTCCGCGGTGAACGACAGTTCGACGCCTTCGGTCTTCAGCAGTTCGACGTACTGCAGCGTCAGCGACGCCTTGGGCTCGGTGAGGATGCGCACGAAATCGTCCTTGCCCAGCGCGCCCAGTTCCACGCGGATCGGGAAGCGGCCCTGCAGTTCCGGGATCAGGTCGCTGGGCTTGGCGACGTGAAACGCGCCGCTGGCGATGAACAGGATGTGGTCGGTCTTCACCGAGCCGTATTTGGTGCTGACGGTCGAACCTTCGACCAGCGGCAGCAGATCGCGCTGCACACCTTCGCGGCTGACGTCGGCGCCGTGGCTTTCGGAACGCTTGGCGACCTTGTCGATCTCGTCGATAAAGACGATGCCGTGCTGTTCGCAGGCGTCGATCGCGGCTTCGCGCACGTCGTCCTCGTTCACAAGCTTGCCGGCCTCTTCCTCGATCAGCTGCACGCGCGCAGCGCGGATCGTGAGTTTGCGGCTGTGGGTCTTGCTGCCGGACAGGCTGGAGAACATCTGCCGCAATTGCTGGCCCATCTCTTCCATGCCCGGCGGCGCCATGATGTCGACGCCGACGTTCACCGCGGTTTCGATTTCGATCTCGCGGTCGTCCAGCGCGCCTTCACGCAGCTGCTTGCGGAATTTCTGCCGTGTGTCGGCAGATTTGTCCGTCGCGGCACCCGCGCTGCTTTCGCCGCTGCCGACATCCAGCGTCGCGGTGCCCGCACTGGCCTCCGCGCCGAAGCCGAAACCACCGGCGGCCTGCCGTTTCGGCAGCAGCGCATCGAGGATGCGGTCCTCGGCGCGCGCCTCGGCCTGCGCGCGCACGCGCGCCTTGGCCTGTTCGCGATACATCTTCACCGCGGTGTCGGCCAGATCGCGGATGATCTGTTCGACATCCTTGCCGACATAGCCGACTTCGGTGAAGCGCGTGGCCTCGACCTTCACGAACGGCGCGTTGGCCAGCGTCGCCAGGCGGCGCGCGATCTCGGTCTTGCCGACGCCGGTGGGGCCGATCATCAGGATGTTCTTGGGCATCACTTCGTTGCGCAGCGCGTCGTCGAGCTGCATCCGCCGCCAGCGGTTGCGCAGCGCGATGGCGACCGCGCGCTTGGCGGCGCTCTG
>JBKJTC010000145.1:0-2901 GCA_046590925.1 Lysobacteraceae bacterium | reverse complement strand
CGGCCGGTGCCGTAATTCTGCTGAGTAGCCATCGTTTAGATATCCAGGACTTGCGGCTGCTGGGCGGCGTGCGGGTGCTCGGCACCCTTGTACACCTTGAGCTTCTTGTACATGGCGCGGCCGAGGGGATTCTTCGGCAGCATGCCCTTCACGGCGATCTCGATCACGCGTTCCGGATGACGTTCCAGCGCCTGGGCGAGGTTTTCGGTCTTCAGGTTGCCGATATAGCCGGTGAAGCGGTGATACAGCTTGTCGTTCAGCTTGTTGCCGGTCACCGCGATCTTCTCGGCGTTGACCACAATCAAGTAATCGCCGGTATCGACGTGGGGGGTGTAAACGGGCTTGTGCTTGCCGCGGAGGCGGCTGGCCAGCTCGGCGGCCAGGCGGCCGAGCGTTTTGCCGGAAGCGTCGACGAGATACCAGTCGCGCTGGACGGTCTCGGACTTGGCGGTGAAAGTCTTCATGAAGGAGCTCTTTTGATTGGTGCCTGGTCGGACTGATTCCACAGGGTTTCTTTCGGAAACCGGGAGGAATTTCGCCTCGCGTTGTCGTCGTGTCGCCGCGTGAGCGGGGCCACAAAGAAGCGGGATGATAGCCGGCAGGCCGCGCCGCCGCAAGTCGTCGTGGCCGAACAGAACGCCTCGGAGCACGGATGACCATCCGTGTCTCGCGCAAGCCGACGTCTTGCCCGAAGATTGCCGGGTGACCGTCGCTCCCTGCGCCCATCCCGCTGCCCCGACCCTGCACGCGCTGACCGACCAGTGCGTGCAGTGCGGACTGTGCCTGCCGACTTGTCCGACCTACGCGCTGGAATCGATCGAAACCGAATCGCCCCGGGGCCGGATCGCGCTGATCAAGGCCTGGGAGACCGGGCTGACGGCTCCGACCGTGGCCGGCGACGGGCATCTCGACCATTGCCTCGGCTGCGGGCGCTGCGAGTCGGTCTGCCCGGCCGGGGTGAGCTACGGCGCGATCCTGACGCAGGCGCGGGGGCGCGGGCGCGAGCGACGTGCGCCAAGCTGGCGCCAGCGCGCGGCGGAACGGCTGGCCGAACGCTCCGATCTGCGCAGCGCCCTTCTGGGTCTGTATCGAACGGTCTGGCCGCTGCTTCCGGCCGCCCTCAGACCTTTGCCGCGAACACCCCGGACCCACTCCCGGCCAGCGAAACCGCCCGGAACCGCCGACAGGCCCGGGGCCGCCGTCTTCATCGGCTGCATCGCAGAACAATATGAAGGGTCGGTGCGCAACGCCTTGACGGCGCTGTTGGATGCGATCGGACTGCGGGCGGACTTTCCGGCCGGCCAGGCCTGCTGCGGCGCCTTGCACGCCCACGCTGGCGATACTGCGACAGCGCTGCGTCTGGAAGCCAGAAATCTGCACGCCTTCGCCCACAGCGAGGCAGTGCTGACCCTCGCCAGCGGCTGCCACAAGGCCGTGGCGGATGCCGTCGGCGCGCGGGCGGTCGATGCCAGTATCTTCCTGGCGCAGCACGCCGATGCCCTGCGCTTCGCGCCGCGTCGCGAACGGGTCGCCCTGCATCTGCCCTGCACCCAGCGCAACGGGGTGCGCAGCGACAGCGCCCTGCGCGATCTACTGGCGCGAGTGCCCGGGCTGGAAGTCATCCTGATCGATGCCGGCTTCGGCTGCTGCGGGGCCGCCGGAACGCAGATGCTGACCGATCCGGCACGCGCCGCGCGTTTCCGCCAGCCGCTGTTGGACCAGCTCGCAGCCAGCGGCGCGACCCGGCTGCTCAGCGCCAATATCGGCTGCCGGCTGCATCTGGCGAACGGCACCGCCCTGCCGGTGCAACACCCGCTCGAATTCCTATCAGAATGTCTCGCATGAGAATGTCCAATATGAACCCGGCCCGCGCGCTCTCCCCCTTCGACCGCCTGCTCTCCGACGCCCAGAACGCGCTGGAGACCATCGCCGGCTCGCCGCTGGCCACGCGCCCCAACCCCGGCGCCGATCAAGCCGACGTGGTGCTGGACGACGCCGAACGCCGCCACGCCGCCGGGCTGATGCGGATCAATCATGTCGGCGAGGTCTGCGCGCAGGCGCTGTACGTCGGCCAGGCCGCGGTCGCGCGCGACCCGCAGACGCGGGCGCAGCTGCAGGCGGCCGCGCAGGAGGAAACCGACCACCTTGCCTGGTGCGCGGACCGTCTGCGCGAACTCGACAGCCACCCCAGCCTGCTCAACCCGGTCTGGTACGCCGGCAGCTACGCCATCGGCCTGCTCGCGGGGCTGCGCGGCGACGGCTGGAATCTGGGTTTCGTGGTCGAGACCGAGCGCCAGGTCGAGGCGCATCTGGACGAACACCTGGAAACCCTGCCACCGGCCGATGCGCGCAGCCGCGCGATCCTGACGGTGATGAAGGCGGATGAAGCGCGGCACGCCGAAGATGCCGAAGCCGCGGGTGCGCGGATCCTGCCGCAGCCGTTGCCGACGCTGATGGCGGCGGCGTCGAAAGTGATGAAGACGGTGGCATACCGAGTGTAGGGTGGGCCCTGGCCCACCATCGCAACGTCTCGGGTCGTTACGCCCAACGATCGAAACGGCTTCGATCAGCGTTCGTCGCAACCTGGCGAGTCGTAATGGTGGGCCAAGGCCCACCCTACAACAGGAAAAGCCGGCTTCCGCCGGCTTTTCCTGCACCACGCCTATCGCGGATCACTCCGCCAGATTGCGGCCCTGATACAGCTCTTCGATCTCGCGACGCAGGCGCGCCTCGATCTTCATCCGTTCCTTGAACGAGAGGTTCTTGGCCTTCTCTTCGAACAGATAGTTGTCGAGGTCGAAATCCTTCAGGTGCATCTTGGTGTGGAACAGATTTTCCTGGTACACGTTCACATCGAGCATTTCGTAGCGCGACTTGATGTTCTTCGCCAGGTAATCCTGG
>JBKJTC010000048.1:0-33484 GCA_046590925.1 Lysobacteraceae bacterium | reverse complement strand
GCCAGCACCAGATACACCACCAGCAGCGCCAGCGCGAAGGTCAGCAGCACCGCGCCGCCGGCCTTCTGGAATTCGCGCGACTCGCCCTTCCAGTCGATCTGCGCGGTGTCGGGCAATTCTTCCTGCACGACCTGATTGGCCCAGGCGATGGCGTCGCCGAGGCGATAACCCGGCGACAGGCCCGCGGAAATGGTGATCGCGCGCAGGCGGTTGAAGCGGTTGAGGCTGCCGGCTTCGGCCAGCTCGGTGATGGTGACGAGATTGGAGAGCGGGACCAGCTCGCCGTTGTTGCCGCGCACCTGGATGGCCGACAGGTCGGACGGCGTGGCGCGCGCCGCGCGTTCGGCCTGCAGGATCACGTCGTACTCCTCGCCGTTGTCGACGAAGGTGGTGACGCGACGGCTGCCCATCATCGTTTCCAGCGTGCGGCCGACCTCGGTCACCGAGACGCCAAGATCGGCGGCGCGGGCGCGATCGATCATCACCCGCATCTGCGGCCGGGTTTCCTTGTAATCGGAATCGGCGGCGAAGAAATTCGGATTCTTCTCCATGCGCGCCAGCACCCGGTCGCGCCACTGCGCGAGTTCGCGGTATTCGGGGCCGCCCAGCACGATCTGGAACGGCTGGCCGCCGCCGCGGGTCAGGCCGGTGCGCACCTGCGGATTCACGCGCACGCCGGTCAACGCGCCGAGATCCTTGCGCAGCTGCTGCACGACATCGTCGGTGCTGACATCGCGCTTGTCCCAGTCCTGCAGGAACACGATCGCCTGGGCGGTGTGCATTTCCTCGCTGGCGCCGAAACCGCCGGGCACGCGCGTATTCACGCGCTGCATCGGCTTGCCTTCGCCCACCTGCTTGAGCAGCACCGCCTCCACCTGCTGGATCTGGCCGACCGTGTAGTCGAAGCCCGCCCCCTCCGGCCCGACCACCGATGCGAAGAACACGCCGCGATCCTCCGGCGGCGCCAGTTCGCTCGGCACGAACTTGAACAACAGCGCGCTGGCTACCAGCGCGACGACCATCAGCGCACCGAACATCCACACGCGCCGGATCGTACGCTCCAACAGATTGCGATAACCGCGCGACACGCGGTCGAGCTGTTTCGACACCCAACCGTGCAGACGGTTCGGCTTGTTGCTGGCATGCGGACGCACCAGCTTGGACGACATCATCGGCGTGAGCGTCAGCGCGACCAGCGCGGAAATGGCCACCGCCGCCGCCAACGCCACCGACAGCTCGCGGAACAGCCGCCCGGTATTGCCTTCGAGGAAACCGATCGGCAGGAACACCGCAACCAGCACCGCGGTGGTGGAAATCACCGCGAACGCCACCTGTTTGGTGCCGCGCTTGGCCGCGACCAGCGACGGCTCGCCCAGGTCCGCGCGGCGCTGGATGTTCTCCAGCACCACGATGGCGTCGTCCACCACCAGTCCGATGCACAGCACCAGCGCCAGCAGCGTGAGCAGATTGATCGAGAAATCGAAGGCGTACAGCGCGATGAACGCGGCGATCAGGCATACCGGCACGGTGACCGCGGGGATGATCGCGGCGCGCACGCTGCCCAGAAACAGCCAGATCACCAGCAGCACCAGCGTGATCGCTTCGAACAGCGTCGCCCACACGCGATCCACGGCGGCTTCGATGAAGATGGTGCTGTCGAAGGCGACGAAGATCGCCGTGCCCTCCGGCAGATTCTTCTGGATCTGCTCGGCCTCGGCGCGCGCCGCGAGGGCGACATCCAGACTATTGGCGGTGGAGGTCTTGACGATGCCCAGGCCGACGTTGGGCGTGCCGTTGCTGCGGAAATACGCGCGGCGTTCCGACGATTCCAGCTCGGCCCGGGCCACGTCGCCCAGACGCACGACATAGCCGTCGGTGCCCTTGCCCAGCGGAATCTGCGCGAAGTCCTCGGCCTTCAGGTACGTGCGCTCGACGCGCAGGGTGAAATCGCGGTTTTCCGATTCGATGCGGCCCGCCGGCAATTCGACGTTCTCGGCGCGCAGCGCGGTTTCCACGTCGCTCGCGGTGAGGCCGCGCGCAGCCAGCGCGTCGCGGTCCAGCCAGATGCGCATGGCGTAGCGCTGCTGGCCGCCGACGCGCACCTGCGACACGCCGTTGAGCGCGGAGAGGCGATCGACGACATAGCGGTCGGCGTAGTCGGTGAGCTGCAGCGTATCCATCCGGGTCGAACTCATGTTCAACCACATGATCACTTCGGAATCGCTGTCGGCCTTCTCGACTTCGGCCGGATCCGCTTCTTCGGGCATGCGATCGGCGACCCGGCTGACCGCGTCGCGCACATCGTTGGCGGCGGCTTCGATGTCGCGGTCCAGCGTGAACTCGATGGTCACCGACGACCGGCCGTTGACGCTGCGCGACTGCAGGCTCTCGATGCCTTCGATGCCGGCCAGCGCATCCTCCAGCACCTGAGTGATGCGGGTTTCGACCACGCCCGCGGACGCGCCTGGATAGGCCACGTCCACCGAGACCACCGGCGGATCGATCGCCGGCAGTTCGCGCAGCGTGAGCCGCGTGTACGACATCACGCCGAGCACGATCAGCAGCAGGCTGAGAACCGTCGCGAAGACCGGACGTTCGATCGAGATATCGGACAGGCGCATGGCGATCAGCTCCGGGCGGCGGCGGCGGGCGAATCCTTGGCGGGCGCAGGTTCGGCCGGTTGCGGCGCGGCAGCGGGCGGCGATGCGGAAGAGGGCGTTCCCGGGGGCTGTGCCGCAGGCGTCGGCGCCGCGGCGCTCTCGCTGATCTTCGCGCCCGGGCGCAGCTTGCCGGTGCCGTCCACCACGATACGGTCGCCGGCCTTGGCGCCCTCCACAATTTCGACCTTGCCGTCGCCGCGCGCGCCCAGCGTCAGCCGCACCTGTTCGACGCTGCCGTCGTCCTTGGCGCGATACACGAAGCTGTCGCGCCCCACCTGCACCACCGCGATCTCCGGCACCATCAGCGCCTGGCGCTCGGCGCTGGGCAGGGTGACGTTGACCAGCATGCCGGGACGCAGCAGGCGTTCGGGATTGGGCAGATCGGCGCGCACGGTCACCGCGCGGGTAGCCGGATCCACGCGCGCATCGACGATGGCCACCACGCCATCGAATGTGCGGCCGGGATACGCCGCCGCGGTGCCGGTGATCGCGCGCCCCTGGGTCGCCAGCGACAGCTGCGATTCGGGCAGCGGAAAATCCACATACACGCGGGCGAGTTCGTCCAGCGTCGCGATCGGCGTACCGGGCGTGACCAGCGCGCCCGGACTGACCTGACGCAGGCCGAGCACGCCGGAGAACGGCGCGCGGATCACGCGGTCGGCCAACTGCGCGCGGATCTGCGCGACGCGCGCGTTGGCGGAGTCGCGGGTGGCGCGCTGCGTATCCAACTGCGAGCGCGCGATCAACTGCTGTTGCGCCAGTTCGCTCTGGCGACGGAAGAGGCGGTCGGCTTCGTCGGCGGTGGCCTGCGCTTCGTTCAATGCGGCCTGCTGCTGGCGATCGGACAGCGTGATCAGCGGCGCGCCGGCGCGTACTTCATCGCCGCTGTCGAAATGCACGTGCTGCACCAGCTCGCTGACCTTCGCGGTCACGGTGACCGATTCGCGCGCCTTCACGGTACCGATGGCGGAGATGCGTTCGGCGAAGGTTTCCGGCTGCAGGCGAACGGTCGTGACCGGGATCGGCCGGTCGCCGCCGCCCTGCCCGCCTGCGGGGCCGGCAGGCGCCTTGTCGTCGCCGCCGCAGGCCGCGAGCATCAGCGCCAGGCACGACAGCGCCATACCGCGCGCCCATCGCCGCGCGCCGATGGTCGTGGCGGAAAGGGTCAGGGCGTCCGGGCCGAAAGCATCCTTGGGGGAAACATGCGAAGTGAAGCGAGGCATCGTGGGGGCCGGCAGAACGGTCCGGGCGATTGTAGCGGCAGCTTTGCGATAGCTGCATGTGCGGCACGTGTCATCGCCCTGCATTTCACGCGGAATGCGTCGAATCCTTTTGCAGATCGCATGAAATCGTGACCTTTGGCCTATGCGACGAGAACGTTCGGCAACACAGCGTTTCGTCGCGGCACAGCCATGTCCGCGTCCTCGCCATCGTGCATGCCCTGCCCATGATCGCGACGGTCCGCTCATCCGCCCGCACGTGATCTTCGCCGACATCGTCACGCTGGTCGCGGCGCTGCTGTTCCGGGGGAAGTGGCGTGGCTGTTCTGGCCCTACTGGATCCAGAGCGTGATCACCGGCGCCTACGCACGCAAGCGCATGCTCGACCTTGCGCAGTTCAGCACCGAAGGCTTCACCTCCGGCAACAGGCCGGTGCCCAAGAACGAACATGGCAAGCGTTCGACCGCGAATTTCTTCGTCCTGCACTACGGCGGCTTCCATCCCGGCTATCTGGTGTTCCTGCTGGCCGAGCATCGCGTCTCCGGCCTGTGGAACATCTCGATCCTGTTGGCGTGCGGCGTGTCGTTCGTACTCTCGCAGCGGAACACTTACGCCATGCAGCACGCGGCGGACCTGCGCGGTACACCCAATCCCGGCAAACTGATGTTCATGCCGCATGTGCGCATTCTGCCGATGCACCTGGGGATCATCTTCGGCAGCGGGCTGGGCAGCGGCGTCTTCAGCCTGGTGCTGTTCACCGCGCTGAAAACACTGTCGGACATCGCGCTGGATATCTTCGACCGCAAGGATGCGGAGAAAACCGCATCGCGCGGCGGAAATGCGTGAGCGCGGGTTCAACATTCCAAAGTTCGTGCGATGTCTATTTTCATTCGCGTAGAGCGGCCATCAGGCCGGCCCAGGACGAATCGAATATACGTCGATAGTCGAAGCCGCGCCTGCGGCTGGTGCGAATGAGGCGACAAGGTTTTCAGCGGCATACGAGCCTGAGGGGCAGCGGCCTGAAGGCCGCTCTACAGGATTGATCGGCCGAGTTCAGGCGTGCTCACAAACGCGAAACGCCGGCACAAGGCCGGCGTTTCGCGACACTTGGCGATGGCTGCAGCGGATCGCCGCTGGGCGCCATCCGGCGGATCAATCGTTCAACTGCCCCAGCGCAGCCAGGCCGTTGTCGCGGGCGCGGGCGAATACGGTTTCCTGCGCCTTGCCGACATTGCCGACCAGATCCTGCGACCAGATCTTCAGCGCGGCCGACTGCATCGCGCGGCCGTAGGAGAACGACAGCGGCCACGGATTGTCGCCGATCTCGTTCATGGCGTTGAGGTGCGCGGTGGCGTCCTCGTCGCTCTGGCCGCCCGACAGGAAGACGATGCCCGGCAGGATCGCCGGCACGTTCGTCTTCAGGCACATCAGCGTGTAATCGGCGACTTCATCCACCGACGCCTGCTCGTCGCAGCCCTTTCCGGAGATCACCATCGAGGCCTTGAGGATCGTGCCCTGCAGGTCGACGTTGAACTGGTACAGCGCGTCGAACAGCGAACGCAGCGTCACTTCGGTGACTTCGTAGCAGGTCTCGATGTCGTGGTCGCCGTCCATCAGCACTTCCGGTTCCACCATCGGCACGATGCCGCATTCCTGGCACAGCGCCGCGTAGCGCGCCAGCGCATGCGCGTTGGCCTCGATGCAGGTGCCGGACGGGATGTCTTCGCCGATATTGATCACCGCGCGCCATTTGGCGAAACGCGCGCCCAGCGCGGCGTATTCCTTCAAGCGCTCGCGCAGGCCGTCGAGGCCTTCGGTCACCAGTTCGCCCGGGCAGCCGGACAGCGCATGCGTGCCCTTGTCGACCTTGATGCCGGGGATGATGCCGTTGTCCATCATCAGCTTGGCGAATGGCACGCCGTCTTTGGTGGACTGGCGGATGGTTTCGTCGAACAGGATCGCGCCGGAGATGTGCTGATTCAGATTCGGCGTGGTCAGCAGCATCTCGCGATACGCGCGACGGTTCTCTTCACTGTTGGGAATGCCCACGCCTTCGAAACGCTTGGCGATGGTGGCGTTGGATTCGTCGATGGCGATGATGCCCTTGCCCGGCGCCACCATGGCGCGGGCGATGTCGGCAAGCTGTTCGATGCTCATGGCAGGGGATCCTGGAGGGCGACTGGGAAAGTCGGCCATTATACCCGCTCGCTCCAGGCAAAAAGAGCATTACAGATCAATCATATACGCCGCTAATGGGCCTCCGGGCACGGCCCGCTGCATACGAATTCACGACATCCCGTCGGGGCATGAATGCGCGCCGACCGCGGCGACGGCGCGCTTCACATCGAACGCTTCAGTTGCCTGCGTCCTTCTGGATCTGTTGCACCAGTCGGGTCAACACATTGCCCGGACCCATTTCGCTGAACCCGGTGACGCCATTGGCGATCAGGTAACGCACGCTCTGCGTCCACTGCACGGAGTGGGAGATCTGCCGCACCAGCAGCGACTTCGCCGACGCCGAGGCATCGTCGACCGGGTAAGGCTGCGCAGTGACATTGGCGACGACCGGCGTGTTCGGCGCGGAGAACGTCATCGGCGCCAGGAAGTCCGCGAACTCCTTCGCAGCATCGGCCATGTAGCGCGAATGGAACGCGGCGCTGACCGGCAGCGGCATGAACATCCGCGCGCCGGCCGCTTCGAACAGCGGTCCGGCCAATTTGATTTCGTCGACCGGACCCGACACCACCGTCTGCGACGGCGAGTTGAAATTGGCGATGTCGATACCCGTCAAACCGCCCTCTTCGATCACCCGTGCGATCGCGTCCGCGCCCAGACCGATCACCGCGCCCATGCCGCCGTTGGTGGCCTGCGACATCAGTTCGCCGCGCTTCTTCACCAGACGCAGCCCGGTCAGGAAATCGTAGACGCCTGCGGCCAGCAATGCGTTGTATTCGCCCAGACTGTGGCCGGCGAGATAATCCGCACGCGCGCCCTCGGCGACGGCCTTGTAGTAATGCAGGGCATTGACCACATACAGACTCGGCTGGGTGAACTGCGTTTCCTTCAACCGATTATCGGCATCGTCCAGACAGAGTTCGCGCATCGAGTAGCCGAGGATGGCGTCCACGTCCTTCTCGACCGCTGCGTATTCGCCCACTTCATCGAACAATCCCTGGCCCATGCCGCGCTTCTGCGAACCCTGGCCGGGAAAAACGAAAGCAATCATTTCGACCTCATATCTGCGATGACCGGGCACCGCTTCGGCCTTCTATTCTGAAGTCCGCAGGAACGCGAGGGCAAGCCTTTCTTCCCCTGCGAGCGGCATCGCCCGACGCACGATGAGTTCCGGCGCGTGCGCATCCAGGCGCTCCGCGCAGACCGCCAGAAGATAATCGGCTTCCGGCTGCAATTGCCAGAATCGCCAGCGCGCGGGATCGTCGTCCAGCGCTTGATCGATGGCGATCCGCACACGGTTATCGTCCGGATAATCGAAGCTGAATTTGTCGAGCGGCAACTGCAGGCCCATGCCGCGCGCCTTGATATAGGCTTCCTTGAACGTCCAGTATTCGAAAAAGCGATGCTGCTGCCGGTGCGACGGCGTGTTCGCGAGTTCGTCGGCTTCCAGAGGCGAGAAGAAGCGATCCGCCACGCCGATCGACACTTCGCGCGCGCGGATGTTCTCGACATCCACGCCCAGGGCGCGGCCCACGGTCACGCCGAGCACGATCATGCTGTGGGTGTGCGAGAGATTGAACGTCAGGCGCATATTCTCGGCCTGCGGGTTCAGCGCATGCGGGCGTCCGTAGGCGTTGGTGCCGAACACCCAATCCCGTGGATCGATCGGCACATAGCGCGACAACACCGTTCTCACCAGAACGCGCGTCACCAGGTAGCGACGGCGATCCTTTGCGAAATAGTATTTCGGCTCCTGCGCGCGCTCCGCGGCGCTGAGCAGTTCCCGATACGCGAGATGCAGGGCCTCGTCGGAGATCGCTTCGTAATCCACCAGCCACAGATGGATCTCGGATGGATCGAGCGCGATGGGTCCGCTCATGGCGTCACCGCGCACAGTGTCGATCCCGCCATCGCATCAGCATTCATGGATGGCAAGCAGGGCTTTCGATGCGATCATCGTCTCGGATGGATAACCGAACGCATTGTTGATATAGGTCACGCCGTCGATCTTCACGTTCCGGTTGAGATGGCTGTGCCCGTACACGTGGATGCTGGGATTGATGCTGCGCAGTTGCGCTTCCAGCCGTTCGGAGCCGAGGATGGGATACAGCAACCGGTTCCAGCCCGAGACGTACCAGGGCATCACATCGATACGCGGCAGGAAGTGCGAACAGGTGATCACCGTTTCGTCGCGCGCATCGGTAATCGTCTGATTGAGCGCATCGAAATGCAATGCGATTTCGTTCGCGCCGTAGCCATCGGGCCAGCGGCAGGCGCGGAAATCCATCCACATCGCCTGCAGTTCCTCGGTCGGCTCGCCGAAGGAATAATCGTACCAGCCCAGCAGCGGATGGATCGCCACGCCGCGCTCGCGGTACGTCCGCATCGTGACCCCGCTCGCTTCGGCCACCGCGCACACTTCGGCGAATTTCTGCAGCGAATTCTTTTCGCGGCCTTCGCGCGCCACCCACAGATCGTGATTGCCGGGTACGAACACCACTTTGCGGAAACGTTTCGCGAACGCGCGCAGACACCACTCGAACAGCGGCGGCTTGTCGGTCAGATCGCCGGCGAGGATAAGCACGTCATCCTGGTAATCGAAAACCGAGAGGTTTTCGACCCACTTGGCGTTGGCGTCGTAATCGACGTGGATATCGGATAGCGCGAAGATTCGCATGCGATGGAATCAGCCTTGGCGGGGCGGCGAAAGCCGGATGCAGGCAGGATCCCCAGAGCCTGCGGACCGCGGCCGTGAGAGAGCCTGGCGAGACGGATCAAAGGCGGCATTGAAGCCCGCGGCGTTGAAGCCATGCGACACGAACGAAATCCAGAAGAATGACACTAGTGCTCCTTTCTGCATGATCCGATATGCAAACCTGTTGTCCAGACACCCGATTTTTACATGCGTCCGCTCAACGCGTTGTTTCGTGCGAAGCGCAATTTCGCAGGATGGATTGAGCGCAGCGATACCCATCCTACCTTGCTTATGTAGATAATCCAGAACTAACAGCTCCAAGAACACCAACCACAAAAAAAATAAATATAAATTGGACCGCAAATAACCTCAAAATAAGCTTCATACAAGAATCTCTTCTTCTTTGCGCATCCATTGCGGAAATAACAAGGATAAACAACACAGTTGCCAACATAAAAACGGGACTTAATAATTTCTCTAAAATATGATTTTCAGGATTCTCAGGGTATTTTTCAAAAAAATTTTGAATATATCCACGCTGCATTAAATAAATGCAGTTAGATAAAAATATCATCGATAAGAATGCAAGAAAAACGCGCATTTTTAGCAAAAAATGGCCTATATTTTCGGCATAAACCCAAAGGGAACGAAAAAACACACCCATACTCACATTATATAACAGCATAGAATCCCAAAAATCCCTGCTGTAATTCATCCCAAATCCCGCACAGAATTTCTGCACAGGGATAGAAACATAATTTCGATAAAACTTGATCGCATCTAAAAAGAACCCTTTCCAATCAGTAACTGTTTCAGAAAGCGATGCGAGGGAGCTAATTGCCAAAAAGAACGAAACAACCATCCATAGCTTCACCCACCAAGGCGACTGCTGCCAGTTCGTCTTTAGTTGATCCAGATCATCCCTGAGCCACATAGCTACACCCTGAAGTAATGAATCACCGCTCGCCTACAACTCCCCCAACCCCTCCGCAGTCCCATCCTCGCCCACCTGCAACAACCGTAGCGTATTCGTGGCGCCGTGGGTTTCCATATGTTCGCCGCTGGTGAAGACCACGCGGTCGCCGGGCATGAGCAGGCCGGCATCGACGAGCTTGCGGATGCTGCCGCGGGCGGCCTGGCGCGGGGTCTGGCCGCGGCTGTCGTAGTCCATCGGGAACACGTCACGCATCATCGCCATGCGCCGGCGGGCGCCGCCGTCGCGGGCGAAGGCGAAGATCGGGGCCTTGCCGCGGAAGCGCGACAGGAAGCGCGCGGTGCCGCCGGATTCGGTCATGGCGACGATGGCGCCGACGCCGATGTGTTCGGTGAGGAACATCGCTGTCATCGCGATGGCCTGGTCGGCGCGCTGCAGGTTGCGCGGCGCGGCTTCGAAATCGGTGTCGTGCTCGAACTGGCGTTCGGCGCCCAGGCAGATGCGCACCAGCGCTTCGACCGCCTTGACCGGATACATGCCGGCGGCGCTTTCCTGCGACAGCATCACCACGTCGGTGCCGTCGATCACCGCGTTGGCGACGTCCAGCACTTCGGCGCGGGTGGGAATCGGGCTGCTGACCATCGACTGCAGCATCTGGGTGGCGGTGATCACCACCTTGTCGCGTTCCAGCGCGACGCGGATGATCTTCTTCTGCAGGCCCGGCAGTTCGGCGTCGCCGATCTCCACGCCCAGATCGCCGCGGGCGACCATCACCACATCGCTGGCGTCGACGATCTCGACCAGATTCTCGATGGCTTCGGCGCGCTCGACCTTGGCCACCAGCGCGGCGTCGCTGCCCGCGGCGCGGGCGACGCGGCGGGCTTCGTTCATGTCGGCGGCGTTGCGGCAGAAACTCACCGCGATGAAATCGGCGTTGAGCTGCGCGGCGACCTGGATCAGTTCGCAGTCGCGCTCGGTCAGCGCGCCCAGCGACAGACCGCCGCCGAGTTTATTGAGGCCCTTGCGGTTGGACAGCTCGCTGTCGTTGAGCACCGTGGTGACGATGCGCTGGCCCTCGACCGCGGTGACCTGCAACTGCACCACGCCATCGTCGAGCAACAGCACGTCGCCGGGCATCACATCGCCGGGCAGACCGAGATAACTCACGCCGACCTGACGCTCGTCGCCCGGCGGCGCGTGTTCGCTGGCGAGCAGATCGAAGCGGTCGCCGGCGCGCAGTTGCACTTTGTCGTTCGCGAATTTCTCAATGCGGATTTTCGGACCGGGCAGGTCGGCGAGGATGCCGACCTCGGTGCCGACCCGGGCCGCAGCCGCGCGCACGGCGTCGGCGCGCGCGATCTGCGCGGACGGGTCGCCGTGCGAGAAATTGAGGCGGACCACGTCCACGCCAGCGCGCAGCAGCGCGTCGAGCACGCCGGGGGCATCGGTGGCGGGGCCGAGAGTGGCGAGGATCTTGGTGCGGCGGCGTTGTTCGGTCATGTCTTGAGTCGTCGAAACAGGGCTCCGACAACGCTATCACGCCGACGCGGCAATCACCGCACGACGGTCCTGCAAACGATCACAGTCCCGGCGGTGCGGCGCTTGCGGCGTATTCCACCACGGTTTCGATATAGGCCTTGCCCGCCCGATACAGTTCGAGGCGGTCGAAGATCCCCTGGCCGCCCTGCCGCTTGCCGGCGGCATCGAGCGGCAGGCTGTCGATGACGCGCTGCTGCAGGCGCGCCGCATGCGCGTGATCGCCGGTGGCGGCGTAACAGGCGGCGACGGTGTCGAGCTCGGCGGGGTCGAGCTTGCCGTCCTCCATCTGCCTGGCGATCACGAGACCCGCCGCGGGATCGCGGGTATCGTCGTGCGCGCTGACGCAGAGCAGCCATGCGAGATTGTTCTGGATCGACAGCACATCGTCGGGCTCCGGGCGGGCTTCGCGCAGCAGCGCGATCGCGCGTCGTCGGCTGTCCGGCGTACTGTCGGCACGATTGTGCAGCCACAGGGCGTAGCTATTGCTGCTGTCGGTGGAACCGGCGGCCACGGCTTTACCCAGCCAGCGCTCGCCAGCGGCGACGCCCGACGCGCCGTCGGCGCCGTTGACCAGCATCACCCCCAGCAGCCCCTGCGATTGCGCATCGCCGCCCTCGGCATCGGCCTGCAACCAGGCCAGCGCGCGCTTCGGGTTTCGCTTCATGCCGCGTCCCTGCATCGCCAGCTGCGCGAGGCGACGACGCGCTTCGGCGCCGGTTCCGCCTTCCGTTTCCGCCAGCGCTTCGTAGGTTTCGATCGCGACCTTGAGGCCGCCGGGCACGTCGGGATATTCGCCTTCGTACAGGCGGCCGATGGCGTAGATCGCATCGATATCGCCGGCATCAACCGCGGCCATCAGCCAGTTCGCGGCGCGTTTGAATTCCTGCGCTTTGGCCGCTTCGTTGGCAAGGAAGCGCATCGCATAGGCGTCGCCGCCGTGCGCGGCGGCGGTCATCGATGGCCACCAGGTCCGGAGCATCGCGCCGCTCCCACCCGCGCGGACATCGTGCAGCGCACGCTCGCGCTGCGACCCGGCATGGCCCCGCTCGGCCGCCTTGGCCAGCGCAGCCTCGGCCAGAGCCGTCATGTCCCGGTTCCGGTAATACTCGGCGAGCATGCCGTAACCCAGGCCCACGCCATTGCTGGATTCGCGCTCCAGCACCGCGATTTCCCGCGCGGTCAATGCCCGTTTGCCGATCACGATTTCCTGCGCCACCAGCAGCATCTCGGCCTCGACGTTGCCGGCCGCCAACGATGCACGCAGGCGACGCGCGCCGAAGTCGCTGAATCTGCCGCCGAGCATCGTACTTTCGAGCGCCGCGTACATCGCGCTTGCGCCATGCCTGTACCAGCGCCGGTCGGCGGCATCGAGCAAGGCCTCCGCGGCCTTCGCATCCTTCTCCACGCCGACGCCTTCGGCATACGCCATCGCCAGCAGGGTCATCGGCAGGCCGTGCTTCTTTTCGGCCAGGGGCAACAGCGCATCGATCAAGCCATCGGCGCAACCGTCGAACTTCTCGGAAACGCAGATCGTGAGCCAACTGGTGAGCGATGCGATTCCGCCGCGCGCCGCGCCTTCGCGCAGCTTCGCGACGCGTTCACCAGGATCGTCGACCTCGAAACCCGCCTGCATGGCCTTCATGTCGACGCCGATGGTTTCGCCGCCGCTGCTTTGCGCCTCGATGAACGCGTCCGCGAGCAGATGGCGGTTGTACGGATAGCCGACGTAGTCGCCCTCGCGATCGATGGCGTTGGTCGTATCGATGAAGTCGAACGTGAGATGACGTTCGGCCTGCTTTTCCGGATCCCATACCGCGACCACCAGCGGCAGATAGCGATTCGGATCGACGCCCCGGTAGTAATCGTATCGATACTCGTATCCCAACAGCGCGACCAGCGCGTAGACATCGCGCGGCGACAACACCGGAATCGGCTTGCGCCATGCGCTGTCGCCATGCCCCGTCAAGGCATGCTTCGACAGCGACGCCAGCGCCGCGGCTTCGCGTTCGGCCATGGCCGCGTCGCCAATGGCATCCGCGCACAGCATCGCGGCCCGATGCAGCGCGATGCTGACCGGAGCTGCGATCACGGCATCGCGCAATTCGACGGCATGATCGCGACAGGCATCCGCATCGACCGCGGCGTGGTCGTAACCGACCTTGTCGAGCGCGTCGAAGCGTCCGTAGGTGGCGTTCAACTCGGCGACGGCGAGGAAGCGCGTCCACACGCCGCCGGGATCGGCGGCCACTTCTTCAGGCGAGGCCGCGCCTGCCACGGCTTCCTCTTTCGACGCTGAGGGCTGCGCGGCAGCGGCCGCAGCGGCCGCGAAACACAGCGCGAATGCGATGGCGAGCAGACCACGGTTGGCGATGTCGCGGATCATCGGGCATCCTCGTCCATGACGTTGCGGAGCAGTTTGCGCAAACGTTCGTCGCGCTGCTGCGCATCGAGCGCAGCGGGAATGGTGAAGCGCAGATTCGCCGACAGCTCGTCCCGCACCTTGCGCAGCTCCGCGAGATGCGCGGCGACCTTGTCCACCGGCAGCTCGTCGCGTTCGACATTCATTTCGTACACGACCTTGACCGACTTTTCGTCGACTTCGACCTTGCGCCGGAAGCCGAAGGCATGCGACGTGCGATCGATCTTCTCGGCGACGAAATTCGCCTTCCAGCGCTCCGGCAACTGCACCATGACCTCATGGCGATAACGTCCACGGGCGGCGTAGCCGAGCGGGCCGATGCGATCCAGCGACGTCGGCAGCGTGCTCGCGCCCTGCAGCGCTTCGGCATAGACCTCCAGCGCACGGACGCCTGCGCTTTCGCTGTCGAACGGCGACTTCAGGCGGTAGCGCTCGCGGATGCGCAGCCGGTTGCGTGCGGTATCGTCTTCGATCACCGGCTCGCCCAGCGCTTCGACCTCGCCGTAGCGCTTGCGGTAATACTCGGAATAGCGGCGCGCGAGTTCGGCGCCGCGTTCGCTCAGGGTGTTGCGGCGCTGGTAGTCGGCGGAGGCGCCTGTGTAGGACGTTTCGACCTCGAACGCGACCTCGGCGCCATCGGCGCTGGGCGCGAAGCGTTCGATCACTTCGACGCCGGCATTGCCTTCGCGCGGACGCTCGATGGGCTGCAGCGCGGCGACGCCCGCCGCCACCGGCAGCGCCATGCCGTAATCGCCGAGATCGAAACTGCGCGGGTCGCCGCCCTGCTGGCTGATGGTCGGGTCGATCCAGATCGTCTGCCCGCCGATGCGCGCACGCACGATCACGTGATTGAACGCCGACGCGGTGGGCACGAATTCGCCGACCGAGCGGCCACGATCGGTGGCGACCAGCGCAGGCTCCGCATCGATATCCATGCGATGAAGCAGCGTGGTCAGCAGATACACCTTGTCCTTGCAGTCGCCGTAACGACGGCGCCAGACCAGATCCGGCGGGTTCGGGCGATGGCTGTTGTCGCCGATCTCGATGCCGAAATAGCGCACCTCGTTCTGCACCGCGCGCAATGCCGCGGTCAGGCGCGCGTTGGCGTCGGGCAGTCGCTTCCACTCCGCCAATTTGCGTTCCAGGTCGGCGTCGAACGCCGCGGTGTGGGCCGGGTACAGCGGCAACGCCCAGGCGACGACATCGGCCCAGCTGCGCTCCGGCGCGATCTGCACGCTGGGATACGGCTGGAACCAGGCGGGATAGCTGTCCTCGTACACCGTCGCCGGCAGCGCGCGGCCCAGCATCTGCACTTCGGTGGCGTCGGCGCCCTGCCGCACCAGCGGTTCGACCGCGGTGTTCTCGCGATGCACGCGGAACTTCGTGCCGGGGTCGTACAGCACGCGCAGACCGCTGCGCAGCGTCGGATTGCGCCAGCTCAGGGTGATCCAGTCGGCGGTCTGGCCGGCCAGGATCGGATTGCTGCCGGCGATGCTGTAGCTGACGCGCACGATGTCGTCGACGCGCACGTCGTCCAGCACGATCAGCGCGGTGACGCTGCCGTCGGTCAGATCCTGCTCGAATTCGCTTTCGCGCCGCGCCAGCGAGATGCGCTCGGGCGACAGCCGGTTCTGCCACGCGCCGTCACGCAGAAGCTCGACGCGATGGATCGACATCGTCTGGAATTCGGGATTGAAGTTGATCTGGAAGCGCCCGGCTTCGCCGATCAGCGATGGCGACTTCGGCTCGAATACGTGTTCGAGGTAAATCAGATTGCGCCCGGCGCGGCGGTCCGACTGCATGTCGTAAAGCCAGTAGCGCCAGCGGCGGTCGTCGGCGCCGGGAGCGGCCTGGTCCCACTTCGCCGGCAACTCGCGCCGGGTCACGAAGGCCGGCTCGGGGCCGGTCTCGAAGCGCAGATCGCCGCGGACGTGCTCGACCGCCATCGCATCGGATACAAACGCCACGAACAGCAGCGCCGCCAGCCGGATGTAGTTCATCGTCGAATTCTCTTTCCCCTGTCCGGGAAAGGCTACTACATCGCTCATTCCATCGGTGCCCATGCCGTCGCCGCCCGCAACGCGCCTCAGACGCGCGCCAGCAGCGCCGACAGCTCGGCCGGCGTCCGCGCCAGATGTTCGGCGCCGGCCGCGCGCAGTTCGTGCTCATCGCCGAAGCCCCAGAGCACGCCGATGCCGGGCATCCGGTGGTGGATCGCGCCCTCGATATCCATATGCCGGTCGCCGATCATCGTGCAGTCCTCGGCGCGCAGGTCCAGACGGGTCAAGGCTTCGGCGATCAGCTCGGGCTTGTGGCTGAGGCGACCATCGTGGGTGGCGCCGATGATGTCCTCGAAGCGATGGCCGAACGGCAGCGTGGTGACGATCTTGCGCGCGTGCGGCTCGTTCTTGGCGGTGACCACCGCAAGTCGATGACCGGCGGCATGCGCAGCTTCGACCACATCGCCGATGCCGGTGTAGATCTCGTGTTCGCGCCAGCCTTCGACCTCGAAACGCTGGCGATACAGCTCGACCGCGCGCTCGATGTCGGCCGGGTCGCCGAACAGCTGACCGAAGCTCACCCGCAGCGCGGGGCCGATCCAGCGCCGCAGTTCGGCGTCGGGCAGGCCGGGATGGCCCATGCGTTCCAGCGCATACGCCACACAGCGGGTGATGCCGATGGCGGAGTCGATCAAGGTACCGTCGAGGTCGAAGAAGAGCGTGCGCACTAAGGATTCCTGCAGGGATCGGGTCGAGATGGCTCTGTCGGATCGTGGCCTGTAAATCATCGACTGGGAATCATGGAATGAAAATCGTCGAGTGAAACAGGATCCGCCCGCCAACAAAAGACCCCCGCCGAAGCGGGGGTCTGGTGTCGCGAGGCACGCCATCGCGCGGAACGCAACGGCATCGTGGCCATCATAACGTCATCGCGATGCCGTCAGAGCCCCGCCTGGGTGACGATGAAATTGCGGATCGAGGTATTCGACACCCGCGTGTAGATGCCGGGCAGATTGCGGCGCGCGCAGCCGATGCCCCAGCTGACGATGCCGGTCAGGATCGTGTTGCCTGTGCCGCGGGTCAGCGGGCCGCCCGAGTCGCCCTGGCAGCTGTCGATGCCGCCGCTGGTGCGGCCGGCGCACAGCATCCGCGCGGTGATGTCGCCGCTGTAGGAGTTGGCGTCGTTGCAGTCGGTGCGATCGAACAGCGGCACCGACACCTTGCGCAGGTTGATCGGGAAGCTGCCGCCTTCGGTCAGCGCGCCCCAGCCGGTCACCAGCAGGTTGGCGCCGACCGGGCCGTCGGTGGTCGCCAGCGTCGCCAGCGGAATGCCGGTGGCCGAGCTGCTCAGCTGCCACACCGCGACATCGCTGTCGAAGGTGCCCGGATTCCAGTTGGGGTGAATGGCGATGCGGGTGACATTGCGGCGCACCCCGCTACCGTCGAGATTGCGGGTACCTGTGAGCACCTGCACCTGCCCGGCGGTGACGAAGTCGCTGCAGTGCGCCGCGGTCACCACCATGTTCGCCTTGACCAGGGTGCCGCCGCAGAACTGGGCGTTGAAGTTGTCGGCCACGCTCTTGGTGAGCAGCGCGACCTGGAACCGGTTGTCGGACGCGCCGGCGACGGTGCCGCCCACGATCCTGGGACGGATGATGCGGTCGATCTCGTCGGACGTCATGGTGACGTTGGCGTATTCGAGATTCTTTTCGGCGACGCGCAGCTGAACGTATTCGCGCATCCAGTTGCTCTTGCTTTGAGCGTTGCCGCGCTGCTGGGCCATGGCGGGCGCTTGCAGGGCGACCAGCGCCAGAGCGCCGAGGGCGAGCGCGGCGCGCAGCGAAAAACGCGCGCGGGTGACAACGTTGGGGGAAGGGTTGGAATCGACCGCAGACAGGTTACGCATGTGTCTCTCCTTGAAAATGGGCGATGCTCGGTGGGAGTGCTCGATGACACCGAACGGGCGTGGCGGGGCGCGCCAGCCCCGTGCGCGTTGCGCATGAGGCGTGCCTTGCATCGGGACTGCGCGTTGCAGCAGGATTGTCTGCTTGTCAGACGGGCTCGCTGCCGCTGCACGGGCAGAGCCTGTAGCGTCCTGCTTCTTTTCGATCGCATGATCCTTGCTGCGAGGCAACCGGCGTACAGCACGCGATCTGAGACACCGTCAACGCGAAATCCCGTGTGCGGGGCTTGATGGCATGACGCACGAAGGCCCGGGATCGCCCGGGCCTTCGCTGATGGATTCTGGTCGCGCCGGTTCAGGAGCTGCTGGCGCAGCCCTGGCTGAACGAGCGGTTCGCGGTGACAGTACCCCAGACACCGTCCAGCTCGCCGCAGCCGACGGTCTCTCCGCCGACCGGGCGGCCACTGGCATCGTAGTAATGCCAGGTGCCCTGCAGACATCCGCCGGCGATGGCGGCGCCCGAAGCGAGGATCGTGAGGGACAGACCGAACAATGCGATTTTGTTGCGCAATTTCATTTCAGCACTCCTGTTGCTTTGCGGCGGAATGGCCGCGACGCGAGCGTAGCCCGGATGGGTGGGCGCAGATCGATCCTGCTTCACGCTTTCAGTGTTCGACCGAAGCAGCGGATCTGCGTATTCGAGCCCACAGGCAGGACGACCACTGTGCTGAGAGTCGACAGGATGCGGGCGATATCGAGGCCTGGAAATGAGATTGCGCGATTCTTCCGGATCAAGAGCAAATCCCCCATTGCCCGCTTCGCGGGCAATCGCCCCCTTTTACAAAGGGGGCTTGTGCATGACGGAATTCTGCTGTCTCAAAAAAAGATCGCACGGACAATTCCACACTGGCATGAAAAAAGATCGCACAACTACTCATAAGCCAGTAACTTTGGGAACAATTTTGCGCGTAAAAATGCTTGTTTTCGCGTGCTTTCGCCCAGCGAGTGTTCTCTAAATTACGAGCTTATGAGTAATTCCACTGGCATGAAAAAGATCGCACGACCAATTCCACTGGCACTAAAAAACATCGCGCAGCTGATTCCACTGGCATGAAACGAAACGCCGAGCGTTCAGCCCCCTTTGGAAAAGGGGGCGGCGCTTGCGCAGCAAGCGGCGGGGGATTTGCTTTTGCTTTTGATCCCGCTGCCTCGATCAACCCGCCCGCGACTGCAGCGCAGCCACCGCCGGCAGCGTCTTGCCTTCGAGGAATTCGAGGAACGCGCCGCCGCCGGTGGAGATGTACGACACTTCGTTCTCGATGCCGTACTTGTCCACCGCCGCCAGCGTGTCGCCGCCACCGGCGATCGAAAATGCGCTGCTGTCGGCGATCGCGCGCGCGAGGGTTTCGGTGCCCTTGCCGAACGCGTCGAATTCGAACACGCCGACCGGGCCGTTCCAGACCACCGTGCCGGCGCTCTTGATCAGTGCGGCATAACGCGTCGCGGTGTCGGGGCCGATATCGAGAATCATGTCGTCGGCGGTCACCGCGTCGACGGCCTTGACCGTCGCCGGCGCGTCGGCCGCGAATGCCGATGCCACCACCACGTCGGTGGGGATCGGAATATCGGCGCCGCGCGCCTTGGCATCGGCGATGATCTGCCGTGCGGTGTCGAGCAGATCCATTTCCACCAGCGACTTGCCCACGCCGTAACCCATCGCGGCGATGAAGGTGTTGGCGATGCCGCCGCCGACGATGAGCTGATCGACCTTGGACACCAGCGACGACAGCAGTTCGAGTTTGGTGCTGACCTTGCTGCCGGCGACGATGGCCAGCAGCGGCCGCGCGGGATGTTCCAGCGCTTTCGCCAGCGCGTCGAGTTCGGCCATCAGCAGCGGGCCGCCGGCCGCCTGTTTCGCGAAACGGATGACGCCGTGGGTCGACGCCTGCGCACGATGCGCGGTGCCGAAGGCGTCCATCACGAATACATCGCAGAGATCGGCGTATTTCCGCGACAGCGCCTCGTCGGCCTTGCCCTCGCCGACGTTCATGCGGCAGTTTTCCAGCAGTATCAGTTCACCCGGTGCGATCTCGACGCCGTCCACCCAGTCCTTCACCAGCGGCACGTCGCGACCCAGCAGTTCGCCCAGCCGCCTGGCCACGGGCGCCAGCGAATCGGCTTCGCTCCAGACGCCTTCCTTTGGGCGACCGAGATGCGACATCACCATCACCGCGGCGCCCTGTTCCAGCGCGGCCTTCAGCGTGGGCAGCGAGGCGACGATGCGCTGGTCGGAGGTGACTTCAGCGTCGGCGCCGGGCGCGGGCGAAACCGGCACGTTGAGGTCCTGCCGGATCAACACCCGCTTGCCGGCGAGGTCGAGATCGGTCATGCGGAGGATGGCCATTGCGACTCCTGGGAACACTGCGAAACGGAGCCGCATTGTCCTTGCTGGTTTGCTTGCGGGCAATGGCGGTAGGCCAGCCGCGAACCATGTCATCCCGAACGCACGCGCAGCGGGCGGAGGGACCTGCTTGTGCTTCGATGCCATCAGGAAGCAGATCCCTCACCCGATGAAACCGGGATTCGGGATGACATAACTCGATCAAGCCGGGATCAGGGATGACAAAATTCGATGAACCGCGACTCGGGATAACAGGATCGCGATCAGCCTTCAGCGTTCCTCGCGCGTAACAGACTCAGCGCGAAGCCGCCGACGATCGCCGCGCCCAGAACCAGGAACGCCCACAGCAGCCAGCGCCGCCAATCCGGCGGCGTCGATTTTTCGGCATAGGCCTGCGTACCCGCCGCCTCGCTGCGCGCGCCCAGCGTGGCGACCGGCGGCGACCATTCGGCGCCGAGCCGCGAACGCAGCGGCGCCAGCGCCTGCTCCACCGGCAGCGGATCGCGGCGGGCGTCGCGACTGCCGGCGGCCAGCGTGTACGGGCCATTACCTTGCGCAAGGAATACGAAACGATCCGGCAGATACGCGACATCCATCGTCGGCGCCGGAGTCAGCGGGATCGGGCTGCGCAGGCGCCATTCGCGCGCGGCGATCGGCGCGGTCAGCGCATAGTCTTCGTTGTCGATGCGCAGACCGTTCTGCTGCAGACGGAACAACAGCGTGCGGCCGATCGGCGTCCAGGCTTCATCGCCGGGCACGCTGCCGTTCTGCACATCCAGGATCACCTCGGCGGTGGCGTTGTCGGCCCCCAGAATCACACCCACCCGACCGACCGGCAATTTCGCCGGCAGCCGATAACGATAGAGATGTCCCTTGCCGAAAGCGTCCGGTGCGGTGTCAACGAACTCAGCGCGCAGCCGGCGCCACTGCGGTGGCGACACCCCGCCGCGGGTGCGCCGCGCGGTGACCTGCAGATTCGGGACCGGATCGCCGTCGAGCTGGCGCAGGCGCAGGTAGCGCAACGACGTGGGCGGCAGCGCGATGTCGCGCCGCTGCAGCACCGAACCGCCGCGGCGCAGCGACACCACCGCCGCGCCTTCGACCAGCATCTGCCAGTGTTCCAGATCGTCGCTCCCCTCCACCGCGAAGCGCGCGTGGATGTCGCCGGTTTCGGGCCGGCCCGTTTCCGGCCAGCGCAGATCGAGGCGGTCGACCGTGGCCGGCCGCTTCGGATCGCGACCGAGGTCGGCGTCCATCACATAATCGATCGGCGCGGGCACCGCGGGTGCTGGCGTCGCCAGCGTTGCCGGCGCGCCCATGTCCACCTGCAGCAGCCGCAGGCGGCCGCTGCCGTCGCGCTCCAGTCGAAGCGACAGATCGTCGGTACCGGCAGCACTCGCGCGACGCGGCAACGCGAACACCGGCAACGGCGCCTGGGCGACGCCGGGCCGCGTGGCCGGGTCGATGGTCAAGCGCGCCACCGGCACCGCTTGGCCATCGGCATTCAGCACCACGAAATCGCGGAGCTCCGGATCGATCAGCGCGGCGTAGACCTCCGGCGTCAGCTCGAACTGCCAGGCCGCGTTCTGGCCCTCGGCCTTCAGCGGCCAGCGATAGGCGTAATCGCCGGTCGCTTTCGATGCCTCCGGCTGCGCGGCGGTGGCCGCCAAGGCTGCGCTCAACATGGCTGCGCTCAGCGCGACCGCTGTCCGTTTCATGCGGGAATCTCCTCCGTGGATGCCGCGCGCCGCGGCGGGGCCGGCGCGAAATAGCCCACCGCCGTACACAACAGACCATACGCGATGAACGAGACGATGCCGAACAGATTGCCGAGGTGGCCGCGATCGATCAACAGCAGCTTGAGCAGCACCACGCCCATCAGCACCGCGCCCGCACCCCACAGCAGGCGATCGCCGCGCTTCGAACCGAAGATCCAGCCCAACACGCCCAGCACGCTCCAGACCAAGGTCAGCGCGGTCTGCACGACGGAGTCGTCCAGCATCGACGGCGACCAGTCGGTGCCGCCCCAGTGGTGGGTCGCGCGCAGGGTGGCGAAGGTGACCCACGCGAACGCGGCCAGCGCGAACACCGCCACACCGGTCTGCGACCCCATTCTGCCGCGGCCTGCCCAGACGCGCTGGGCGAGCAGCGCGAGGGTCGCGATCTGCAGCAGTTCCAGCGGATTGAGCAGCGCGATCCACGGCAGCGGCACGCTCTCGCCGGGGAAGAACAGCGACACGCACCAGCTCATGCCCAGCACCAGCCAGGCAGAGCCGAGCAGCCAGCGGCGGTAATCCTCGAAACCGCCCTGCTCCCCGGCATTCCCGCCGGTCTGCGCCAGCGGCGGCGCCAGCAGCGCCGGCCGCAGCTGCAGCAGCGCCGCGAAGGCCAACAGCGGCAGACCGGAACCCACCCACTGCCAGCCATCGCCCAGTTCCGCTTCGCCGGCGAAATGCAGCGCGGCGACGGCGATCGCCGCCACCCACGACCACAACCAGCCGCCGTGCGCGACAAAGCGCAGCTCCTCGCGGGTGGCGCGCAGGCAGATCAGGCTGCGCCAGCCGAGCACCGCATACACCAGCCACGCCGCAGCGCCGAATCCGCCGAACGGATGATCGTGCGCCATCGACAGCAGCAGCGCAGCAGGAATGCCCAGCGCCAGCGCTGCGGCGGCGATTCCGCCCAGCACCGTCATCCCACTCTCGCGGCGTCGCAGTTCCGCCGCCATCCAGCCGGTGAACGCGACGAAGGCGAACAGCGCGTCGACCCGATCGGGATATGCGATGTGATCGACGATTTCCTGCGCACCGGCGAAGCTCCACCAGCCGAACGCCCAGAGCGTGAGCAGACCGACCAGACCGCCGTCGTGTTCGTTGCGATAGGTCCATGCAGTCGCGAAACCGGCGAGCGCGATCAGCAGCGCGCCCATGAACGCGGGATTGGCGATGGCGGTGTTGGCGACCGTATCGAGAATGCCGCTCTGCGAGAAACCGCTGCCGATGCCGCCGATACCGGCCACATACGCGACCGCGGCGGCGAGCTGCAGCAGCAGGCCCGATATCTGCGGCAGGCGCCGATCCTGACGCAGGCCCAGCCACACCAGCGCCGCGCCTTCCAGCGCGAACACGCTGGCGGTAGCGCGCGCCGACAGCGCCAGCGGCACCGACAGCGTCGAGAATCCGACCGCGAGCACCGCGTAGGTATCGACCAGCGACGCGAACTGTTCACGACGGCGCAGCGCCGCGGCGAGCAATGCATAGATCGCGGCCGCGCCCAGCGCCGACAGCGCCAGCGGCATGCGCTCGCCTTGCAGCAGCCCCGCCTGCAGCGCGAACGCCACCAGCGGCGTGCCGAACACCAGGGTGCCGTCGACCAGCGCATGCGCATTGCCTTCATCACGTCCGTCCGCACTGCGACGATGCGCATAGAAGATCGGAATCAGCAGATACAGCGCGAAGAACAGCAGCAGGAAGGGCTCAGTGCTGGCGAATTTCGCCGGCTGATAGTCGAGCACGCCCCACACGGTGCCGATGCCGAAGGTGAACACGAAACCCAGCAGATTGAGCAACCGCCATGGCCGGTTCCATGCGATGCCGAAGATGCCGAGATTCAGCACCGCGTAATAGCCGAACAGCGCGACGTGATTGCCGCTGCCGGTGGACAGCCAGATCGGCGCGAGGAATCCGGCGAGAATGCCGAACACCGCCAGCGCCAACGCATTTTGCAACACCGCCAACACGCCGATGCCCGCAACCAGCGCGATGGTGATGCCGAATGCGGCGCCCGCGGGAATCACGCCGTAAAGTTTGTAGGCCGCGAACGTCACCAGCATCAACACGCCGATGGCGCCGCCCTGTACCGACAGCGAGAACGACCGCCGCGTCTCGCGCTGCCGCCACGCGAACACCAGCCCGGCGATGGCGGCCGCGGCCACTGCAGCGAGGCGCAGTTCGATCGGCACCCGTACCCAGCCCTGGTCGCTGGCGTATTTCAGCAGCGAAGCCACGCCGAAGAACAGCACCAGCATGCCGATCTTCACCGGCACATTGCCCTCGGTGAACCAGCCACGTACCCGGGCGAAGGCGTTGGCGAAGATGTCCGGCGGCGGCGGACGCTGCGGGCGCGGCGCCTGCCGGGCGGCAGCAGGCGCCACGCCCTCCTGCCGCGGGCCGGCGACGGGGTCGATCAGCTTCTTCCTTGGCGGCAGCGGCGGCGGCACCGCCGACCTGGCTTCGGCAGGAGGCGCGGGATCGTCCGGAAGATCGAAGCGAGCGCGGCGCGAAGCGGACGCGCCGGGATAGGCGGGATCGGATTCGCCGACGGCAGCAGAGACACGCCCGGCGTCGAAACCATCGCGCGCGAGCGGGTCGCGCTTGATGGCGTCGGGTGCGCTGTCGGCCGATACGACGTCGTCGCGCCAGGTGTTCTCTGTACGGGCCGGGGGCGCAGTAGCCATCGTTGGCTGGGCGCGTACGCCCCCGTCACGACTCGAGACAGCCGGCGCGCCGCGCGCGGACTCCACTTCACGCAGCCGTCCGTGCAGTTGCTCGACATCGCGTTCCAGCGCATCGATGCGTGCCTTGGCGTTGCCGATCTTGACCAGCGCCACGACCAGCAGCACCGGCACCGCCAATAGCGCCAAGGCCAGCAGGACCAGGATTCCAGCGAAATCATCCATCTTCAGCCGCCCTCGGCGCGGTATACCCCTCGTCCGCCACTGACCGTCTGCAACCGGGCGAACACCGCCGCAGCCTTCCCCATGCCGCCATGAAATGCAACCGGCTCGACCCGGCGTAGCAATGCAGGCCGCTGCCGGTAGCGTCTGCCGCTACCCAGCAGGCGCCGGCGCCGCATGATTCAGTAGGCGGATCACCTGACTACAGGCCGCTATGCCCCATGCCCCGATCCCGCTACTTGGCCGGAAATCGACCTGACCCCACTCTTGCGGATTCGCGCAGGGCAGGGTTGCCGAAGGGTATCCCGCCGTCACGACGCATGCGGCACGCCGGCATGCGGCGAGGCCTCGATCATCGAAGCATATGGCCTTAAGCCAACGGTGCAGCGTCGACATCGACCATATATTGTCGCAACGCAGGAACTTGACGTGTCAGCTCCGGAGTTTTCTCGCACAGATGCGCTAAAAGCTTCAGACCATCCTGCAGCGCATAACGCGATGCAGGTGGAATGAGTTTCCCGTAAATGCCCACGTTATTCCAATATGCCCAATGCCACGGCTCACGGCGCAACTGGGCATCCAGGTCCGCATACAATGCGCGGGTTATTTCGAAGATCGACTGCTCTTCATCCTCGCCGCATAGATAATCGGCCGGCTCGAGTACGGTGCCCATCATCAATCGGGTACGTGGCCCTGAAGGGTCCGGGACGGAATAAAGAGTGATGATCGGGGCGTTGGATTTGATTGCGAAAAATGCAGAGCCTTGCATCACCGGATAAAGGCGCCCGCAGAACGGCACGCTCACGGACTTTTCCGGCTCTTGCAGTACGTCGGGCATCATGCCGAGCAGGCCACCCTTGCGCAGGCGTTTCAGCGCGGAAATCACGCCCCGATTATTGTTGTGCAGCACTTCCGCCCGGTCCGAAAACTTCAGGAACAGTTCGTCGAAACCGGCATTCTTTTCGACCCGCGAAGGCGGGTCGTAGAAGAATTGCAAAGGTCTTTCCGCAGTGGATTGCCCGATCATCCACAACGCGCAATCCATGAAGGAACCGTAATGGGGCGAGCATATGATCGCCGAGCGACTGCCGATCTTCCTGATCGTCTCGACCAGAATAGGATCGACGACGATGTTCCGGGCGATGTGCTGATCCAATCCTCCCACTTCCACGCGCCTGCACTTGGCGTCGAGAAACCACGCTCGGCATGTCTCCAGCGCCGCGCGTTGCGGGTAACCCTCGAGCTCCATCACGTCGGCCGGAGGCTCGCCTCCATGAAGAGATCCTAATTTTTTACCGAAAATGGGCATCCACGGCGACGCGATTTTCACCAGGTGCGGAATGCATGCATAAACATAAGAATTCAGCAGCAAGGCCGGCAGTCTCATCTATTGATCTCGGTCAGGAGCTTTCGCTTGGCAGACTTGATTTCGTTCAACAGCGAGATCTTCGTTTCCAGTTTCCCACTCCAGTCCGTCAGTCTGATCAACCCCTCGATCTCGCCGAATTTTTGTCCAAGCGTGCGATGCATGGCGAAATTGATCTTGAAGTTGAAATTGCGTTTGGAGGGCCACTCGGCATTGGCTGCGCGACAGAATGTCAGCACGGGGCTCACCAAGCGCGCGATGGCTTGATCCAATTGCGAATCGGATGCCAGCGGCGTTGTTGCGAATCCGCAGTCCACTCTCGTCAGACGATCAATCTTGCCGTTGATATCGACACTTGGCAGCGTCGATACCGCTGGTTGGAACTTCCAAACGATCATCGCTTCGATCGTAGAGACAGAATAAGTATCGTCCGCCAGTTGAAGCTGACGGAACGATGGGCCAATACCGAAGACCTGATCGGGAAAGGACACCAGGCGATAAGGCAATGCGACCAAACCACGCACCTCACGCCATGCAGCCAATGGCGATAACGCCAAAGCACCGAACGAAGGATCCAGTGTGGAGATCAGTTTAGGATCGCCGATCAGTCGCAAGGGCGCTGCGGCCGCGAGTTTGCGGACGTATGCGATGGCTGACTTCGTGCTGGGGAGAATGATCAGTTCCATCCTGTGCAACTGCCTCTACCTTGGAGAGTGCGCGGCGCTTGAACAGCTAGTGTTTGCTTGTGGTCGTAGCGCCGGATGTTCTGCGCGGATTGACCAGCGATAGGACTTCTGAAAGGGTTTTCAACATCAGAGCGAGGCACATGAGCGAAATCAGGACAATACCCAAGATGCCGAGAGATGCGTCGGCCAACATACGACCATTCGGCAAAACAGAGGACGCTGCAGCATAGGCGACGCGTGCTTGTCCGAACAATTCGACGCTGCTGCCGAGGACGGGCAGCAGTGTCGCAAATACATAAAGCAAATATGCTGCAGCGAGGATCAGAAAGCCTGCCGCAAGCGAAACAGATCGCGACGATACCGATTTCCGCCACTCGTCCGATCTCCGGCCTAAACGAAGCGCCAAGAATGTGCTCCGGATGCGCTTGTGCAGGTTTACCGAATTCGTCATATCCGTGATGATCCAGTAGCCATCGTATTTGAAGACGGGATTGAGTGTCGTCAACATAAGGAAAATACTGATCCCGCAACTGGACCGCAGGAACGCATATCCGGTGAGCAAGTAGCCGACATATAGCGCCGCGACGTATAGGGACTGAAAGTAAAGTCCGCCCGCGCTGACGATCAACCTTTGGCTGCGCGGTAGCTTCCAAGTCTGTCGTACATCGGAGTAAAGCGCGGGCCATATCCAGTAGATTCCAGCACCAATCCCCCCTTGCTTGGCGCCAAATCGCACTGCAGCAGTGGTGTGTCCAAACTCGTGGATGAAAACGCCTAACAGCACGCAGACGACCGCTGCTGGAAAAGTAGCCATGGTCGGGGGATGCGCTGCGACTTGAAAAAAAGCTGCTGCTGCGACACAGGTAACGGCCACGATCACACAGACCAGCGCCAACGGCCAAGTGAATGTTATGGACAACAATCGACCGATACGGTCGACCGTCGATTCGCCAAAGAGAATCCTGCGAAATCGCAACATGTGGCGATCCGGTTCCCGGATTTTCAAGCCTTCTATGTCGGATCGTCGACTTTCACACCACGTTTCGTATTCCGAACGTCCCAGCGTGGCAGGGCCCATGCGCAGGTAAGCGTCATAAGCTCGGTCGTACGAACTGTTGGTAGCCTCTGCCAAGGAGCGGAGGACTCTGATTGTCTCGAAATCTCCCTTGAAAAAACTGTCCCCGCTTTCGACAAGCCACTCTCCGAACGGCTTGTCGGCTTCGAAAGCGGAAAATGAGATATCTTCGGAGACGCGAGGAGGGGAACTATTCATGCATGCTGAAGAGGCTCTGTTTTTCAACAGGGCCTCTTGCCGAGCAATAGCCAGATCTTAGAATTCGCACGTGCAGATTGTGCACGGCTCGCTGTTCACTTCGATCGCGAGCGGGGAAGTGCCGGAGGCATCGCCGAACAGGTTGAGGGCTTCCATCTCCAGACGGGTTTCCAGCGATTCGAGGCTCAGGCTGTTTCCATTGATATCGTTGTTCATTCTAGTTCCTTGTGGTTACGGAAATTCGACTGCCGAACTCCCGATGACGCAGTCACGTCATTTCCTGTGCGCATGCTTCCTTTGCCCGTGCCTGCGAGACCAGCATGCTCAACGCACTGGTCTTCAGAAAATAAGCACCGAGCTATACCCCCGAAGGACAAGGACATGCCTAATCACAAATTCGATTTTATTCTTATATATTGACGATAAGCAAGATGGTAGCGTCGATTGAACTGGACGGGCCACTCGTCGACTCTCGGGACCGTGCATAGTTCCATCGCCTGCGCTGCGCCAACGCGCGCCTGACGGCCGCTTTTGTGGTACGGTTCAAGCATTGATTTTGTTAAAAAACGAATTCCCCAACTTCTGCACGCCACCATACAATGAATCTAGCTGGCAGCGCCACTGCGGAACGGCTTGAATTTCGCGTTAGACCTTACAAGGGAGTTCAAATGTCATTGCTGCGGAAACTGATTTTTGCCTTTGCACTTGTCATGCTGTGTGCGACCACTTATGCCGCAGAAAAACGGGCAAGATTCGGGTTTGGGACTGATGCCAAGACATCCGGTAACTTTCTGAATCCCACGCTTGAGCGAGTTTGGATCAGTACGGTTGCGCCTGACTCTCCGGCCCAGAAAGCGGGCTTGCATGTTGGGGATGTCATCATTGCTGCGAATGAGAAGCCTATCCCCGGCTCGCCATCCAAGGAGATGTATTCCCTTCTGCGGAGCTTCAAGCCAAACGATCACCTTCGCCTGAAAGTCGAACGAGCTGGAAAGATCATTGTCATTGAGATGGTTGCCGCCGCAAGGTGACGGCCGTACGACGCTATCGTCGGGTGCAGTGAATCCCTCCCAATCGCCAAAAGGTTTTTCGATCTGGGTTGAGATTGCGAGCATATATCCGGCCTGTGGGTGAAGCCTTCGGCTTCGGCTTCGGCTCTCCGCGGTCCGGCCGACCCGGTCGGGATGACATGACCATGTGTAACGATTTGGTTGCAGGCTTTCCAGCCAGAGCAGCCAAGGCGTGATGATCACGACGACGTCACGGTATATCGCCGCGCTGCGAAGCAGCGATCAAGACACAGTTCTGCGCCTCTCCGGCGGCGGCAACAGATGGGGAATGGATGCCGGATCCATCGCATCGGAACCAGAGGCGCCAGCGATGGTGCCTTTGCTTTTTGGGCCGCAAACGACCTCCCGCCATCGCAGAGACCCGGCTCACTGGAGGCGAAAACACGAAAGCGCCCGCAGGCGCTTCCGTAACGACAACGGTGCGATGGTGGATTCATTGCGCTCAGCGCCACCTTTGCAATGCCGGCTTTCAGCAATGACCCCGTTGATTACTTCGCAGCAATCACCTTCACCAGCTCCAGGCACTTGGTGGAATAGCCCCACTCGTTGTCGTACCACGACACGATCTTGACGAAGGTGCTGTCCAGCGCGATGCCGGCTTCGGCGTCGAAGATCGAGGTGCGGGTGTCGCCGCGGAAATCGGTGGCGACCACCTTGTCTTCCGTATAGCCGAGGATGCCCTTCATCGCGCCTTCGCTCTGGGCCTTCATTTCGGCGCAGATCTCGGCGTAGGTGGCCGGGTTTTCCAGTTCGACGGTCAGATCGACCACCGACACGTCGGAGGTCGGCACCCGGAACGCCATGCCGGTGAGCTTGCCCTTCAGGTCCGGCAGCACCACGCCCACGGCCTTGGCCGCGCCGGTGGACGAGGGAATGATGTTTTCGAGGATGCCGCGGCCGCCGCGCCAATCCTTGTTGCTCGGGCCGTCGACGGTCTTCTGGGTGGCAGTGGCGGCGTGGACGGTGGTCATCAGGCCGCGCTTGATGCCCCACTTGTCGTGCAGCACCTTGGCGATCGGCGCCAGGCAGTTGGTGGTGCAGGAGGCGTTGGAGACGATGGCCTGGCCGGCGTAGCTGGCGCAGTTCACGCCGCGCACGAACATCGGGGTGTCGTCCTTCGACGGCGCCGACAGGATCACTTTCTTGGCGCCTGCCGTCAGGTGTTTGCCCGCGCTGTCCTTGTCGAGGAACAGACCGGTGGATTCGATGACGATCCCGGCGCCGACCTCGTCCCACTTCAGGTTGGCCGGGTCGCGCTCCTGGGTGAGGCGGATGCGCTTGCCGTTGACGATCAGTGTGTTGCCATCGACCGACACCTCGCCCTTGAAGCGGCCGTGGACCGAGTCGTAGCTGAGCATGTAGGCCAGATAGTCGGGTTCGAGCAGGTCGTTGATGCCGACGATCTCGATCTCGTCGCCGAAGTTCTGGACGGCGGAACGCAGGACATTGCGGCCGATGCGGCCGAAACCGTTGATACCAACCTTGATCGCCATGGGCGGGTCGCTCCTGAGCAGTGGGTGAGGACGGGAAAGCCAGGCATTTTAGCGGATCGGCGGACCACGCGGCCCCAGGCCGTCGCCTCACTGCCGGGGACACGGGCCGGCATCGGCCAACCAACCTGACAGATCTGACGGTGGCCAAATGTTAATAATTTGATCATCCTCAATACCGCGCCCGGGAAAGCGCGCGATTGTGCCGACCAATCCGACACAACCAATCCACTGCACAGGAGTTTCACCCCTATGATCACCCGTTCCATCCGTCGTTTCGCCCCGCTCGCCGCCGCCCTCATCCTTGGCGGCCTCGCCGCCCCCGCGTTCGCACAGCAGGCCGGCGAATGGACTTTCGGCGTCGGTGCGCATCAGGTCAACCCGAAATCCGACAACGGCAGCGTGGCCGGCGGCACACTTGATGTGGAAGTCGGCAGCAACGTCCGTCCGACCATCACCGCCGAATATTTCGTCCGCGACAACCTGGGCATCGAAGTGCTGGCCGCGTGGCCGTTCGAGCACGACATCAGCATCAAAGGCGTGGGCCAGGTCGGTTCGACCAAGCACCTGCCGCCGACCGTCTCGCTGCAGTACCACTTCGGCGAAGGCAAGGTGAAGCCGTTCGTGGGCGCGGGCATCAACTACACCCTGTTCATGAGCGAAGAGACCGAAGGCGCGTTGGCCGGCAGCGATCTGGAGCTGGACGATTCCTTCGGTCTGGCCCTGCACGCCGGCATCGATTTCAAGGTCGGCGAGAAAGGCGCGATCCGCATCGACGCCCGCTGGATCGACATCGATACCGACGCCAAGCTCAACGGCGCCGATATCGGCACGGTGAACATCGATCCGCTCGTCTACGGCGCGGCTTACGTCTTCCAGTTCTGATCGCCCTGTTCTGATCGTCCAGCTCTGATCGCAGAGTTTTGATCGCCGCAGCGCGACGGGCGGGTCATGGCATGCCATGACCTGCCCGATGACTGCAAAGAACGGATCATGTCGGATACTCTCTCCTTCGCCATGATCCGTTCTGTTTTTTCTTTCCTGCGTCCATTTCGCCCGACACCATACCGCCGCAGCGTGTCGCAGGCGGGTTTCGTCGCGTGCGCATTATTGGCGGCGCTGTCGCCCACCGCCGCGCATGCCTGGGGCGGCTATGGCCATCGCCTCATCGCACGTCTGGCCGAAACCGAACTCTCGCCGCAGGCCCGCGCGGAAGTGGCGCGCCTGCTGGGGGCGACCGAGGATCGCAAACGCGGCCAGCGCATGCTCGGCGACATCGCCGACTGGGCCGACGACCTGCGCGACAATCATCCGGCGCTTGGGCGCGCCACCACGCGCTGGCATTACATCAATCTCGGCGAAGACCGCTGCCGCTACGCGCCGCGCAGACACTGCCCGGACGGCAACTGTGTGATCGGCGCGATCGAGACCCAGCGCGGCATCCTCGCCGACCGCACACAACCCGCTGCGGCGCGCGCCCGGGCCTTGAAGTTCCTGGTGCATTTCGTCGGCGACGCGCATCAGCCGCTGCACGCCGGCTACGCGCGCGACAAGGGCGGCAACACGTTCCAGATCCGATTGAACGGCAAGGGCAGCAATCTGCATACGCTGTGGGATCGCGAGATCGTGGCGTCCGCCAAGCTCGGCGAAGACCGCTATCTGCAACATCTGCTGCGGATGCCGCTGCCGAAGACTGCGCGCATGGATATCGGAAAACCGATCGCCTGGACGGAAGCCTCGTGCCGGATCGTGCTGCGCGACGGCTTCTATCCGCCGCGCGCGAAGATCGAACAGGCGTATTTCGCGCAGTGGCGTCCCACCGCCGACGCGCAGCTGCGGATCGCCGGGCATCGGCTCGCGGCGATGCTCAACGACACACTGTCGACCGCGCCCGCGCGCACGCGCTGATCGGCGGAAGGCGCGCTTCACCGTACGTGAGCCGGGAACCGTCGTCGGCATCGCCACCGACGTGGCGATGCCGATCGATGGACGAAATGGCACCAGCGAAACGCATGCGCACGGCCGGTCTGCGGCCGCGCGCCTGCCATGCCTTCCTTACGGCACTTCCGGCACTGATGCCGGCGCCGCCGCGACCGGCGCCGAAGCCCGTGCGGCAGGCGTTGGGGCTGCGGCGTGCACCTGTGGTGCCGGAACGGCGGCTGGCGCGGGACGAGGCGCAGGCGGCGGCATGGGCGCGGGCGAAGCGAGGGTTGGCGGTTGTGGCGGCGACGGTGCGATCGCACCGGATCCCGCGTGTTTCACGTGCGGGACCGGCGGCGGCGGCGGCGCGGGTGGCGCAGGCGGTGCCGGAGGCGGCTCCGGAGGCGCAGGCGGCATGGGCGGCGCGGTGTTCGACGTCAGAAACATCGTCACTTCGACGCCGCGGAACCTGCCGGCCGCGTTGTCTTCGCCGACCCGGACCACCGCCGGCTTGCCGTCCTCGGTGATCAACCTCGGCGTGGCCACCACCTTGCCGTTCCGTTCCAGGGAGGCCTGGAAATCGAACCGCCCCTTGCCCGCCGGTTGCACGGTGGCCAGCAGCCGCAGTTCCTTTCCCGCGTCGCGGTAGGTGTATTCCATCCGATCGCCGAAACGGATCGGTCTCAAACCGCTGGGCGACAACGCGCCATCGTCGATCTTCACGCGGATGTCGGCCAACATGTCGGCGTCGTCGACCGTGGTCGCGGCCGTCCGGACGACGACCCGGCCCGGTTGCGCCGACCACACCACGAACCCGGTTCCCAGCGCCAACGCAGCGACGGCGACGATCCCGATCCGTCGTACCCATGCCCGCGGCATCGGTGATTTCAATTGCATGACTCTCTCCTTCATCGGATGTGAGAACCCCCAGTGACAGCCCAGCGGCGCCTGCCGGTCGGTCATGAGGGTCTTGAGCATCGCTTCGCCGTACGCGCGTCGCGAATTCGGATGGGCCGCGACCACCGCCTGATCGCAGGCGAGTTCCTGGTCGTGGCGGA